>CASEJD010000150.1 GCA_949288145.1 uncultured Coriobacteriia bacterium
GGAGACGGCCAGCAGGACCACCGAGGTGATCAAGGCCGGGAGCTGCACCTCCTTCCCTTCGCCCTTAAGGGCCAAGACGCCCTGGGTCGCGAACACGCCGCACGCCCACGCGAGCAGCGTGGTGAAGATGATGAGGGGCCATTGCAGTTCCATGGTTACTCCTCTCCCTGCCATTCATGCTTGCGCAGGATGTACCGGAACGCTGGGTTGTTGCCCACGTTGGGCAGCTGATGCACGTCCGCGTCCTCGAACGGCTCGCAGAACTCGCCCAGCACCGTGTACTCCTCGCCCAGCATGGCGCCCTGGAACGTCTCGATGCCCTGGTCCAGGTCACCGAAGAAGCGGGCCAGACCGCCGCACTGCGTCACGCACTGGGGCAGCTCGCCCTGGGAGATCATCTGCTCGCACAAGGTGCATTTCTCCACGACGCGCTCCTCCTCGTTGAGGTAACGCACGCCGTAGGGGCAGGCCATGGCGCAGAACTGGCAGCCGATGCACTTCTCCTTGTCGATCTGCACGGTGCCATCCTCCAGGATGTGGCTCGCCTCGGTGGGGCACACGGCCACGCACTCGGGGTTCTCGCAGTGCTGGCACTGCACCGTCAGGAAGTAGGTGTACACGTCGGGGAACTGGCCGCCCTCTTCGATCGGGTTCGGCCCGATGCGCAGGGCCTTGTTCCAGAAGTTGCCGATCGGCACGTTGTTCACGGCCTTGCACGCCACGGAGCACGCAAGGCAGCCGACGCAACGGTTCAAGTCAGTGACGATAGCGTAATGCGTCATGGCTTACTCCCTCCCCTCGTAGGTGGGCAACCATTCCTTCAAGCGCGGGTCGGACGCGTCGTGGATGATCTCCGTACCGTCGTGACCGCACGGAATCGGGTTGCCGTTCGGGCTGTTCTCCGGCGTAGCCTTGTAGATCTTGCCCAGGTACGCGCGCAGGTTCGAAGCGCCGCAGTGCGGGTCGCGCGCCCACGGGTCGATCAGGTGGTTCACGGCGCACAGCTCGTGGCCGCCGCCCGACTGGTTGAGCTCGGGGAACCACCACTGGTGCTCGCAGTTGATGGTGCCTTGGCGGATGCCGTAGTACAGGTCCGCGACCTCGCGGATCTTGCCGTACGGCGTCTCGATCCACACCCAGTCGCCCTGCTCGATGCCGTACTGCTCGGCATCGGCGGGGTTGATCTCCACGCGCGGCACCGGCCACAGCTCGCGGCACCACGGCAGCTGACGGTGCTCAGAGTGGAAGTACACCGGAATACGGCGGCCCGTCGTGATGATGAGCGGGTACTCGGCGAACTGCTCGGGGTCGCTCACCGGGCTGTGCGGCGGCTCCTTGTAGGTAGGCAGGTTCCACTCGCCGTCCGGATGGTAGGACTCCATGACGGTCGACCAGATCTCGATCTTCTTCGTGGGCGTGTAGAAGCCGGGCAGGTTGTCGCCCTGCGAGCCCACAAAGCCGCCCGCGTTGCGCGCGCGGTTCGCGCCGGTCTCGTACCGGCGGTAGGTGCCCCACAGCTCAGGCTCGACTTCCTTGCAGTCCCACCAGCCGTGCTCCTGGAACCGCTGCTCGAAGACCTTCCAGCCCTGCGGCTCGAAGCCGATGACCGCCATGTCGAGCATCTGCTCGACGGAGGGGTACTCGGGGAAGCCGGGCACGATGTTGTACGGGACGCCCTTCTCTTCGTAGAGCATGCGAATGATCTCGCCGTCGAACTTCGCCTCTCCGGGCGGTTCGATACACTTGACCGTAGCGCCCATGGCTCCGGACGCGCCCTGGGACGAACGCGGGCTGGACAGCTCCAGGAAGTGGGCTGCCGGGAGCACGATGTCGCACGTGCCGCCGCCCGGGGTATGCCACAGGTTCGCCTCGACGTAGAACTCGAGCTTCTTCAGGGCATCCCACGCCATGGTGGTGTTGCACTGGTTCATGAAGTTGCCCGACGAATTGAACGCGCCCACAACCGGGTACGGCTCGCCCGTGAGGACGGCGTTCCACGTGGCGGTGGCGTCGGCCCACATGCCCCACCACTGCAGCAGCGGGATGTCGTCGCTGCCGAGCAGCTTGTCCATCTGGCCCGGCGAGAGCATCGGCATGCCGCTGCCGTTGTTCGCGAAGCCCATCTGGCCGCCCTCGATGGGAGCACGGGTGGACGCGCGCTGGCCGGCCGGCGTGTCGTAGTTGCCCGTGATCGCAGCCAGATAGTCGAGCGCGCGCACGTTCTGGATGGCAGTGTTCGCATGCTCGGTCGCCAGCATGTACTGGATGCCACCATTGCCGTAGCCCGTCTCGGGACGGACGCGCGTGGCGTACGCAAGCGCCGCGTCGCGGATCTCGTCCGCCGGAACGTCCGTGATCTCGGCGACCACCTCAGGCGTGTACTCGGCGGCGCGCTCGGCGTACAGCTGCCACACCGGGATGGCAGTGTGAGCGGAACCGTCCTTGAGCGTCACTTCGAACTCGCCGTAGAGCGCCGGGTCAATCTCGGGGTTGAACGGCGTCGGGTCGATGACGAAGCCTTGGTGCAGACCCGGCTGCAGGTTCTCCTGCTGCGCTTCCTTGCCCGCCGTCGGCTTGACCCAGTTCTCACCTTCCCACATGCCGGTGGTGGAGTCGAAGTAGGTCATGCGGTTGTTCAGCTGGTCCCAGACCATGAACTTGTGCGGGTCGCCGCCTTCGGTCAGGTCGGATTCCTTCAGCAGCCTCGTCTTGAGCTCGAACGGCGTCATGACGATGGGCGATGCCTCGGACCAGCCGGTCGCCTCCATGTCCTGGACCACCAGGAACGGGGCGTTCGTCCACTTCTTCACGAACAGGTCGTCGTACAGCTCGTTCTCGATGATGACGTTCGTCCACGCGAGCGCCATGGCACCGTCGGTGCCGGGACGCAGGTGGAGCTGGTAGTCGGCTTCCTTGCCCAGGTTCGTCTGGCGCGGGTCGACGCAGATGTGCGTGTCGGCGCGCGTCGCGACGTCGACGGTGGTACGGCATGCGTCGTCGTAGTTCGAAAGCTCGGACGCGCCACCCCAGGCCACGTAGACGTCCGGGTGCGCGACGGTCTCCATCCAGCTGTCCGCGAAGCTCGACACCATGAGCGTGCCGAAGTGGCGCGGGCCCTTGCAGATCTGCCACGCCTGGACGATGTTCGGACTATCCCACAGGTACATGCCGTTGGAAGCGCCGAACATGCACCACACGCGCGACGTGCCGCACATGCCGAACAGCGACTCGCCGCCATAACGGGCCTGCAGCTCGTCGAACTTCGCCACGATGGTGGAAATGGCCTCTTCCCAGCTGATGCGGACCCAACCCGGGTCATCGCTCTCTTTGTCGTTCGTGCGTTTCAGCGGATAGTGCAGGCGGTCCGGATGGTACGCGGCCTGCACGGCGGCCTGCGACTTCGTGCAGCAATTGCCCATTGACTGGAATGCGGTCGGGTCGCCCTCCAGGCGCACAACGCGCCCGTTCTCGACGACTGCGATGACGCCGCACTCCATTTTGCCGCAGCCACGGCAGCCCGTGCGCACGCGGACGACGTCCCCGCCGCCCTCGACGAGCGAGCTCTTGGGTCCGCTCTCAGCAAGCGCGTACGTCGCACCTCCCAACGCAGCGGCGGCAATGCCCGTCACGGCAGAGAGCTTCATGAAGCCACGGCGCGTAAGCGACAGTTTGCCCATAGTCCTCCTCCTGTTCTGCGGGCAGAGTGCCCGCACGATTCGAGGAGCATGCCGGAACGCCAGCACCGGTGGAGGCTCTGTGGTAGTGAGAAATGCGGGGCTCTCTCCATGCCGCCGCGAAGAACGCAGGCGCCTTTCCCGTGCGCCTGGCGATCGATTGCTCCCCCTTGCCTGATTTCAGTATGAAACCCCACGTGTCCGAACGGAAATAATAATCGCGAAACCAGGATCCTTCCCGCATGAAGAGGTTTCACGCGGCGATAAGAAGACGTCAGGGACCGATTCCGATTCGTTATCGCGCCATAATCACTCGGGGCGACGGGCACCGGACGCACCAACCGCAGGAAATCGGATGGTACACTTCCCGATGGGAGAGCAGAGGGGGACGCGTCGATGGACATTACCCATTGCAAAGAATTCTTGGTGCTTGCCGCGCGCCTCAATTTCACGGAAGCGGCGGCAGAGCTCAACATGACACAGCCAGCGCTCAGTAAGCACGTGAGCGCGCTTGAAAAGGAATTCGGCGCGCGCTTGCTCGACCGCAATCCTCGCAACCTGCAGCTGACCGAGGCGGGCCGCATCTTCGTGGAGAACGCCGCCGACATCGTCGACCGCTACGAACGCACGAAACACCTTATAGCGACCATGCGCGAGCGAACCCTGCTCGTTGGCGGGCACTTTGGGGACACCGACATATCCTCGTTCATTTCCATGGCGACGCTCATCGCCCGAGAGGACTTCGACACCTACGTCACTATCTGCGGAAAAACCGCAGAATCGTACATCGAGCGCCTCCAAAGCGGCGAGATCGACCTGTTCGTCGGCTACATCGATCCGGACGAAGCGCGACAGGCAGGCCTGACCGTGCACACGTTCTTCAAAGACCCGCTCAACGCCGTGATGGACTCCCGCCACAGGCTGGCGCACCACACGTCCATCACGCTCGACGATCTGCGCAACGAGACGCTCCTTCATTGCGGCAGCGGAGAAATCGACCGGGCATGGGAGCGCATCATCGCAGAGATCCGGCAACGCGGGGTCAATCCGCGCATGCGCTTCGTGCCGTGCGACAACCCGGTCGCCGTGTTCACGACGCCGCTTTCGGGCGGCGTCCTGCTGTGGAAGCGCACGTTCCGCGAAATCGGGCAGCTCGTCGCCACGGGCAGCCGAGCGAGCGTTCCGCTCTCTGACGACATCTGCCTCACGTCCTACCTTGCCTATCTCCCCGAGACCGAGCAGCGGCTCCAGGGTTTTTCCGCGCCATGGAGAAAGCTCGCAAGCTGCTGGGCGACCGCCGCGACGCGCAAACGGACGACATACGAGAAGCGTGACCGCACCCCTCGTTCAAACGCACACCGACGACGCGCACGGACGGTACGCAGAAGGCGTCGCAACGTCCGCTTCTCCACACGCCATGCCCACGCACCAACCCATCATCCTGCGCGGATGATTTTTGCTATTTCCCCCGGTCACAAGCATTCTGCCACACGGTGAATGACCCTGTATAGGCATTACATCGCCACTGTGCGTGTGCTATCGTAACCCCAACATTCGAAGGGGGAAATGCGGCTCATGCCACAGGAGAGGGAAACGGCCGCCGCATTCTTGAGGGGGAATGAGGGATAGCCATGGGAATTCGCGTTCCGCGCATCACGCTCAATGCCGATTTCGGCGACGACGTCTCATTCGGCGAGCTGCGCGCCCTATCGCTCGGTTATGGCCTGCACCAGGCCTGGATCTTCGCCGCCATGTTCGGCGCTTCCAGCATCTTCGGCGTGCCGGACCTCATGGAGGCCAGCAGCGGCGGAGCCATCTCGCTCGCGTTCCTCGTCTCCATCATCACGTATGCCATCACGCTCCTGTTCGGCGCCGTGACCGATCAGAAATTCCTGTCGTTCTACGTCTCCCGCAAGACCACCGTCGGCGCCGCCATCGCCATGGCGCTCGGCACGCTCTTGCTCGTGCCGTCGATCTACGGTCAGGCGGGCATAGCGGTCCACGTCGTCGCGGGCGTCATGACCGGCATCGGGTCGGCCCTGCTCATCTTGCAGTGGGGCACCGCGTTCGCGCGGCACGAGCAGCCGACCATCGTCATCAACACCGCCGTCGCCATCGCCGCGGGCGTCGTGGTCTATGCCGTGGTGCTGCACCTCGTGCCCCGGCCCGCAAGCGGCATCATCGCCGCCGCACTGCCGCTGCTCGAGATGGCGCTGCTGCTCCAGGAGACGCCGCGACCCTTCACCGAACGCGAGGAGCGCCCCGTTTTCCAACCCTTGCCCGTCAACCGCGGCAAGTTCTTCGTGAAGCTCGGCCTGCCCATCGCCGTTCTGGGCATCGCCCTGGGAGCCCTGCGCCAGACCTCCGTCCAGACCATCCTGCCCGCCGCCACCGGCACCGAGCAGGCGCTGGCGGTCCTGGCATCGTGCGGCGCGCTCGTGCTCGTCCTCGTCACGCTGCTGGCATTGCAGTCTGCCAGCGGATGGAACCGCCTGTTCCGCCCGCTCGTGCCGTTCGTAGCGGTGGTCGTGTTCCTCTTCCCTGTCGGCGAATCCGACGGCTCGGTCATCTCAAGCGTGGCGCTCCTTGTCGGGTACATGAGCTTCGAGGCCATGCTATGGATCTGCTTCGGCGAGCTTTCGCAACAGTACCGCCTCTCGCCCGTGCTCGTGTTCGGCGCCGGACGCGGCATCCAGGCCATCACGTCGCTGTTCGGTTCGATCATGCCCATCTTCGCCGTGGCCTGGGCCGACATCCTGCCTATGGGCGACTCCACCGTCATCGTGGCGTTGCTGCTCGCCATGGTGTTCGCCTACGCGCTGCTACCGAGCGAGTCCGAGATCCGCAAGCTCGTTTTGAACTGCCCGGTCGCGAATCTCATCTCGGACGACGGCTTCGATCGCGCCGTCGCCGCCCAACAGGCAGCGGCCGCCGCGGCATCCGCCGAGCGCGCAGAGAGCACCGAAGCAGACGAGAGCGCCGCTGGCTCGAACTCCGAGGACGCAGCGAGCGGAGCGCCCAGCGCGCACAACAACCAGCCCGCATCCAAGCAGGCAGAAGCCACGCCTTCGCAACCCGACGCCACGGCAGCCGACGGTTCGACGCCGGCTGACACCACAGCGCCCGCGCCCGCGGAGCAGCCTCAGCCCACCGCGGCGCCCGAAGCCACCGCGCCAACCCAGCACGCACCGGCGCCCGCGCAGGCCGCCCCTGCCCAAGCTGCCCCCGCCCAAGCGCCCGCGCCCGTCTCCACTGCTGCCAAGAGCCCTTCCTCCAGCGGTAGCATCTGGCCGACGGAGAAGCGTGGCCGCTTCAAGCGCAAGTGCGAGGCCACGGCCAACCGCTACCTGCTCTCCGCGCGCGAGACGGAGGTGCTCTTCTTCCTGGCAAAAGGCCACAACGCTACCTCCATCCAAGAGCAGCTCTACATCTCCGAGGGCACCACGAAGACGCACATCCGCCATATCTACCGCAAGCTGGACGTGCACTCGCAGCAAGAGCTCATCCAAATCGTGGAGAATACCGAGGTCGACTAGCGAACCGGTACAATGATGCGCGATGTACCCTCACGCAAGGAGCATTGCCCGCATGACCGAGACCGAGCAGCCGAAGAAAACCGCAGAGGACGCCGCCGTCGAAAGCGAGCTTTCCGAAACGCCATCGAACGCCGCGGACGCAGCCTCCAAAGAGAAGACCGCCGATACCAGCGCTGCATCCTGCGCTGACAAAGCGGCAGCCAGCGAGGCAGCCGCCAGCAAAGAGGCCTCCCGCTCCGACGAGCAGAAGGCCCTTGACTCCCTTTCGCCTCACGCGGCAAGCGCAGACTCCGACAAAGCCGCAGAGGAGCGCGATGCCCGCGCGGCGCTCAATTCGCTCGGTGACCCGGCGGAAGTCCCTGAGCACGACGATTCCCCAGGCGAGCGCGCAAGCGGCGGCTTCCCCAAGCGCACGATCGCCATCGTGCTCGCGGTCTTGGCGGCTTTGGGACTGATCGCGTGGAGCCTCGTTTCCTTCCAGGCGGCCCGGCCCCAGAACGACTCGCCCGATGCGCTCGAGCAGCGCGAGCTCGCCGACGCACAACGCTCAAGCGACGGGATGGCCGTCGAGTCGATCGCCATCGAACTGCTCGACCAGATGAAGAGCCAGGATTCCGCGTTTGTCGCAAGCCTTGCCACGCATGTGGACGAAGGGTTCTACACGCTCACGGGATACCATCACGCAGACCTTGGCGTCGATCCGACCATGCTCGCAATCTGGATGCTCACCGATTTCGACTACGACCTTGACGGCGTGTACGCGGAAGGGGACACCGCCACGGTGTACGCCACCGTCACCGTGCGCGACGCTCTGACGATGGCCAATTCGTTCTATAACAAGGCGTACGATTACTTCAACTCGCCCGCCGCCCTCGGCCTTGACGAGGAAGCCGCCAAAACACGCATGGGCGAGCTCTACCAGGAAGCGCTGGCAGAGCCCGCCCAAATCCGCAATTTCAACGCCACGTTCGAGTTCGAAAAGCGCGACGGCGACTGGGCCATCCGCCAAGACTCCTTCAACACGGAGCTGTCCCTCATGTTCGGCGTGTACGATCAGGGGGTCGGCGAAGGGGCCGTTTAAGCGGCATCCTCCACGACGTCCTCCAGTAGCTCTTCGAGCAGGGCGGCGTCTTCCTCGACGTAGCCCATCGTGAGCGTGCCCAGGCCCTGGTAGAACTTCGTCTGGGAGAACTTGTCCATGTCGGCAGTCAGCATGGGCAGCCAGTTCAGCAAGTGGTCGTGAGCGAACGTGCGCTGCGTGCGCAGCTCCTCGATCGCCTTGTCCTCGTCGCCCGCTTTGAGCGCTTCTGCCGCGCGCATGCTCATGCGCTGCATGAATTCGAGCTCGAGCGCGATATGGTCCTCGCCCTCGGTCCAGTTGCCGCGCTTCAAGCCGTTCTCGCGCAGCGTGGCAAGCACCTCGGCGCGCGCTTCCTGCATCATGAGACGGCGCTCGGAGGTGTAGACGCTTTCGAACGGGTACGCGGCGGAGTAGCCGTTCACGCCGTGGCCGATGAACGTGCGCACGTAATCAATGGCCAGCTCGCGCACCGAGTCGTCCCAGGACAGGCGCAGGTAGTCGAACAGCATGCGGTAGCCCGCGTCCACGCGGTCGTTGCCGGTGGCGGTCGGGAACCTCATGCCCTGCAGCTCCCTGAGCGTCGCCTCGTCAACCTCTTTCAGGAACAGGCGGGCCAGCATGCCGTAGGTGCGGGCGCGCATGTTCATGAGCTCGACCAGGTCGACCTCGGCCTCGCCCGTCGTCTGCTTCTCTTCAGCCATGGTTATTCCTCTCCTTCCGGCGCCGTCAGCGGCAGCAGCTCGCGTCCTGCTTTCGTCAGCTGCCAGGCGCGGCCTTTCCATTCGATTGCGTCAGCGCGCTCGAGCATGTCCACGAAGTGACCGCCGAAACGACGTGGCTTCTTCACGACCTCGAACGTGTCCACCAAGTCGTCGATTTCCCGCTTGGTGCGCGGGCGCTCGTCAAGCGCCAACATGACCGCGCGGTAGACCTCCAAGTACGCCGAATCGCGATCGAGGACGATATCGTGGAAGACCGGGGCGTGGGAGAACTCCTCGCACACGGCCACGCCGTCCTCCGTGGTGTGCCAGATGGGGTCGATGCGCTCTTTGATCTCCAGGTACTCGACGCCCTCTTCGATGTCCTCTTCCACCTCGTGCGTCTCCGGCATCTCGAGCGTCAGGCCACCGGCGCGCTCCAGCATGCGGCAGAGCGTCATCGGGGCGTACACCGAGAGGTTGTCAGCCTGCAGCTTGTTCACTTCTTCGGTGACCTTGCTGGCGGGCATGCCGTCGCCCGCGCACATTTGCATGATGGCCAGCAGGATCGGACGGCGGCCCGGGTTGTGGTCCATCAGGCTCTTGATGGCCTCCTGCGCGCCGCCCTGGCGCTCCGGCGTGTACACGCCCTCTTTGCGCATGTCCTCCGGCATGTTGCGCATGGTGGGATAGTCCACCGTGTCGAGCGGGTTGTCGTCGTCCATGTCCTCCTGATCGATGTCCAAATCGTCGACCGCCAGCGGGTCGAACTCGTCGTCGAAATCGAGGATGTCGTCCTTCATCTCTTCGGGCATGCATGCCTCCTTGCGTGTTGTGTGCTTGATCGCGCCAGTGCGCGCGCGAACCCTTTCCCTGCTCAAGAAGTATAGGGAGCGGCCTTTCCGCACCATCATCCCCTGGGTATGGTCTTGCATCATCCGCGGAGGCTGGAATTCGAAGATGCACGTCTGACCTGGTATTTTGTAAGCTACTCCAGTTGACCGAGCCCGCGCGCCCTTCCTATAATCGAGATGCGTTGCGAAAGCGGGGATTCCAGAAAGGAAGCGCTATGACCAACGCGAAACGCGGCAAGACGCTTCTTGCCATCGCGATCGTGGCCTGCCTCGCGGCAGCCATGGTCGCCGCTCCCGCTGCGTACGGCTTCTGGTACGTGCACAGCGAGGAGAACGTCGCGCAAAGCGGCAAAGGCGTGATCGAGGTCTGCTGCACCGTCGATGCATCAGCCCTCGGCGAGGCTCCGCGGACGGAGGTCGCTTACCTGCCGGAGGGCAGCACCGCTGCCAACCTGCTGAGCGAAGTGGTCGAGTCCAGCAACAGCCAGAATGGCCTTGAGGCCATTCACAACTACAGCTACTCCAGCCTGGCTGAGCTCACGGCGAACAACACCGTGACGTTCACCACCTACAAGGCGGGGTCGCAGGAGCCCGGCACGCACACCACGCAGGACGGCGAAGGCATCGAGGGGGCGGACACCCAGCTCGAGCGCTTCGACAACGTGGTGATCACGGTCTCCTAGGCGCAGGAGCCACCGCGCGGTAAGCGCCGCGCGGCGTCCAAGAGGCCCCGCGCGGGAAACCCCGCGTACGGTGCCCCAAGCGCCCGCGAGACCGTACACGCCCGGCAGCCTGACCAGCTGCCGGGCGTTTTGTTCGACCGCGTTCCACCTGGCTTGCTTCGGCGAATTGCCCGCTCGCCCACCCTTCCTGCGGGCCCGTCGGCCCATATTCCCGCTCTCCCATGCTTACTCCGGGCCCGTCAAGCCCGCGTTCCCGCCCTCCCATCCTTCAGGCGAGCTCGTCACCTCAAATCCAACTTTTTGACAACTAATTCCGTTGAGCCACACGACTCTGGCAATAAAAACCGTTGAGTCCGCACACGAAGGACGACCCGCTGGAACCACGTTTTTCGCTCTGTGCTGACTATCTTGCAGACATGCACGCTGACCTGGGATGTTGGCGCTCAACGTCGTTTTTTGCCAGCGAAGGACGGAGCCGCGGAACTTCAGAAGTCAGCCCAGATACAACAAGGCGCTCTCCTAAGCGACATTCGCCGGAGATTATTGTCAAAACCTCGAATCGAGCTGCAGGATGGGCCAAAATATCCGGGCGCTTCTGCAAAATCGCGATTCGCTGCGTGTGGCGCGTGGCGGGCGACACGCGAAATACGGCAACGCGCGCCGCACGGTGGCTGAAGCGCGAGACGCGATGCGCACGAGGCGCGAGACGCACGAGACGCGATGCACGCGGAGCGCGAAATATGCGAGGCGTGACGCGCAGGGCATGTCCCACGGGATGAAAGGCACTCCGTGCAGTGCGCACAGCGCGCAAAGCCGTGGCGTCCAACAGCCCAAAGCGCGCCTCCGCGCACAAAAACGCACGCTGGCGGGAGGGGTCGCCAGCGTGCGCTGTAGTCGTGGCGGAACGTTTTCGAAGGAGAGGGAAAGGGGTGAAAGCGTCCGCCTTCGGGATATGGCGTTGTAATGTGCCGCCTATTCAGCCTTCTCCACCGGCTCGGCGATCTTCACCGGCGCTGGAGTGCTGCCCTGGCCTTTCTTCGGGTAGATGAACGGCATGCTGATCGCCTTCGTCGGGCAAGCGTCCACGCACGCATGGCAGCGGGTGCAGTCGGCCAGCGTGTGCTCGCCGTACTCGGGATGGCGCAGGTTGATGTCCTGGTCGCACGCCATGGCACAACGGCTGCAGGGCGTGCCCTTGTCGGTCTCAAGGCATTTCGCGTCGTCGATAACGGGCTTCCATGTCTTGCTGAAGCGCGACATGAGGTTCATGAGGCCTGCCATCGGGCAGAAGCGGGAGCACCACTTGCGCAGGAACACGAGCTCGATCACCAGCATGAGCGGGATCAGGATGACCGAGTAGGTCATGTCTCCGTTGGCGAACAGGCGCCAGAACACGAGCACCGTCGCGAACGTCAGGCCGATGGGGCACACCAGGCAGAACACCGGGAACCCGAAGATGGCCGTGGACAGGAGCGCGCCGCCCAGCACCGCATGGCGCGAGTCCAGTTTGGCGCGCTGCTCCTTGCACGAGGAGCAGCTGGAGCAGTCATGCCCGCAGCCCAGCTCGCTTCGCGCGATGGAGAGCGCCTCATCGTGCTTGGCCTCCGCGATGGCCTTGCGCTTCTTGGGCGAGCGGAAGAAATTGCGGATGCGGTCGAGCACCGGCACCGGGCACACCCAACCGCAGAACGCGCGACCCAGGAAGAACACGAGAATCGCCATGATGACGAACGAGACGATTGCGCGCGGCACGAGCGTTTTCGTGGCAATCATGGTGGTCAGCGCGCCCAGCGGGCAGAGCGCCGAGATGGTGTCCCAGCCGAAGCCGGACAGCGTACCGAAGCCGATGCCCGCAATGAGGCCGGCACAGAGCACGAGGAATACGACGACCGCAACAATCGTGCGCACTTTGCTGATCTTCATTGCTGAGCCTCCTTACAGCGCAGAGAGCGGTTTGACGACGATGGCGCGCGCCTGGGCGCCCTCGGCGATGGAGCCGGCGGACAGCGAGATGCACGCGCTTTCGCAGGCGCCGCAGCCGTTACAGTTCTCGGCGATGACCACCGGGCGCGGGGTGGACGCGTCGTTCGTCAGCTCGATGGCCGGCGTCTCGCGCGCCTCGCAGCACGCGTCGTAGCACTCGCGGCAGCCGGTCTCGCGGTACGCAAGGCACTGCCACTGGTCGATGACCGCCAGGCCCAGGATGGTGGTGTCGGCCGTGGCGTCCTCGGCCAGCGCGAGCGCGTCGGTCGGGCAGACCTCGCAGCACAGCGGCGTGCCGCCGTTCTCCTCCTGGCAGAAATCACAGTAGTTGGCGTCGAAGCTCAGCATGGGCGAGCGCATGCCCAACAGGCCGTCCTCAATATGGGCTGGCACGATGACCTTGCGCGGGCACACCTCGTAGCAGCGCTCGCAGCGAATGCACGCCGACACCAGGTGCGACTCGTCCTGGCCTCCCGGCGGGCGAACGAGCGGGTTGTGCCCTGCATAGCGCAGCGCACCCAACCCCAGCAACACCGCGGTGCTCCCCGCGCCGATGCACAGAGCGCGGCGCGAGACCGACCGGGGCTCGCTCCCTTTCTTCGGCTGCTCGACACGAGGCTCGCTCTGGACAGCCTCGTCTTTGACGTTCTCAGCCATACGTCCCCCTTCATACCCCTTGACGTTTGCGCCCCTCGGGCGCCTTTCTGAATGAAAGACATGCTTGCCTCAAAGAGCCGCTCGCCCGCAGCGGCCGCGCGAAAGAACGGTTCTTGGAAGCAGCACTGAAAGCCAGGCTCCCGGCGATGCGAAAGCGGGGCGTTCCAAAGCGGGAACCTGGCTTGCGTTTCATGGGTGGCCGCGTCGGACAACGCGGCCACTTCGCCGCCCGGTCGACCAAACCGGGCGGCGTTCGGTTCATGACGGCTCGTTGCGGCCTAGTACAGGGCGAAGACGTGCATGGCGGCCATGTACAGGAGCATGCGCCAGCAGATGCCGCCCACGAGGGCGCACACCAGGCCCGCGCCCGCCAGGGGCAGGACCTGCTGGTTCGCGCCCTTGGCGACAGCCTGCTTGGCCAGGTAGGCCAGCGCCGCCGGGACGATGATGCCCACGATGATCGCGCCGATCCAGAAGAGGGGCGCGTTCGCGCCGGCGAGCAGCGTGCCGATAGCGTCACCCTGGACGTCGATCATGTGGCTGTCAGGCAGCGTCGGATCGAAGTAGTAGGTGATGTCGGAGTACTGGGCGCCCTGCGCGCCGATGTAGAGCGCGTAGGCGAGCACCAGGACCAGGGAGACCACGCCCGCGATGGCGCCGATCAGGCCGGCGTGCTCGACAACGTCGTCGGTCTTCGTGACCACGGCGATGATCATGATGGCCAGCATGCCGAAGAAGACGGCGTTGACCACGTAGTAGAGCGGCAGCAGGAACGTGTTCCAGGTCGGCAGGGACTGCATGAGGTAGCTGTCGCCCGTGACCGCCGGCATGGCGACGCCCATGATGATGGCGAGCACGCCGCACCACTTCGGCGCCATGCCGTCCTCGGCGCGGCGCATCATGAGGAAGTACACGACGAGCACGACGAAGAAGACGACGCAGCCGATGAACTCGAGCGTGATGCCCGAGGTGATGTGGCCGAAGCCGTTGAAGATGCGCTCCCAGTGCTGGAGGTGGAAGAAGGCCGCGATGCCGCCGATGGCCAGCGCGACGAGCGAGGACACCAGGGAGGCAAGCTGCATCTTCTTACCCTTGCCAAGGACCGTCATCAGACCCTGGCCCAGCAGGATGCCGGACGCCAGGCACACGAAGAACGTGAAGAGGATAAGGGGCCATTCGAGTTCCATGTTTTACTCCCTCCACTTTCGGCCTTCGCGCAACAGATACATGAGCTTCGGATCGTTGCCCGGGTTGGTGAGGTGATGGATGTCAGCCTCGGTGTACGGCTCGACGTAGTCCTTCAGCTTCACACGAGTCTTGGTCATCTCGTCGTACTGACAGCCCGGGGAATCCGGATGCGCCGGCGCGACGAAGTTGTCCACGCCCTCGTCCAAATCGCCGAAGAAGCGGGCGCGGGCGCCGCACTGGGAAACGCACTGCGGCAGTTCGCCCTGCTGAATGCGCTGTTCGCACAGCGTGCACTTCTCGACGACGCGGCTCTCCTCATTGAGGTAGCGAACGCCGTACGGGCAGGCCAGCGCGCAGAAGCGGCAACCGATGCACTTCGCGCGGTCCACCTGGACGGTGCCGTCCTCGGCAACGTGGGATGCCTCGGTCGGGCACACCTTGACGCACTCGGGGTTCTCGCAGTGCTGGCACTGGACGGGAAGGAAGTACATCTCGACGTCCGGATAGGTGCCGGAGCCGCCCTCGATCGGATGCGGGCCGACACGCAGCGTCTTGATCCAGAAGTTGCCCACCGGCACGCCGTTGATGGCCTTGCACGCGACGGTGCATGCCAGGCAACCGGTGCAACGGTTCAAGTCCGTGATAATGGCATATCGTGGCATGGTGCGAGCCTCCTTCCTAGTTCACTTGCTTCGAGTACTGACCCAGGGCGTCCCCGCCGACGGTGCCCTGCTGCAGGCGTCCGGCCGGATACAGGCTCGGATCCTGGATGCTCGGCTGCAGGCCGGTGGCGCTGAGATTCGCGTACGTGATCTCGGTGGTGGCGTCCGCCAGACGCGGGTCGTTGGACAGCCATTCCTTCAGACGCGGGTCCTCGGCGTTGGCGATGACCGGGTTGCCCTGCGGATCGCACGGGACCGGGTTGCCATGCGGGCTGTTCTCCGCGGTGGCCGCGTAGATCACGACCGGCACGCCGCGCAGCTGCGAAGCGCCGCACACCCAGCATTCCGCGTACTTGTCCATCGTGCAGTTGATGTTGACCAGGTCGAAGCCGTGGGCGGCGGTGTCGATCTCCGGGTACCACCAGGCATGGTTCGCGTTGACCGTGCCCTCCTTGATGCCGTAGTACAGGTCGAGGACCTCGCGGACGGCGCCCCACGGGCTGCGGATCCAGATCCACTGGCCCTGCTCCAGGCCCAGGCGAGCGGCGTCGTTCGGGTTCATCTCCAGGCGCGGGGCCGGCCACAGCTCGCGGCACCACGGGAGCTGACGGTGCTCGGAGTGGAAGTAGACGGGCTGGCGAGCGCCGGTGGTCATGATGAACGCGGCGTCCGGGTTCTCGGTCAGCGCGCTCTTGTAGTCCTCCATGAGGTGATCGCCCTTGTAGTTCTCGTTGATGTAGGCGTCCGTCGTGGAGATCTGGTCGGCCAGGCTGGCGTCGAAGTACTGCGGCGCCTGGACCTTGGAGTTCTTTGGCTCGAACCAGTGCGGGAACTTGTCGATGTCCGGAATCTTGCCATCGTAGGCAGCGCGCGACGGCGAGCAGGTGGCGGCGAAGGTCTCCGTGTCGTCGCCGATGTAGGACTCGGCGATGGTGGACCACACCTCGACCTTGCCGGTCGGGGTCATGAACGCGCACTTCTCGTCGACGGCGGCGTACAGGTTGTAGCCACCCTGCTGGCGACGGTAGCCCATCTCCCAACGACGGTAGGTGCCCCAACGCTCCGGGTGCCACTTACGGCAGTCGAACCAGCCTTCCTCCTGGAACTTCGCGGCGAACTCGGGGAAGTCCGGGCCAGCGACGTCGTTCAGGACCTCGGCCGGCTTCTCGGCGGCAGCGTAGTCCGGGAACGCGGGGATGACCTGCTCGGGCTGGTTCTCCTTGTCCTTGAACTCCTCGATGCGCCACCAGTCGGTCGCGTCCTTCATGACGCGGTATTCCTGCTCTTCGTAGGTGACCGGGCCGCCCATCTGCACGAACTGCGTGTAGTCCAGGTTGTTCCAGCCATCGTAGTTCAGGTCGCGGTCGTTCCAGATGACCGCCGTGCGGTCGGCCGGGATGTCGGCGCGGGTCGGGTGCTCCTTGCCGGTGACCGCCTTCGCCATGGCCAGGTGCAGGCAGATGACAGCGACCGGGTCGTAGATGCAGTCGCCCATCGGCTCGGCGCAACGCTGGCCGGCGCCGAAGATGCCGCCGGCGCCCTGGGACACGCGGCCGGTGTTGACCTCGAGCCAATGCAGGCACGGGATGATGATGTCGGCGCAGCCGTTGTTCGGGCAGGACCACAGGTTGAAGTCCAGCCAGAAGTCCAGGCGGGTTAGCGCCTCCCAGGCCTCGAGCAGGTTGGACTCGTTCATGAAGTCGCCGGACATGCACACGCCGCCGTGAATCTGGTACGGGGTGTCGATCTGGTTGATGGAGTCCCAGATGGTGGCGGAGTCGGCCCAGCGGTTCCAGTAGCGCAGCAGCGGGAAGCGCTCGGCGTTGATCTGCTTCTCGTTGGACTCGAAGGAGGTCTTAAGGCCCGGCCAGGCGCGGCTGCCCTTGTAGTCGCCGCCCTTGCGCTCGGCGATCCAGCGAGCCTCCTCGTCAGTCGGCACATGGTTGCCATAGCGCTCGGCCAGCGGGGAGTTGTTGTCCAGCAGGTACTGCACGAAGTTCTGGATGAGCGGGATCTGCTGCTCGATGGACAGGTCGCGCGGCGTGTTGCCCAGCTCCATCGTGCCGATGCCGTCGCGGATGCCCCAGTCCCACGGCTCGTGGTCGGAGACCTTCATGTTGGCGCGGCCGGCGCAGCCGTCGACCTCGGCCTTAGAGGAGCCGCGGTTGCCGGCGGGCTCGTCGGAGTTGCCGGTAAGGCAGGCGATGAGCTGCAGGGCGCGGGAGTTCTGGACCGCATGGCCCGTCTGGTCGGGAGCCAGCTGATAGTGGATGCCGCCGTTGCCGTAGAGCGGGTTCAGGCGCGTGGTGTAGGTGCGCACAGCCTCTTCGATCTTGTCGGCCGGGACCTCGGTGACCTCTTCGCAGTATTCCAGGGTGTACTCTTCGAGGCTCTCGTTGAAGGACTCCCAGACCGTGCCGGCCGTGATGGTGGAGCCGTCCTTCAGCTTGATCTCGACGCCGCCCGGGAACAGCGCAGGCTGCTTCGGCAGGCCCATCGGGTTGGACTTGGCGCCCTTCTCGTTGCCCTCGCCCGTCCAGTACGCGTCGTAGGTCGGGTCGGCCGGGTCGGCGAAGTGAGACGGGTCGGGCAGCCACGCGTCGGCGATGATCGGCTTGTACGGATGCTCGATCCAGGTGCCGGTCGTCGGGATGCGGTGCTTCTCGCCCTCCCACTGGCACTCCTCAGCGTCCCAGTAGGTCGGCTTGTTGTTGTTCTCGTCCCAGCAGATGAAGCGGCGGTAGGAGTACTGCTCCGGCGCCGGCTCCCACCACTGGCTGACCCACTCGCGGTCGAGGTCGGCCTCGGTGAGCAGGCGGCTCGTCATGTGGATGCCGCCGTTCATTTCCATGAACCAGCCCTTGAACGTGCGGCCGCCCTCTGCGGGGTTCCACAGGAACGGGGCGTTGGTCCAACGGCGGACGAACAGGTCGTCGTAGGCCTCGTTGTCGATGATCCACTTGAGCCAGGTCAGCGACAGGCACAGGTCGGTGCCGACGCGCAGCGGCAGCCACAGGTCGGCTTCCTTTCCCAGCGGGGTCATGCGCGGGTCGACCAGGATGTGCTTATAGGAGCGCTGCGAGCAGTCGACGACGGTGCGGTTCGTGGAGTCGTAGTTGGAGTACTCAGGAGCGGTGCCCCACTGGACGTACACCAGCGGACCCTGCTCGACCTCCATCCAGGGCGAGCCAATCTCGTCGGTCAGGATACCGGCGAAGTGGCGCGGGCCCTTGCAGATCTCGTAGGCAAGGTGGGCGTTCGGCGTCGGGAAGATGGACTTCAGGGTGCCGTACGGCGGCTGGGCCCACACGCGGGACGTGCCGCCCATGGCGAAGTTGGCCTCCGGGCCGTACTTTTCCACGACCTCGTTGAGCTTCGCGCCGGCTTCGTCAAACGCCTCCGCCAGGGTGATGCGGACCCAACCCGGGTCGTCCTCTCCCTTGGGGTTGGTGCGCTTCATGCAGTAGCGCAGACGATCGGGGTGGTACAGGGCCAGCATGGACGACTGCGACTTGGCGCAGCAGTGACCACGGCTGTGGGCGTTGGACTCGTCACCTTCCACGCGGATAACCTTGTTGTCCTGGACGGTGACCCAGACACCGCACTCGACTTTACCGCAGGCGCGGCAGCACGAACGGATGCGCTTGGTCTCGCCCGCGGAAGCGTCTTCCCCCTCGGCCAGGGCCGTCGACGGAACCGCAGAGAACCCAACGGTGCTCGCGGCGCCTGCGATGGCCGCAGCCTTCAAGAAGCTACGACGAGTCAGTGAAAGTTTCGCCATTTGCCCCTCCTCTCTTTTGAGTCTCTTTGCTCTTCTTTCGGTCTTGAGCCGCGCGCTCCGCAGCGTGCTCGGAAGCCTTTCGGAATGCTTCCGGAGCTCCGTCCTCAGCACCGCCGAAATGTCTTTGGCAGGCTGTCAGGACGCCTCCGGCAAGGCTTTCGGAAAGCCTCCGAACGAGCGTCCTTCGCAGGGCCCGGGCTCGCTTCGAAATTGTAGGAAGACGGCAAAACCGCAAATCATAAGGGGGGCATGCTCATTGCGACGGATATCATCCTTCGGGGATTATTTTGGTCATCCTGCCTTTCGCTATGCTGAGTGACGGGGAAAGGGAAGAGGAATTCGACCCATAGTCACGAACTTGCAAAGGAGGCCTTCCATGGCACAACCGCGTCCGTCCTGCACGCTGATCCTGGACATCGACGAGCGACTCTATAGCGAAGAGGTCAAGCTGGAAGTCGGCCGTTGCTACGCCTACGTCTGCACCACCCTGGTGCGCACCCATCCCGCAAGCGAGGGCGATCCGGTGAACACCGCCCGCATCCTTGCGAAGCTCGGCACCCGCAAGTACGTCCACTCCGCCGACGAGGGAGCCGACGAACTGTGGGGTGACGTCATGGAGCGCTGGCTGCGCAACGAGTTCCACAAGATCGGCAACAACCTCGTCATCTACAACCGCCGCCAGCGCGAGATCGGCGGCGTCGAGCTGAACTTCGACTGGCTCGAGGTCGAGCTGGAGAACGGCGCGCTCACCCTGGCGTGGCGGTTGGACTCTACGAGCTTTATCGACCCGGAGCGAAGCGCGCTCGCCAGCCAGGTGCGCGCCCTCCTGAACGACGGCACGCTGGGCGAGGGCGTCGTGCGCGTGCAGATGCCCTCCGATGCCTCGTACGCGCAGCAGGTGGCGCAGGCCGCCGAAGAAAAGGCCGCGCGCGAGGCTGCCGAAGCCGAAGAGGCCGCCCGAAAGGCGGAGGAAGCGCGCCTGGCTGCCGAGAAGGCCGAACAGGAGGCCGAGGCAGCGTTCTTGGAATCCCCCGGACTTGTCGCCGAGGAGGAGCACGAGTCCGAAGGCGAGACTTACGAGGAGATGCGCGCGGAGATCGAGGAGAAATTCGCGATGCCTGAGGCGGACTTCGCTCTCGACTACACCGCCTGGACCGTGGTCTACGCCGACGGCGCCCAGCGCGACTTCGACAGTGCGGTGGGCACGTTCGCGGAGTAAAACCGGGCGAAAAGCCCTCTGCCCGCACGTAAGAACACGGTAAATTGCAATAATATCGAATTATGCGCACATTGCATGCGCTGGAGAGCGCATGCATTCCGTATGTGCCGCATTGGTTCCGTTTCCTCGCCGCTCGAGCGCGAAATCGGCACCCAAATCGTTGGATTCATGCGATTTTGCCCGCCTCAAACCCGCACAACTCCAAAAAAATGCAATTAACCGACCTCCCGCTATCACTATCATAGAGATCGAACCATCGAGCGCCCTGGCGCTCCCCCTCCGATAAGCAAAGGACAGCCTATGATCGAGAACATCGCCGCATTCGACGACCGCTGCGCCAAAGTGTGCGGCCCCGTCCGCAGCGGCAAGACCGAAGCGCTCGTGCAGCGCTGCGTGACGCTGCTGAGCGCCGGCGTCGCCCCGGAGAGCATCTTCGTCGAGCAGTCGAACGCGTTCGCCGTGCAGTCGTTCCGCCGCCGTCTGCAGCACGCGCTGGGCGCCGACCACGCTGCAGCGGACGCCGTGGTCGTGGAGACCGCGCTCGACGCGTGCGTGCGCGTGCTCGACACGCCCGAGGCGCGCGAGGCCACGGGCCGCATCCCGCGCCTTTTGACCGCCGCCGAGTACAACTTCTTCCTGGAGGACATGAAGACGCTCGGCACCCCCATCCGCCGTCTGCGCAAGATGCTCGAGACCTTTTACGAGCAGTGGAGCAAGCTCGTGCCCGACTCCGAGTGGATGGGCACCGAAGAGACGGTCACGCGCGACCATGGTCTGCGCCATCTGATCGGCCGTGGCGCCATGCTCGTCCAGGAGGCACCTCGCCTGTGCGCCGACTACCTGAAGAGCGGCGCCGGCGCCAACGCCCGCCAGCAGTACGACTACGTGCTCTGCGACGACTTCCAGAACCTCACCTACGCCGAGCAGACCTGCATGTGCCTGCTGGCCAAAACGCAGCTGATCGTGGCCGGCAACGTGAACCAGACCATTGCCGTCGGCACGAAATGGCCGAACCCAAACGGTTTCGCCGAGTTCGACGCACTGCGCCATGGCGTGGAGGTCTTCACGCTCTCGAAGTCCTTCGGCAACCAGCCCGCGTTGCGCCTCGCCGACGCCCTGGTCAGGCAGGATGGCATGGACGCCTCCGTGCGCGCCGAATCGTTCGAAGGCTCTGACCAGGACATCGTCTGCATCAAGTGGAACACGCCCGAAGACGAGCTCAACGGCGTGACGAAATACCTGCGCGTCCTGCTCGACGCCGAAGAGGACGTCCGCGAAAGCCGCACGTGCGTGCTCGTGCCGAACAAGCGCTGGGCGCGCATGGCGGAGCGCATCTTGAAGAAGCGCGGTTTCGACGTTTCCACGGCGGGCGCCACGGCAGGCATCGGCGGCGACCCGCGCGACACGAGCCGCGCGAAGGCGCTTGTCGCGTACACGAAGCTGAACCTGCTCGCAGATCCGGAGGACCTGACCGCATGGCGCAGCTGGTGCGGCTTCGACCATGCGCTCACGAACAGCGATGCCTGGAATTTCCTGGTCGAACACGCCGAGCAGCAGGGCGTCGGCCTGTTGGAGGCTCTGGAGCAGGCATCCCATGCGGATGAAGAGCCGTTCCTGCGCGCGAGCGCGCTGGCCGCGCGCTACCAGGAGGGCCGCGCGTTCATCGAAAAGAACGCGCGCCGTAAGGGCTTCACCCTCATGAACGCCATCGGCGCCGACGGACTGCCGGAGTTTGCTGACGTGGACGCCATGCTGGAGGGCGACGAGGACGCCGCCAAGCTGTACCAGATGACGCGCCGACACGTCATGGACGCGTCCTGGCCGGAAGGCGCGCACATCTTGCACATCGCCGGCTACGATGCGATGACCGGCGCTGACTACGACAACGTCTTCGTGCTGGGCGCCATCGACGGCTTCATGCCGCGCCGCGACGCTTTCGAGGTCGTCAGCACCGAAGAGGACCGCGCGCGCATCATGGACGAGGAGCGCCGTCGCTTCTACAACGCCGTCAGCAAGGCGAAGAAGCTGCTGGTTATCTCCACATTCAGCAAGTCCCAGCTGGAGCTGGCAGAGCGCACGAAGATGCAGGTCGTCCGCGTGAAGTCCGAGAACGGCGAGCGCATGGCCATCGTGCGCCCCTCCTCGTTCCTGGCAGAGGCCGGCGACGCCGCCCCCACCACCGAAGGCGGCCAGAGCATCCTCTCCCGCTACGGACTGAA
This sequence comes from uncultured Coriobacteriia bacterium, assembly GCA_949288145.1. Lineage (GTDB taxonomy): Bacteria > Actinomycetota > Coriobacteriia > Coriobacteriales > Eggerthellaceae > Aveggerthella. The sequence goes on from CASEJD010000150.1 coordinate 22,236, forward strand.
CTAATCGCAGAGCCGACAAACGCAGCAGGCCTCGAGAGCACGGCTCCCGAGGCCTTTCTCATGTCAGAAACGCTACCTCTTGCACCACGAGCGGCCCCGGAACCACATCCGAGGCCGCTCGTATGCTATCAAGCACAATCAAGAACGACACGCAGAGCGCAGCGCACAGGGTGCTCGCGCGTCACAGGGGGGCTTCCTATCGCTCGTAGATCTGCTCGATGCCAATCAGGTCCTTCATCTTGTCGAGAATCTGGTGCGGGTTGCCCGGCTTGTGTTTCATGGGCTTCATCTCGTAGCGCTCGACCGTGCCGGAGAGCAGGTCGACCGCGAACACCTCGTCGGAGAGCGTGAGCGCGTGCTCCGGGCAGATGTCGGTGCAGCAGCGGCACTTCACGCAGTCGCCCGGGAAATGCTCAACGCCGAACGTGCCGTCCTCTTCCTCGAACTTCGAGATGGCGCCCGTCGGGCAGAACGTGGCGCACATCTGGCACGAGCTGCACAGCTCTGGGTCGATGATGACGTGGCCCCACAGGCGTGTCTCAATCATGATGTCCTGCGGCTCGCCGAGCGTGGCCAGGTTGTCGAGCAAGCGCTCGCGGCGGTCGGGGATAAAGTGCGGCAGCGTGCCGTCGTCCATGACCTTCAGGTAGCGCGACTCGGGCTTCTCCTCGATGCCAAGCGTCTCCTTCACGGCGTAATCGGCCGTGGTGGCGGCGGCGTTCTTCGCCTCGCCCTTCATGCCGGTGAAGAACTCGCGGCGGTTATGGTCGTAGGCCGCCTTGCCCTCCTGGCGCACGCTCTTCGGGAACTTCTCGGAGATGACGGTCTCGCAGGAGTTGTTCCAGGTCTGCATCAGGGTGTTCGCCGTCTCGGCCACCTGCTCGGCCATGTGCAGGCCGGTGACGTGCGGGCACTCGGCGCACTTGCCCGTGACGAGCACGACCTTGCTCGCACCCGCCACCGCCATGGCCGTGATGAGCGTCTCCTCCACGCGGCCCAGGCACGTGACCGGGACCACCTTCTCGGCGTCGTACAAGCCGTCCGCGGCGTCGCAAATCTCCTGGCAGGCGACGACGAGCACCCCGTCGTTTGCCTTGGCGGCAGCCAGGCAGCGCGCCTGCAGCTCGGCGTCGTTGGGATTGTGCGCCTCAAGCGCGCAGGTCGGGCACACCGTGGCGCAGGTGCCGCAGCCGATGCACTTCTCCGGCGAGATGATGAGCTCGTTGTCGTTGTAGGAAATGCAACCGGACGTGCACACCTCGGCGCACTTCATGCAGCGCGCGTTGCGGTTGCGCACGACGGCGCAGCGCGTCTGGTGGACGGTGATGTCCTGGCTCTCGAGTTTTTCCAGCAGGCCGAAGATGCTGTTGATGTTCGGCATGGGCGTTCACACCTTTCTCGTCTGTATCGCGCGCCTCCCCTGGCGCAGCCGCACGCGGCGGCAGCGAAAAGCAGGCGCGCCGAAGCGCGCCTGCCAGCTTGTTCGTGTTATGCGACGAACTCGTCCTTGGAAGAATCGAACTCGCGGACCGTGCCGTCGGCGTACTCAATACCCCACATGGTCGTGTCGATGTCGAAGTTCACCGGCTCGGGCTCGGGCTGTGGCTCTGCCTCTGCGGCCTCTTCGGCGGCGTCCTCGGCAGGAGCGCCCTCCGTGCTTTCGGGGGCTTCGGCCGCCTCAATGGCCTCCGCGGCATCGGCCGGCTCTTCGCCCTCTTCAGCCTCGGCAGCGGCCTCAGCGGCGGCCTCTTCAGCGCGGGCCGCCTCGATGGCGGCACGCTGTGCCTCGTAGCTCGCGCGCGAGGGCACGCGCACGCAGGCGATCTCGCCGTCCAGCACGCCGTCGTTCACGAGCGCGCGCACGCGGTCTGCCAGCTCGACGGCGCCGTGCTCTTCCAGCGAGCAGTCGGCGTTCAGGCGCATGGACAGCGTCACGTCGGCGAATTCCACCTCCAGCCAGTCGAACACCAGCTGCGACTCGAAGCGCAGACGGCGCTGGCGGTTGTACGCGACCATGGTGGAGCTGACCTTGTACACCATGTTCTTGAGCCATTTGCGCATGACTTCGTTCCACAGCTCGTCAGCGCCCTCTTCGCTCGAGCGCCAGTACGGACGGTGGATCTTCACCAAGAAGCGCATGATGTTCTCAGGCGCGGCGTCACCGGTCTCGTGGCTCTGGACCACAGCGGGCGCCACGTACGAGTACGAGCGCTTAATCTCCGCCACAACTTCGTCGCTGTAGACGGATTCATCGAGGTTCATCTGCAGAATCAAGGTCGGTCGAATCATAGTGCTGAGCACGTCCTTTCTGATTCAGTCTGCTGTAACAAACCCCTAACCCCGCGTGCAAGTATCCGTGCGCCCGGCCGGTTTGTCAATCGCGGGCGCCCTCGCCCGCGCCGTGTGCACGCGCGCTGTGCGCCGCTTTTTTCGAGCGATTCGCTTCCTTGACACCCCCGAACGGCATTCCTATAGTGGGTGCCGGGGAAATTTTCGTCGCGCTCGCGACGGACATTGTTTGCAAAAGACGGGCCTCAGGGGTGAGGTCCACCGACTCGCATGGCGCGTGCCATGCGGGCTGTTTGTTGGTGCAAGAATGTCCAAGGAGCGATGATTATGACGAGTTCTCATGATTTCCCGCTTGATTCCGAATTCGACGACGAGTTCGATCCGCTGGAGGACGTCGAAGGCGACGAGGAAGACGACGCCGCGACGGACCTCCCTCCCACCCAAGCCACGCCCGACCAGGCCACTCCTGCCGCCGCCGACGACCGTTCGGCCGAAGAGCGCACGGCAGACCTCATCAAGGCCATGGCACCGCGCCGCAAGGTGCTGCTCGGCATCCTCGCGTTCTGCGAGGAGCCGCAGCTCGTTGACGACGTGAACGCCAAAGTCGACGAGCTCCAGGCCCACAACTTCTCCGTCTACACCGCCGCCGATTTGACCTCGCTCTTGGAGCGCGCCGGCGCGCTCGAGCACGTCACCGACGAGGGCGGCTCGCTCGAGGACGTCGAAGAGCAGGAGCCCGAGGTCGTCGAGGTCGACGGCGTGGAGTACCTCGAGGTCAAGCAATCCGCACCCACCCGCTGGGTCACCACCGCTGCCGGCATGGCAGCCGTGGATGCCGACCGCCCGCTCGATCGCCTGAACGCGCTGTTCGCTGAGGACGAGCAGTACCTGCCCATCTACAAGCGCGTGCTCACCCTGTGCGCCGCGGATGGCGGCACCACCATCAAGGCCCTCGGCGACGCCGTCGACTCCGATCCGCTCGTCCAGAAGCCGCGCCTCTACGTGGCGCACTTCGTGGACAAGCTGGAGAAGTGCGACGCCGTCGAGTGGGTTGACAGCTGGGTCACCACGGAGGTCGGCCAGACCGGCCTGGAAATCCTGAAAGACGTCGAGGACGCCCCCGCGGCGGACAAGGAGGCTTAAACCATGGCCGAGAACACCAAGACCGCTGAGACCACCGAGGCGCTGAGCGCCGAAGACCGCGCCGCGCTCATCCAGCTCACCGAGCAGCGCGCCGACACGTACGGCCTGCTCTCGCGCCTGTACCGCGTGGAGATCGACCAGGAGCTGCTCGACGAGCTGTGCGGCATGCGCTTCCCTGCGAGCACCGGCAACAAGGACGCCGACGAGGGCTACCGCCGCATCGCCACGTACCTGAGCAACTTGTGGGAGAACAGCCTGACCGACCTGGCGGTCGACTACGTGCGCTGCTTCATCGGCCACGGCGTTGACGCCTATTCGGCAGCCTACCCGTTCGAGTCGGTCTACACCTCCGAAAAGCGCCTGCTCATGCAGGAGGCGCGCGATGAGGTGCTCGCCATCTACCGCAGCATGGGGCTCGACAAGCAGTCCACCTGGAAGGAAGGCGAGGACCATGTCGCCGTGGAGCTGGAGTTCATGCAGATCATGTGCCAGCGCACGGTGGAGGCCTTGCGCGCCGGCAAGGACGACGACGCGTTCAACCTGCTCATGACGCAGAAGAACTTCCTGGAGGACCACCTGGTTGCCTGGACGCCCATGATGACGGCCGACCTGAAGCGGTTCGCCAAGACGGGCCTGTACGAGGGCCTCGCCTACCTGACCGACGGTTTCCTGGAGACGGACCACGAGTTCCTGCAGGACGTCCTGACGGAGGACGAGGACTAAGCCTCTGGCACGCCCGCGCGGGCGGTCCGCGCGCCGCGAACGCGGCATGACACCGCCCGCGCGTTGACGCGGCGCCGCGGCCCAGAGGGGGTGGCCGGCGGCGCGGAAGCGATAGAGCTCTTTGCAGCAAGACGGGAGAGAAGAGGTAGAGATGACGCAAGAGAGGAAACCGGGAGAGGCCGGGGGCACCCCCGACCAGAAGGCGCAGACCGCCTCGGCAGCGTCCGAGCCAACGTACGCCGGCATGACGCGCCGTACGCTGTGCCTGGGCGTGGGAGGCGCCGTGGTGATGCTGGGACTTGGCGGCGCGAAGGTCGCCGGGTCTGCCCCCATCACACGACCGCCGGGAGGACAGGACGAAGACCATCTGGTCTCCGCCTGCATCCGCTGCCAGAAGTGCGTGGAGGTGTGCCCGCGACATGCCATCACGCCGGCGCACGTGGAGACGGGCTTGATCAACCTGCGCACTCCCACGATGGACTTCCGCGAGGATTACTGCGACTGGTGCGTCGAGGAGAACGGCGGCGAACCGCTGTGCGTGAAGGTGTGCCCCACCCAGGCGCTCAAGCTGCCTGAAGGCGCCACCGAAGAAAACACCATCATCGGCAAGGCGGTCATCGACGAGGACACGTGCCTCGCGTTCCGTCTGACCGGTTGCCGCTTCTGCTACGACGCCTGCATCGAGGCGCGTGGCGAGGACAAGAAGGCCATCGAGCTCGACGAGAACAACCGCCCGCACGTCACCGCCGACCTGTGCAACGGCTGCGGCGCGTGCGAGAGCGTCTGCGTCTCGCTGCAGAACGGCTCTATTTCCAGCGGCGCGCGCGAACGCGCTATCGTCATCCGTCCGCTCGAAGCGGTCGAGGGCTAGGAGGTTGCCATGAAATCGAAGACGTTGCGCACCCTGACCGCCCTCGCGGTGGTCCTCATCATCACCATCGGCTTCTTCACCACGAGCGGCATCGGCACGCTGTCTGCCCCGGGCATCTCCGACATCTCGGTTTTGTGCCCGCTCGGTGCTCTCACCACAATGCTCGCTTCGAAGCTCGTCGTGCCGCGAGCTGTCATCTCGCTCGTGATCATGGTGGTCCTCATCATCGTGTTCGCCCGCGCGTTCTGCGGCTGGGTCTGCCCGGTCCCGCTCGTGCAGAAGCTGCGCACCGCGTTCTCGCGCAACCCGAAGGCGAAGCAAGCCGAGGACGGCTCGAAGGCAGCTGCCCCGCTGACCGCCGAGGAGAAGGCGGCCCTGTCCACCGCGTGCTCGTCCGACTGCGACACCTCGGCGTGCTCCACCTGCGCGAAGAAGCGCGGCGAGGCGCTCGACGCCCGTCACTTCGTCCTGGGCGGCGCGCTCATCTCCACGGCCGTGTTCGGCTTCCCGGTGTTCTGCCTGATCTGCCCCATCGGCCTGACGTTCGCGCTCATCGCGCTCCTGATCGCCCTGTTCGCGCACGGCGACGTGACCTGGTCGCTCATCCTGGTGCCGGTCATTCTGGCCGTCGAGCTGTTCGTGTTCCGCAAGTGGTGCCACCAGCTTTGCCCGCTCTCGGCGCTCATGAGCCTCGTCGCGAAGCTGAACCGCACGTTCAAGCCCACGATCGACGACAAGAAGTGCCTCGAGACCTCGAAGGGCACGACCTGCGGCGCCTGCGGTCGCGCCTGCTCCGAGGGCATCGACCCGCGCCATCCGCAGCTTTCCACCGCCGCGTGGTCCGAGTGCACGAAGTGCCGCGACTGCGTGGACGCCTGCCCGACGCACGCCATCTCCATGCCGCTGCTGGCGAAGAAGGCCGCCGCGGGCGAGGCGAAGGCCGCGGACTTCAAGTAAGCGCCTCTGCGCGCCTGCCCCGGCAGGCGCGCTCGCAATCCCTCCCATCGCCTGCCCGCCCTGATCCCCGGCGGGCAGGCACCCGGGAGTCTCGCTTGGCGCGCGACATGCCGTCCGGCCCTGCCGTCCCACCCCCTCTTAAGGTAGGCGGCCGGACGGCGCCCGGCGCGAAGCGTTGCGTTCGCTCGAGTTTTCGAGCACCCTGGAAGAGAGCGACTCGGCAAGGGTGAAAAGGGGCGAGTCGCCCTCTTCCAGGGACGAGATGCGCTGCCATGCGCAGCCAGCCCGCCGGCAGCGCGGGCCGCGCACGAAAGCTGCCACCGAACACCCGCTCGGCTTGGCCTTCGCCGCGCCGGACGCCACAAAGAGAGGACACGCCATGGATTCCACCTTCTACCGAACGGACGCCGCGCGCGCCGAGCTCATCACGGGCGAGGCGTCCTGCGGCAAGACCGAAGCCTTGATTGAGCGCATCACGGCGATGCTGACAGGTGGCACCAACCCTGCCGGCATCGCCGTGGCGTGCGCGTCGCCCCTTGCGGCCCAGGATTTCCAGCGCCGTCTGGCAGCCCGCGCTGGCGCGCGGGCTGCCGCCGTGCGCGTGCAGCCCGCGCGCGCTTTCGCGCTTGACGTGCTGGGCACCCCCGGCGCCATCGAAGCGACCGGCCGCGAGCCGCGCATCCTTGCGCAGTTCGAGATCTCGTTCCTCATGGAAGACATGAAGACGTGCGGCCTGCGCCCGCGCCGCCTGAAGGAGATGCTGAAGTTCTTCTACCGCACCTGGACCGAACTGGGCGACTGGGAGGACGGCTGGCTGCTGCAAGGCGAAGAGTCGAGCGTGCACGCACTGCTCAAGGAGAACCTGGCAGCCGTCCGCGGCATCCTGGAGCCCGAGGCGGCGAACCTTGCCGTCCGCTACCTGACCAACCATGCGGACGCGCGTGCCGAACTGCAGATTTCCCACGTGCTCGTGGACGACTACCAGGCGCTGAGCGGCGCGAGCCAGGTGCTCATGGGCCTGCTCGCCGGCGAGAGCCTGACCGTGGCGGGCTGCGCGCACGAGTCCACCGACGCGTACGACTCCTACCCCTACGAGCAGGGCATCGAGCTGTTCGCGGAAGGCAACCCCTCCTGCGAGCGCACCGAGCTCGCCTCCTACCACCACGGCTCCGTCGTGCAGATGGCCGTGCGCGGCCTGCTGGCGAAGGAAGTGGGCGACGAGGGCCTGCCCGCGCTCACGGCAGCCGAGGGCACGCCGGCCGGCTCCGTTCGCATGGCGTCTTTCGAGCGCCCGCAGGACGAGTTCGAAGGCGTCGTCGGCATCGTGCGCGAGGCGCTCGCTGAGGGCATGAC
>CASEJD010000151.1 GCA_949288145.1 uncultured Coriobacteriia bacterium
CCGCGAAGGGGCCGAAGGCCGCCGCGTCCAAGAAGCGCTCTGCGAAGAGCGTGAAAGCAGCCCGCGAGGCGGCGCAGCAGCGCACCGCGCCAGCGAAGAAGGGCGACTTCCGCCCCGGTCGCGCCCATCGCGCCGCCATGGCGTCCAAGGGCAACCGCAGCGCGCGCTGAGGCATTCCGTCCGTTAACACCGCGCTGTCGCGCTAGAATACCTGCCGTCAGGCGTTCCCGCCTGGCGGCAGTCTTGTTTTCTCGGGAGGTCGCGCATGCCCAAGGAGCCGCATACCGCACGCCATGCCCCCGTCGACTCCTGTGCGCACCCGCCTGCGCTCGTGACGCACGCCATCGAGCCTGTGTACGACGAGTGCTCCCGCGTGCTCGTCCTTGGCACGATGCCTTCCCCGAAATCCCGCGAGGTCGGCTTTTTCTACGGCCATCCGCAGAACCGCTTCTGGCGCGTGATGGAAGCGCTCTTCGACCTGGAAGACCACGCGCTCACGGACAACGACGCTCGCCGCGCGTTCCTGCTCCGAGAGCACATCGCGCTCTGGGACGTGCTCGCCTCGTGCGAGATGAGCGGAGCCTCGGACGCGAGCATCCGCAACGCACGCCCGAACGACCTGCGCCGCATCCTGGACGCCGCGCCCATCGCCGCTATCTTCACCACGGGCGCGAAAGCCGCGCAACTCTACCGTCGCTCCTGCGAAGAGGACTGCGGCATGACCGCCACGCCCCTGCCCTCCACTAGCCCCGCGAACGCCCGCATGCGCCTTCCCGACCTCGTGGAGGCCTACCGTCCTATCTTGGACGCGCTGGCGCTCTCCGCCCCAAGGTAGCGACCCCCTGCAACACTCCTCCCCGCAGGCCGCCGCGATCTTGCCGCGCGCACTCGCTTTGCACCGCCCCTCAGCGCAGGAAAGCCCGGAGCGAGCCATCGCTCCGGGCTTTCCATGAAAGGTTCATTCAACATGACAGGCGCTTGCGCTAGAACTTCCTGAAGCGCTGGTACCTCTCTTCGAGCAGCTCGTCAATCGGGCGGTCGCACAACTCGTCGAGCATCTCCTCGACGTAGGCGCGGACGTTCTCCTCGGCCTGTTCGGGGTTCTCGTGCGCGGGGCCTTCGCCCTCGGAGAGCACGGCCTCGACCACGCCCATCTCGCACGCCTCCTCGGCGCTCATCTTCATGACGGCGGCCGCCTCGGCAGCGCGCGTGCGGTCCTTCCACAGGATGGACGCGAAGCCCTCCGGCGAGAGCACGGAGTAGACCGCGTGCTCCTGCATGGCCACGCGGTCGGCCACGGCGAGCGCGAGCGCGCCGCCGCTTCCGCCCTCGCCCAAGAGCACGGTCACGACCGGCACCTTGAGGCCAGCCATGGCGATCAGGTTGTCGGCGATGGCGTTGCCCTGGCCGCGCTCCTCGGCTTCGGTGCCGCAGAACGCGCCCTGCGTGTCCACGAGGCACACGACGGGACGGCCGAACTTCTCCGCCTGGCGCATGAGGCGCAGGCTCTTGCGGTAGCCCTCCGGCTGCGGGCAGCCGAAATTGCGGCGGATGCGCTCGTGCAGGTCGGCGCCCTTCTCCTGCGCGATCACCGTCACCGGGCGCCCGCCAATCCAGCCGACACCCGCCATGATGGCAGCGTCGTCGGCGAAACCGCGGTCGCCGTGCAGCTCGATGAAGCCGTCGACCATGGCCTCGATGTAGCGCTGCGCGGTCGGTCGGTGCGTGTTGCGCGCCAGCTGCACGCTTTCCCACGCCTTGCTGGCCGTGACGCCCTCGGCCTCGACGCTCGCTCCGTCGAGCGAGGCGCCCTCCTCCGCGTCGAACGCGCCGCGCGCGATGGCGCGCTCCAGGCGCTTGCCGGCTGCAGAGCGGCCGCCGATGCGGTCCGCAAAGCGCGAGATGTCGAAGAGCGGACGCTTGTCGTCCTCTTCCGCGAGCGAGTCGTCCACCGGCAGCATGCCGTAGGTCACGACGTTGTACGTGCCCGTGCCCTCTTCCAGGCTTTCGCAGACGGACTCGTAGTCCACGATGATCGAGCTCTGTCCCGGAGCGGGCGCCGTCTGCGCGGACGCCGTGTGGATGGCCAGCAGGTGCGCCAGCGTCTCGCGCAGCTTGCCGCGCTCCACGATGGCGTCGATCAGGCCGTGCTCGAGCGCGAACTCCGCGGTCTGGAAGCCCTCCGGCAGCTCCTGGCGAATCGTGTCGCGGATGACGCGCTGGCCGGCGAAGCCGATGAGCGCCTTCGGCTCGGCCAGGATGACGTCGCCCTGCGTGGCGAACGACGCGGTGACGCCGCCCGTCGTGGGATCGGTGATGACGGAGCAGTAGAACAGCCCTGCCTCGGCGTGGCGCTCGAGCGCGCACGAGACCTTCGCCATCTGCATGAGGGAGATGATGCCCTCCTGCATGCGAGCGCCGCCCGACGCCGTGAAGATCACCACGGGCAGGCGCTCTTCGGTGGCGCGCTCCACCAGGCGGGCGACCTTCTCGCCCAGGACCGAGCCCATGGAGCCCATGAAGAACTTCGATTCCATCACGCCCACGGCAACGCGCAAGCCGGCGATACGGCCGACGCCCGTGCGCACGCCCTCTTCCAGGCCCGTCTTCTCGCGCTGGGCCGCCAGCTTGTCAGCGTACCCGGGAAAGCCGAGCGGGTCCTTGTCCGGCACGACGGCGTCCCATTCCTCGAAGCTGCCAGCGTCGAGCGTGTCGTTGATGCGCTCCGTGGAGGTCATGCGGAAGTACTTCCCGCACGACGGGCACACCAGGTGGCCGGCCGCCAGGCTCGTCTCCTCGAACTTCAGGCCACAGCTCGGGCACTCGCGCCATGCCTCGTCGCCCGTGACCGTGCGCTCGGTGGTGCAGAGCACCCAGCCGATGCTCGGCACCTCGACGCTCGCCGGGCGGAACACGCGGATACCGCGGTGCGCGGCGTGGGCCAAAAAGCCGTCCACCTCTGCCAGCGGGAGCGCCTCGTCGGCCAGCAAGATGGTCGAGGCACCGCAGTCCTCGGCCGCCTGCAGCACGGCGAACGCGTTGGAGAACAGCGCGTCGGAGTAGCGGTCGCCCAGGCTTACGATGCCGTCGGCGGCGCGCAGGAACGTGTCGAACCGGCGATCCTGCGTCGTGGCGGCCCAGACTTCGAAGCCTGCCTCCGAGCAGTCCTGCAGCAGGCGGCGGGCGTTCTTGCCGCGCGCCATGACGAGGATGCGCGGCTTGAGCGACATCTCGGCCTCGGCCGTCACCGAAGAGCGGCCCGGAGCGTACTCGGAGCCGTCGGCGGCGTCGATCGCATTCGGCGCGAGCGCCTCAGGCGCCGCGGCCTCCTCCGCCACGCGCGGAGGACGGTAGGCGACGTCGAGCGCCTCGACGGGCTCTGCCGGCGCGCCCTCGGAGACGTACTTGCCCGCCCCCGAAAGCGTCACGTAGTTCTGCAGCTTCTTGTTCTTCATGCACATGCCCTTCGTGACAGCGTTCAGCGCGCCCGTGGCGAGTGCCGCGGGCGCGCTGTTCTTTTCATTCCGTATTGTACGTTACGCCTCGGCCTTCGCCAGGACGTACTTCTGGGTGGCGGTGGCGGCGACGTCCTCGCCGACGCACGCCCGAACCTCGGCCACGCACATGCGCGAGGACGATTTCACGATGGTCGCCTCGAGGCGCACCGTGTCGCCCGGCAGCACCTGATGGCGGAACTTCGCGCCATCGATGCCCGTGAAGAAGCCGATGGAACCCTCGCTGCCGCGCCCGACCAGGATGCAGAAGCACGCCGCCTGGGCGAGCGCCTCCATGAGCAGCACGCCCGGGAAGACCGGATGCCCCGGGAAGTGCCCCTGGAACAGCGGCAGGTCCTCGTTCACGTCGAGCTCGGCCACGATGCTCTCGCCCGGCTCGCACGAGACGACGCGGCTCACCCACACGAAGGGGTCGCGGTGCGGCAGCACCGCCTCGACGACCTCGCGCCCGCACGGATACGTGATGTCCATCAGTTCGCCTCCTTGAACGGCGCGATCGCCAACGAGGCGTTGTGACCGCCGAAGCCGAGCGAGTTCGACACCGCGACCTTCTGCGGGTAGTCGCGCAGCGGCTCGGTGAGCACGCGCACGGGGCATTCAGGGTCCGCCTCGGCGAAGCCCGCCGTGGGCGGCACGCAGTCGTTGGCGACGGAGAGCGCCGTCACGATGGCCTCGATGGCGCCCGCGGCGCCCAGGGTGTGGCCCGTCGTGCCCTTGACGGACGTGACCGGCACCTCGCGGCCCGCCTCCTC
>CASEJD010000152.1 GCA_949288145.1 uncultured Coriobacteriia bacterium
GCCGCGATCGCCTGAGGCGCGGACGCCGGAGCGCACGGCGCCGGGGCGCCAAGCGACGGCGCTCCGCCCTCAAGCGCCCCCTCGCACGCCGAAGGCCGCACCGGCGATGGCGTCGACCCTGCCGTTTCTGGCGCTGCGGGCTGCGCTACAGGAGCGCCCTGCCCGGGAAACACCACCACGTTCGAAGCGCTTTGCGCAGGCGGAGCGCTCGGGGCGCTTTGGTACGCTGCGGGGTTCGCCGCCTGGCCGAACACTGTGGCAGCCTGCGGCGCCACGGCGGACCCGCCCGGCCCGAACCGGTGCATGCACCCGTAGCAGACGTCCATGTCGTCGAAGCAGCGAGCGCCACACACTGGACACGTTTTCATACATGACCTCCTTTTGTTCTTGTCGCCGCACGCGAGCGCGAACGGCGTGCGCGCCATGGCACGCTCTGGCAACGCCGGCAGGAAGGACCCGCCGTCACTCCGTCACAGCCGAGCCCGCGCCCACGTGCGGGCACTGGACGACGACCGCCGTCATGCCAGCGACCTCGGTGCAGGAAAGGAAGCAGGCTTGGTACGCGCCGCCGGACTTCGCGAACGACGCGGCGTTTGCGAGCCCGCTCTCGACGAACGTCCATCCGCTCGCTTCGAGCCTTCCCCTCACATCGCGGAATGCCTTCTCGGCGGCATCGTGCGATAGGAACCCCACTACGTCCTCGCCGTCCGAAACGCGCACGTCCTCGAACCCTTCGACGTCGAACAACTCTTCGACGAAGCCGTCAGGCAAGGCCCCGCCGGCAGTGGAGTCCTGCGACGAAGACGCCCCCTCGGCACCTTGCGCCGCGCTCGCGACCTCGCTCGCTACCGGACCTGGCAGGCAGCCCGACACCGCGCTGCCTGCCGCCAACAGGAGAAACGATCCCGCGACCGCCACCACGGCGCGCACAGCACGGACCGCCTGCGAGGAAGAGCCGCGTTCCCGCCGTCGGGCGGGATGTCGCACGGTCATAGGAACACCCCCGGCTTGTACGGGTCGACCGTGTGCTCGACCCGATGGGTGAGCTTTGGCAGGCTCACTCCAAACACCTCGGATTTGAATCCCAGGCCGAACAACGTCGGAGAGAACTCCAACGTCATCGCGTACGTCGCCATACCGCCTGCTTTCTCCGTCGATTCGACGCTTGTAGCGAGGTAATCGCGCGAGAATCCTTCCGCAAGGTCGGCGCCGATGGCCCCGCACGCCTCGCCCGTCGAGGCGCCGAACGCAGGCGACGTCGCATGGACGCGCACCGCCTCGCACGCCGCCCGGTCGAACGCGGCGCACTCCGAAAGGAACAGCCCGGCATTGACCGCGATGACGGCGATGGCCGCGAGCACAGGGAAAGCGATCACGAACTCGACCGTCATCTGCCCGCTTTCGCCCGCGCCGCCCGGGCGACGGGCTCGCGCGAGCGCACATCCGCTCACTCCCATTGGCGCACCCCCGTGATCGACCCCACGAGCCCGCGCAGCGCGTCGGCCGCCCCCGAGACGACATCGTGGCCGATGTCGACGATCCGTTGCGGCACCGTGATCTCAACGGGAATGGACGGACCGTCAGGCCCGAGCAGCTCGATCCGAGCGACCTCAATCGTGCCGTCCCATCCGTCCAAGCCCTCGATCACGCGGTCCTCCACGCCCGAGACGACCGCCGAGAAAGCGTCGCTCGAAGCGCTCTCGGACGCTGCAACCGCGTTGCGCTGCACTTCGGCGAACTTCCCGGCGAACGAGCCACCTCCCGCCGCCGCAACGTGCGCCGTGTTCACGAGCGCCGGCTTGGGCGCATCGAGCTCTACAGGCCGCAGCCCCGCCCCTTCCATGAAGCCTTCCAGGGCGTTTGCTGCCCATGTGCCCAGCCCGCTCTCGCTGGCGAGCGGCAGTCCGTCGAGCGCGGATTTCAGGGCATCGCGAACCGCCCCGTAACCGTCCGCGTACGCCCCGAGAGCAGCCGACCAGAACGACAGGGCGAGCGACCCCGCCTGCGTTCCGGCGCCTCCGGCGCGCGACGCGAACCCGTCGAGCAGCGAGGTCAGGACGTTGCGCCCTTCCTCGGGCGAGTCGGACACGAGCGTCGCCGCGGACACCGCCGCCCGCACGCCAAGCGACTTTCCCGAGGTCACGAACGACGACGCGAACCCCGCGTCCGCGGGCGTGCGCGCCGTGTTCGCCACGAGCGCGATCGCCCCGACCCTGCCCGGCGGCTTCGCCTCGACGCGCTTCGAAGCGTCCTCCAGCACGCCCGAGAACCCTTCGAGCAAGGATTCGGCAGTCTCTTGGACCTGCTGTTTCAACGGGTCGCACACATCGCGCGCCCTCTCGTACGCCTCCGCCGCCTGCGCGACTTTCGCGTAATGGTGCTCGAAGCCGTTCTCGATGGACGTCGAAGCCGCGGCGACCTTTCCCATGCTGCTCGCGGTGAACCGGCACAGCTCGCACGTTTCGTACCCGCCGGACTCCAGGTCGGCGATCGAGCCCGTGCCCACCGCGCCCGCGGCGTTCGGGCATCCCGACCATGCGTGCATGGTGCGCACTCCATCCGCTTCCGTCACCGGGTACACGACCTCGGTGAACAGCGACGTCGCGCGCATCTGCGCGGTGTTGCGCGGCAGCGAGGGGAAGTGGGCGTCGAAGGACGACTCCGTCTCTCGGACGTAGCCGCCCGCCAGCTCGCGCTGCGCGAACGCGTAGAAACGGCCGCGCAAGACGGAGTCAGCCTGGTCCTCCACGGTCGTACCATCTACCCCCTGCTGGGACGCACGGGCCGCGTAGTACGCCTGGGCGCGCGCAAGCGCGACCGAGAAGCCCCACGCGTCGACGCTCTCGTACAGCGGGTTCGACGAGCCGCCCAAGCCCGCAAGCGAGCTGGCGCGCTCGTACATGCAGTAGCCGGGGTTGTTCCCGCAGTCCGCCATGAAGCCGGCTTCTTTCTGCTCGTTCGCCTCCTGCGCCGCCTCCTCCGCCTGTCGCGCCGCATCGGCCAAGCCGTTCTGTTCGGCATCCACGGCATCGACGGCGGCGCCGGCGTTCCCGGCGCCCGCAATCTCTGTCGACTCTCCGCCCTCAGGCAGCAACACCGCGAACGCGACGTAGTTCGCCTCGCCGACGCCGCCCGAGTTCGCGCGCGCGACCGAGAGCGCTTCCGCCGCGCTCAGGTACGGCAGCGCACGCTGGGTTTTCTCGAGCGCGGCGTTCGCCTTCTCCACAAACGAGTCGCGCGCGGAGAGCGCCTTTTTACCCGCCTCGACCAGCTGGGAGCCCAGCGCAGCCGTCGGCGGGACGCACAGCGCCACGATGCCGATACCCGTCACCACCACTCCCGTCAGTGTGAGCGAGAGCGAGACGGCGTCGCACACGCGCACGATGACGTAGAACTCCGCCACCGGCCCCTCCGCCGCCAACGCCACCGAGTCGGCGACATTCTGCACGCTGGCGGACGCGGTCTGCACACGGTAGACCTGAGCCGTCGTGAACAGGAGCGAGAGCGTGACGAGCAGGGCGAGCACCATGCCGACCGTCGTAAATCCGCCGTCCTCCGCTATGAAGCACCGGCCACGCCTCCTTCGGAGCAAGCGCATGCCCCTCACCTCCTTTCCTCGACCCAGGCGCCCGGATTGAGCCCGGACTCGCCTTCGACGATCCACTGTGGCTGCGAAGGAGCGCTCGCCGACACTTCGATGGTGAGGCGCCCTCCTTCGTCGACCAGCCCGAGCAGCGTCGCCGCCGCGTCCACGATTGGCAAAGGCTCGACCTTGTTGCGCACGGTCACCGACACCTCGCCGGCGTTCTCGTCGCCGTCGAGCAGAATCTCCCACGAACAGCCGCCGCCATCGTGCACATGGAAGTGCTCCTCCTGCGGCACGCTGCCCAGACGCCGCAGCACCGAACTCCGGTACGCTTCGACGTCAGCTCCCGACACGCTCGTGCGCGTCGCCAGCAGCCGGCAGCCTTCGGCGGCGGCGCCGTTCATGACCATGCGGTCGTACAGGACGATACCCGGCTGCAACAGCAACAGCAGTAGGACGAACACCACCGGCACCAGGAACGCCGCCTCCACCGTGGACTGCCCGCTAAACGCGCTTCGGCGGCCGCGTGTGCCGGTTCTTCCACAAGACAGCGGGCAACCGCACGCCACCGCCGCACGACAGCATGCCAGCGTGCGCCCAAGTCGCGCTCGCCCCCGCCGCCCTGCGGTTGCACGTGCCATGGAAGACCGGCGTTCAGTACAAGAAGACATCGGCGATCACCCCCGGAACGACCGTCTCGAGATGGTGGGACGCGCTCTGCAGCGCGTGCGACACGAGCAAGCCGTCTTGGAAGCTCCTCCACAGCACACCGAGCGCCGCTGTCAGCGCCAAGAACCCGAATAGGACGACCGCGAACTCGACCGTGGACTGCCCGCGCGCTCGCAAGCGAGCGCGGCGTGCGAGCGCGCGCACGCCGCGACCTCTCCCGAACGCAGGCATGCAGCCCCTTACAGGCTGTTGATGCCCTCGGCGATGGCGTTCCATAGCTCTTGGATCTTCGGTCTGAACAGCGTGATCGCCAGAATGGCGATCACGACCAGCACGCCCACGAGGATGGCGTACTCCGTCGTTCCCTGTCCGCGCGCTCGCGCACGGGCGGTCGCAAGCGCGGTGCGCGCTCGCGCGTCAAACTTCGCCGCCCCTGCTTGGGCCAGCCTTGCCATGCGCCCCATGGCGCACGGCGCCGTCGGCAATTCCAACAACCGCATGATCCCTCCCAACGTTCTAGATACCTTCCATCAGCTCGAGCAGCACCGGGCCGAGCACGAGCAGCAGCATCGCCGGCAAGATGAGCGTACCGGTGGGCAGCATCATCTTCACGGGCGCTTTCGCGATCGCCTCCTGCAGGCGCGCCTTGCGCACCTCGCGCGCTTCCGCCGCCAGCGCGTCCAGCCCGTCCGCCAACGACGACCCGAAGCGCAGCGAGCGCACGACGCTCTCCACGAGCCGGGCGAGCAGCTTCGAGTCGTACGTCGCCGCCATGTCGCGCAGCGCCTGCTCGCGCGTGGCGAACCCCATGCCCCAACGGCGGTGCGCCGCCTCCGCCGCCCGGGCCAGCTTTCCGTCGAAATGGCGGTAGTACAGCTCGAACGACCGCTCGAACGACAGGCCGCTGCGCAGGCCAAGCGAGACGACCTCGAGCATCTCGGGCAGGCTGCGCTCAAGCTCGCGCGCCCTCTGCGCCGCTTCTGCCTTGAGCGCACGCGACGTCGACGTGGCGCCGGCAACGCTGCCAACCGCGCACAAGAGCACCGCAAGCTCGTTCGAGAGCGACGCGCCGACCAAAAGGCCCACGGCAGCGCACCCGAACCCCGCTTTCGCCCGGACAGCGCACAGCGCGTCCTGCGAGACCTCGTCCGAGAGCCCCGCCAAGCGGACGGCGTCGGCCATCCACCCGGCGTGCATGCCCAGCACGCCAGACGACCAAAGAGCCGACGAGCCGCCAGCACGCTGGCGCACCGTCTCGTCGCGCGCCCAACGCACGATCGCCGACCCGCAGTCGCGATTCGCCTTCGGGGAGGCGCGACCCGCTTTCGCGCGCGCCGCCCAGCGAGCGGCAAATCCGCGTGCCCACATCGCGGCAAAGACGCCGCACGAAAGCGCGAGCGCGAGCGCTATCGCCCGCACGACCTCCGGCGACATCTCACGCCTCTCCGACCGTGAGCACGCGCCGCACGAGCACGATGCCCGTCGCCTGCAGGGCAATCGCCACCACAAGCAGCCCCAGCCCTGCCGCGCTGCGGAAGAACGGCTCGAGGAAGCCTTCCGTCGTGAGCGAGAACACCGCGATGAGCGCGAAGGGCATCACGCTCACGATGCGGGCGGAGAGCTTCGCCTGCGCGGTCTGCACGCGCATCGAGCGGCGCAGCTCCATCTCGGACGCGACGGAATCGCCCGCCGCGTCCAAGACCTGCCGCATGCTGCCGCCCGTCGTGTGCTGGATGTCGAGCGCCACCGCCACGAACGCCATCTCGGCGGACGCGCCCTCTTTCAGTCCGGCGAGCGCCTCGGGCACGGTGCCTCCCGTCTCCAGGACGTGCGCCGCACGGCGGAACGATGCGCCGAGCGGCCCGTCCACTTCGCCACCGACCTGCCGGAACGTCTGCAAGAGCGAAAGTCCTGCCTGAAAGCACGCGCCCAGGGAGCGCAGCGCCTCGGGCGTGGCGTCGCGAAGCTCCTCGATGGAGCGCTCGCGCTCGCGCCGTACGATGACGACAGCGAGCGCCACTGCGAGCGCCGAGAGCGCGCACCCTGCGAGCGGTCCCGCCACAGCGCAGCCGCCCGTAAGCAAGACGACGAGCACCGCGATGGCGCACGAGCAGGCGCCTTCC
>CASEJD010000153.1 GCA_949288145.1 uncultured Coriobacteriia bacterium
CCCGCGGCGCCGCCGGCGAGCAGCATGGCGAGCGGCCAGACGACCGTGTCCCACGCCGGGCGCGCGGCCATCATGTAGCTGTGGGCGGAGACGACGGCGAGCACGACCGAGATCGCGATCGCGACGACCGCGAGCCACTGCGGCACCGTGCCGCCGTCCGCGGACTTGCGCAGCATGGCGAAGTACACCACGGCGACCACGACGAAGACCACGATAGCGATCAGCTCCTGCGTGATGCCGGAGGTGATGTGGCCGAAGCCGTTGAAGATGCGCTCCCAGTGCTGCAGGTGGAAGAAGACCGCGATGCCGCTAACGGCCAGCAGCACGACGCTCGTGATCAAGGCGGGGAGCTGGATTTCCTTCCCCTCGCCCTTGAGCGCCAGCACGCCCTGGGTCGCGAACACGCCGCAGCTCCAAGCCAGGAGCGTGGTGAAGATAATCAGAGGCCACTGAAGCTCCATTACTGTTCGCCTCCTTGCCATTTCTCGTTACGAAGGATGTAGACGAACGAGGGATCATTGCCCACATCGGGCAGATGGTAGACCTCGGTGTCCTTGTACGGCTTGACCGGGTACTCCCAGCCCTCGCCCGTCACGTCGCCCAATTTGATGCGAGCGTCAGCGCACGCCTCGTAGGACTTGTCGCCGTCGAGCGGAGCCGCCGGCGCCTCGAAGGACTCGATGCCCTGGTCCAGGTCGCCGAAGAAGCGGGCGCGGCCGCCGCACTGGGCGACGCACTGGGGCAGCTCGCCCTGGGAGATGCGCTGCTCGCAGAGCGTGCACTTCTCCACGACGCGCTCCTCCTCGTTGAGGTAGCGCACGCCGTAGGGGCAGGCCATGGCGCAGAACTGGCAGCCGATGCACTTCGACTTGTCGATCTGCACGGTGCCGTCGGCGGCCACGTGGGACGCCTCGGTCGGGCAGACGGAGACGCACGCCGGGTTCGCGCAGTGCTGGCACTGGACGGTCAGGAAGTAGGTGTAGACGTCCGGCCACTGGCCGCCCTCCTGGCGCGGGTTCGGGCCCACGCGCAGGACCTTGTTCCAGTAGTTGCCCACCGGAACGTTGTTGATGACCTTGCACCCAATCGAGCACGCCAGGCAGCCGACGCACTTATTGAGGTCGGTCAGGATGGAATAACGCGTCATCACGCCTCACCCCTCGGAGAATCGTAATCGGGCAACCATTCCTTCAGGCGCGGGTCGTCGCAGGTGTGGATGATCTCCGTGCCGTCGTCGCCGCAGGGCACCGGGTTGCCGAACGGGCTGTTCTCAGCGGTCGCCTTGTAGACCTTGCAGCCGTAAGCGCGCAGATTGGAAGAACCGCAGATACGGTCCTGCGCATGGCGGTCGATCAGGCAGTTCACGCCGGAGAGCTTGTAGCCATGGTCGGGCTGAGAGAGCTCCGGGTACCACCACTGATGCTCGGCGTTCACGACGCCCGGCTCGATGCCGTAGTACAGGTCCACGACCTCGCGGATCTTGGCCTCCTTGGTCTCAATCCACACCCAGTCGCCCTGCTGCAGGCCCAGGCGCTCGGCGTCGACGGGGTTCATCTCCAGGCGCGGGACCGGCCACAGCTCGCGGCACCACGGAAGCTGACGGTGCTCGGAGTGGAAGTAGGTGCCCTGGCGACGGCCGGTGGTCATGAGGAAGGAGTTGTCGTCCGTGAACAGATCGGGATCGGCGACAGGACCATGCGGAGCCTCAACGTAGCGCGGGAAGACCTCTTCCAGCGTGAAGTCTTCGTCGGTGTAGCACACCTTCTCCGGCTTGCCGTCGTTGTCGGCGCCGTTGACCAGCCAGGACTCCAGGACCGTGGACCAAATCTCCTGCTTGTGCGTCGTGGTATTCCAGCCCTGACGCTGCTTCGGCGAAGGCGGGAAGCCACCGGAGATGTGACCGTTGCCAATCTGGTAACGGCGGTACACGCCCCAGTCCTCGTACTTCTCGACCTTGGAGTCGAACCAGCCGTTCTTCTGGAACTCGGCCTTGTAGTCCTCCCACTTCGGGATGCGGAAGCCGTCGAGCGCGACTTCGTTGCACGCCGCCACGGCCTCTTCGCCGGACAGCCACTTCGCGCCGTGCTTCGTCTCGTCGAAGTACGGGACGCCCGCAGCTTCGTACAGGCCGACAACGATCTCGAGGTCGTTCTTCGCCTCGCCCGGCGGGTCGATGCACTTGACCGTCGCGCCGAACGCGCCCGAGGAGCCCTGGCTCTTACGGATGCAGTCAAGCTCGAGCCAGTGCGCGGCGGGCATGGCGATGTCGGCCGCCATGTCGACACACGGGGTGTGCCACAGGTCGATGGACGCCCAGAAGTCGAGCTTCATGAGCTGCTCCACCGCGAAGATGGAGTTCGACTGGTTCATGAAGTCGCCCGTCTGGCCCATGCCGCAGGACACGGTGTACGGCTCGCCCGTCTCGATGGCGTCGTAGATGCTCGTGGCGTCAGCCCAGCTCGGGTTGCAGTCGGCGCCGATCATCGGGAAGTTGATCTTGCCGAGGATCTTCTCGGTGCTCTGGCGCGGCGCCTCCGGGGAATCCGGATTGCACATGGCCAGGTCGAAGTACGGCCAACCCGGCGTGGAGCCGCGCATGCCGCCCGGGATGTCCATGTTGCCCGTGATGCCGCAGACCAGGTCGCACGCACGCTGGTTCTGGACGGAGTTGCACGCATGCTCCGGCGCTAGCATGTACTGGATGCCGCCGTTGCCGTAACCGGTGGACGGGTCGATGCGCGTGGCGTACGCGATCGCGGAATCGCGCAGCACGTCAGGATCGACGCCCGTGATCTCGGATGCCTTCTCCGGCGTGAAGTTGGACAGGAAGTCGATGTAGTGCTCCCACACGGTGCGCACGTGCGCCACCGTGCCATCCTTCAGCGTGACCTCGCGGCCGCCTTCCGGCGTGAAGAGCGCCGGGTACAGACCGTCGGGGAACGGAACGTAATCCAGCACGAAGCCTTGCTCCTGGCCGGTGGCGTCCAGACGCACCTGATGGGGCACGAAGCCCTCGGTAGCGGGCGTCCAGTCCTCGCCCTCCCAGCCGGGATTCTCAGCGGTGGTGTCATACCAGCTCAGCTGGTCGTTAATCTCATTGATGACCATGAAGCGGCCGTCGGAGCCGCCTTCCTGGATGTCAGACTCCTTGAGCAAGCGCGTGACAATCTTCTCGGACTGCGCGTCGGACGAGCTGGCCGTCGGGACGAAGGACTCCTCTTCCACCACCAGCATCGGCGCGTTCATCCATTTGCGGACGTACAGGTCGTCGATGAGGTCGTTCTCGATGATGACCTGGGCCCAGCAGTTCGCGACGGCACCGTCGGTGCCGGGGCGCAGGTTCACCCAGTAGTCAGCTTCCTTGCCGAGGTTCGTCTGGCGCGGGTCCACGATGATGTGAACGTCGGCACGCGTTGCGACGTCGACCGTGGTACGGCACGAGTCGTCGTAGTTCGACAGCTCGGACGCGCCACCCCACTGCACGTACACGTGCGGGCCGCCGACCGTCTCCATCCAGCTGTAGGCGTTCGAGGCGTCAAGCGCCGTCGCGTAGAAGCGCGGGCCCTTGCAGATCTCGTTCGCCTGAATGGAGTTCGGGGTCTGGAACAGCTGCTTGAACGCACCGTACGGCGCCATCGACCAAATGCGGGACGTGCCGCCCATGGAGAAGTAGGTTTCGTAGCCGTACTTGTCCTGGTTCTTATGGATGTTGTCGATAACGGTTCGGTACGCCTCGTCCCACGAGATGCGCTCCCATGCCGGGTCCTCGCCCTTTGGGCCGGTCCTCCTCAGCGGATAGCGCAAGCGGTCGGGGTGGTAGGCGGCCTGCAGGGACGCCTGGCCCTTCGCGCAGTGGCTGCCAGCGGACTGGAAGGCGCTCTCGTCACCCTCCGTGCGCACAACCTTGCCATCCTGGACAGTCACCCAGACGCCGCATTCCATCTTGCCGCATCCACGACACGCCGAGCGAATGTGCTTGACCTCGCCCGCGGTCGACGACGAGGCTGCGTCGGTCTCCGCCAGCGCCTGCCCCGTGCAGGCGAACCCAGCGGCAGCAGCGGTCACTGCGGCAGCTTTCGCGAAGGTACGACGCGTCATCGTCAGTGTGCCCATATCTCCTCCTCTCGTCTTTCATTGAGATAGCTCAAGCGTATGGCGCGACGGGTGCGAAGACATCGTGCGAGGAGCATCTTTCCCAACTTTTCAGCATCATGCTCGCAGCATGATGCCTCTGAACTGGGGTGATGCTTATCGCTTCTCATTGTGAAAGAAATTGCGGGAGGATGCCGTCGGTAACGTTTCGTATAATTCAACCGGGGAATTTGGCGCAATCGAGACAACAGTCTGAGCGCCGTTTCAAGGGGGAGAGCCTATGAGAGTGAAGTCAGCGAACGACTCCGCGCTCCCGGAGTCGGCTCGAACGACGGATCCGGAAACCAGCAAGCAGTCAACGCGGTCTACGTCGCCTTCCGCAGCGACTCCGCGCCGTGTTACCGCTTCCGATCTTTTGGTCGGCCTTGGGTTCGGCTGTTACACCTCGTGGGTCTCCATGGCATTCCATAGCATGGGGCTCTTCGCGAGCGACGGCGCCGGCGGCGAGCAAGTCCTCGACGCTGTCTATCTCATCTCCATCATCACCATCACGGCGGTGCTCTTCCTTTCGGCAGAGCTGCACGCGCACGTTGGCAAGCTCATCGCGCGGCCGGAAGCCAACATCGTGTTTCCCGTAGGCGTGACCGCTTCGACGTTGCTCATGCCCCTCTCCAGCGTGAACGACCCCTTGGGCGTCTTCGCCGTCGGCGCCTCGGGCGTGCTCTCCGGCGTCTTCTCCGGTATCCAGCTGCTCATCTTCGGCACCACGTTCGCTCGCTTGCAGACGCGCAGCCTGGTGACAGCGGTCGCAACGGGCCAGATTGCTTCCTCTCTGCTGTTCGCGCTGTCGCTGAACTTCCCCGTGTTCGAAGCTGCACTGTTCGCCGCGAGCATGCCGTGCATCGGCGCCCTGCTCCTGCACTTCGGCATGAAAGACAAGTCAGAAGACGATTTGAACGGCATCACGCCACTTGAACGACAGGCACTTCCCGCCGACAAAGACCACCGCACGCTGCGCACGCTCCTCGCGCGCGTGTGCGCGTGCGTCCTACTCGTGGGTTTCGCCAACGAAGCGGCTCGCACGATGTATATGCAAATCGAGGCCTCAATCAAGCAGATTGAGCCGTTCGCGCAAGCGCAGGCGTTCATCGCTTTCGTCGCCAGCGCCGGCATCATCCTCATCGCGCTGGTCGCCGTCAGCTCGAAGATCAAGAACGCGCCGCAAATCTGCTATCACGTCCTCGGCGTAGGACTTGCCGTCGGCGCGCTGCTGCTTCCAACGGTCTTGCTCTACCCCACCCTCGACGCGCGCATCCCGCTGACCGTAAACACATCGTTCTACACGTGCTTCGGCATGTTCATGTGGCTCGTCACCGCTGGCATTTGCCGGCAATACTCGACAGCGAACGTGCGCACCGTCGCGCTTGTCCGTGGCGCGTGGGCGGCAGGACCCTTGCTCGGCATGCTGCTCGCCCGTTTCACCCTGCACGAAGCGGGCGCGACCCTGGAGGCAGCCTTCCCCATCATGGCCTTGGGCGTCATCGCCGTGTTCGTCGCGGCCAATGCCGCTTTCGATGGCACGGTGCTCCTGCAGGCGCTCGAGCTCATCCCGACCGATCGGCGCAAGCGGTTCCAGGAGAAATGCCATGCCATCGCAGAGCGGTACGGGCTCTCCGAACGAGAAGAGCAGGTCATGACGCTCTTCGCGAAAGGCCGCAACCTTGAGTACATCAAAGATGAGCTTTGCCTTTCGAAGAGCACCGTCTCCACGCACCGTCAACACATCTACCAGAAGCTTGGCGTCCATTCCCTACAGGAGATGCTGGACCTGATCCAAGATGCCGAAGGCTAGCATTCCGCTACCGCCGCGCTACGAGGAGAAGGCGCGAATGGGGCCATCTGTCCCGTCCCGCGGCGCTATACCGTCATGTGCATCATGTAGAACGCGAAGCGCGCCACGAAGATGCCCGCGAACACGAGTGCGCACCCGACAGCATCCACGATGAGCGCCGTGCGCGCGCCGCTCGCAGACGATGCTGCACCTCGGCGTACGAAGCACGCACGCGCCACGATGACCAGACCAGCGGCCGCCAGCACCGCGAACGCCACGATCATGGCCGGATAGTGCGGCACGAGCTGCACACCGCTCACGAGCGCGTTCTCCGCCTGCTGGAGCACGCCGTTCTGCAGCACATACATGACGACCGAGCCGCACAGTCCGACCGCAGAAGCCACCAAGGCGGCCGCCCGCACGCCTCCGGTGGCACATTCCGGGCGCGCCCACTGCATGGTTGCCAGCATGAGCGCCGGGCCGCCGCACAGCGCGTTCAGCCACAGGCTCGCCGGCACGTAGGGCGTGTTCCACGTGGGCACGGTCGCGGCATCGTACGCGAACGCGACCGCGGCCACGAACACCGCCGCCGCCACGACCGTCAAGCACGAAAGCACAGCCTTGAGCGCGCGCAGAGGACGACGCGCGAACGAGAGCATCCAGCGCACGCCCGCAATCCCCAGGAACACCACCGCGGCAGCCACCTCGTTCGAAAGCGGGCTGCTGCCCACACCGAGCAGGACGTACAGGGCGTTCGCCGGGTTGCCCAGGTGCGTGGCAGAGGAAACAAGGCCCACGAGCGTGATGGCGAGCGGCACCCATGCGCACTGGTCGATGCGCGCCTGCGCCTCCGCATTCGAGCGAACGCCCAGCGAGAACAGCGCCATAAGCGCCACGGCAACCGCGCCCGACGGCGCAATGGTCGTGAACAGCACAAGCGAGATTTCGCTCATCGCCATATCAAAGCCCATAGCCCCCTCCTTCCCGTGGGTCATCAAACATGGCCGGCTCTACTCGCTAGCGATAAAACCGCGGGTACGTCACCTCGATGCCGAACGCCTCCCGCATGCCCTCCAGGCTCAAGCGCGCCAAACGAGCCAAACCCTTGTACAGCGGCTGCTCGGCCGCTTCTTCCAGCTCCTCGAGCAGATGCGAGGACCACGGCAGCACGTGCAGGCGCAAGCAGTCTTCCAGGACCTCCGGACGGTGCTCGGCAATCCAGGCGACGAGCAGCAGCATGAGGCCAATGTGGTCTTCCGGGTCCTTCTCGTCGCCCAAACGTTCGATGCCCACCTCGCGCATCCACTGGCGCAGCTCCAGGCAGGTCCCGCCGAACACCACGCACTCGCGGTCGGTGTAGACCGAGCCCCATGGCGGCGCGGGCTTCGGCGCCGGCCCCACGAACAGGCGGCGGTAATCCCAGACCACCTCGTCGCTCTGCGCGCCCGCCTGCGCGCCCTCTTTCATGAGCTCCAGCGCGCCGCGCGCAGCATTAGCCTCCACAAACGGCCATTCCTCGGCAGCCGCGTCCACATCAAGCGCCGCGAACGCTTCGATGGCGGGCACGACCTGCTCCTCATGCCGCGGGTCGTCCAAAAACAGCGGGCCCAGCGTCTGGCCCACGAACACGACTGCCTCGCGCACGGCGTCGTCGTTCAAAAGCTCGTTCATGCGTCATTCCCCCTCGGTTTCATCGTTCAGTGAGTATGCCATGCCCAGCATGCGCGGGCGCGCTCTTTTTCGCGAGCGCCCTCGCGCATGCCGCCCCGAAGTGTGGAAGGCGCGGCCCGAACAGACCGCGCCTTCCTTCAGGAGGGGTGGGCACCCAGCCTCGACGGACGTGCCGCCAGGCTCCTTTCGGCTACAGGGCGACCGAAAGCTGGATGGCGTAGAAGGCGAAGCGCACCAGGAAGATGGCCACGAGCGCCAGGACGGCGGCAGCGCCGGCCAGGCCGATGGAGGCCTTCTTCATGCACGCGGCCAGCAGCACCACGGCGGCAGCGCCGAGCACGCCAAAGCCGACCAGGTAACCCGTCACGCCCTCGGCGAGCGTGGCGCCGGCGACGAGAGAGCTCGAGAGAGCTTCCAGCACGCCGTAGTGGCCAATGAGGGCCACGAGCGCCACAGCGAAGCCGACGAGCGCCAGCACGAACGCCGCAGAAGCGTAGGAATGGGACTCCTTGCCCTGAGCGCGGGCGGCCGCGATAAGGGCCGCGCCGAAGGCAGCGCCGCCGAGCAGCGCGAAGCCGACCATCTCAACGGGCACGAGCGGGGTGTTCCAGGAGGCGATGGTCTGCATCATGTACGCCATGCCGGTGAACACGGCGAACACGAGCGCCAGCACCGCGACCACGGTCGCGAAGGGCTTGCGGGAGGACTCCGTCAGCTTGCCCGTGAACGCCATGATGACGTAGACAAGCGCCACGATGAAGAACACGATACCCATCGCGATCTCGTTGGACAGCGGCGAGGAGCCGATGCCGGAGAACACGCCGAACGCGGAGAGCGGGCTCGCCAGGTGGAAGAACGAGGCGATGAAGCCCACCGCGACCACCGCGAGCGGGGCGATGGAGAGCTTGTCGAGCTTCTTCAGCTCGTCGGCGCCGAACTTCGTAGTGAAGAACGAGATCGCCAGCATGATGAACGCACCGGCGCCGAAGGGCACCAAGGTGGTGAAGATTGCCAAAGGCAGTTCAGCCATTGCGTTTTCCACTTTATTCCACCTCCAGCGGGTTCACGACCTTGCCGTTCGGAGCGCCGAAGGGCAGCGCGTCCTCGGAAGGCTTGATGTACAGGTTCGGCGTGGTGTAGGCCGGGTCGGGCAGCGGCGCGACGTCGGCGATGCGACCGAGCGCGCTCATCTCCTCGACGGTGCCGAAGTCCAGCGCGCGGGCCGGGCAGGCCTCGACGCACACCGGCTTCTCGCCGGCGGCCACGCGGTCGGCGCACCCGTCGCACTTGACGGAGTGGCCCTTCGAGCGGTCGACCTTCGGTGCGTTGTACGGACAGGCCATATGGCAGTAACCGCAGCCGATGCACTTGGCGGTGTCAACGCTCACCAGGCCCGTCTCCGGGTCCTTGTGCATGGCGGTCGTCGGGCAGACCTTCACGCACGCCGGATCGTCGCAGTGGTTGCACGACATGGAGAACGGGTAGCTCACGCACGAAGTGGCGATGATACCCTCGGCGTCCCTCGTGGTCTCGCCCGTCGTGACCTCATAGACCTTGCGGTAAGCGAAGCCCAGATCGAGGTCTTTAAAGTCCTTGCAGGCCATCTCGCAGGTCTTGCAACCGGTGCAGCGAGTGCCGTCGAAATAGAATGCATACTGAGTCATGATTCTTCCGTTCCTTCCTCGCTACCTTAGGCCTTCACGACTTCGCAAATATTGCTGTGCTGCGGGTTGCCCTTCGCCAGCGGAGATGGACGATGGGTCGTCAGCGTGTTGATGCAACCGCCCTTGTCCACACGGTCGCCGCTCATGTCAGCGTTATGCCATGCACCCTGCGAAATGCAGACGGTTCCAGGAACAACGCGCGGCGTGACCTTCGCCAACAGCTCGATTTCGCCGAATGCATTCTTCACGCGGATAGTGTCGCCCTGGACGATATCGCGCTCTTCAGCATCGACCGGGTTAATCCAAGCCTCTTGCGGATTCGCCTCTTTCAGCAGCTCAACACCACCCCAAGAAGAGTGCGTGCGGCCGCGATAGTGGAAGCCACTGCAGCGCAAAGGGAATTCCTCCGTCGGAATGTCAAGCTCGTCAAAGCCGTGCGTGTAAACCGGAATCGGCGAGATGAGGGCGTCGTCACCGTCAAGCTCCCACGTGGCGGCAATCTCTGCAAGCTGCTCGGAGTAGATTTCGACTTTGCCCGAAGGCGTGTCGAGAGCATTCGCGACCGGATCCTTTCGGAAGGCCTCCATGGCAATGGTGCAGCCCTTGGGGTTTTTGCGCGTGTATACGCCCATCTCCATGGCTTCCTCGTACGTCGGGAGCTCGGAATCCTTGGCGCGGGTCTTCTCGTAGAGTTCTTTAATCCAATCTTCCTGAGTCTTGCCCTCAGTGAACTCCTCTTCAACACCCATCTTCGCAGCAAGAAGTGTCAGGGAGTCATACAGCGTCTTGCGCTCGAATTTCGGCGTCGTGCACGGCTGGCCACTGATCATGTACGCATGGTCGCCGCCAGTGCCAATCTGAGAAACCTGCTCGAAGCGGAACAAATCGGGCAGCAGGATATCGGCATACTTCGCGGAATCCGTGAACACTGTTTCCCACACGACAATGAACTCGCACTTGCTTTCGTCGGCAAGGATGTCATGCGCGTGGTTGATGTCACCGTGTTGGTTCGTCAGGCAATTTCCCGCGTAGTTCAGCATGCACTTAATGTTCACGTTCAGCTTATCAGCGCCCTGAACGCCCGCATTAAGAGCGGTCATTTCGGTGCCATGGTCAATCGCGTCCGTGAACAAGAACACCGGAATTTTGGCCTTCACCGGGTTCGTGCCCGCGGGAATGGTCTGAACAGAGATGGAGTAGGATCCTTCGCGCTCGCCCGTGTTGGTGCCCGGCAAGCCAAACTGACCAGTCAACAGCGGCAACATCATGATGGACCAGCTATTCAGCTCGCCGTTGCTACGGCGCTGCGGGCCCCAACCCTGCACGACGTACAGAGGCTTGGCAGTTCCAACTTCTTCCGCAAGCGCGCGAATACGATCTGCCGAGATGCCCGTAATGGGAGCGGCCCACTCCGGAGTCTTCTCCTCCATATCGTATCCCGTGCCCATGATGTAGTCCTTGTAGGACTTGTTTTGGCCCTTTGCCGACTCGGGCATGGTCGTGTCGTCGAAGCCGACGCAATACGTATCGAGGAACTCCTTGTCAATCTGCTCGTTCACAATCAACTCGTGAGCGATAGCGGAACAGAGCGCCGCGTCGGTGCCCGGATTGATGGGCAACCACTCGGCGGAACGGCCCATAGCAGAGTCGTTCAGGCGCGGGTCAATGTAGACAATCTTCCCCTTCGCACGTTCGCGAAGATGCACCCAGTCATAGTGCGAGACGGCACCGCCTTGACGGGTCTCCGTCGGACTCGTGCCGAACGCGAGGATGAGCTGCGCGTCCTCGGCAGCATTCAAGGTCGAGCCATTGAAGCCTTTCGAGCCCAGCGTGAATGGGGTAATCATCTCAAGCTGCGCAGCACTATAGTCGCCGTAGGAGCCCAGATAACCGCCCAGGCACGTCATGAAACGCGGAAGGCTTCGAGCGGTGGAAGAGCTCACGCCCGTGGCATACGGAATGTAGACCGCCTCGTTTCCATACGCGTCAATAATGCGACGAAGCTCGGAGGCGATGGTGTCGATGGCCTCATCCCAGGAAATCTGCTCGAACTTGCCCTCGCCACGCTTTCCCACACGCTTCATGGGGTAGTTCACGCGATTCGGATCGGCAAGCCAACGACGATACGTGCGACCGCGCAGACATGCACGCGGCTGCACCTCGTCGAAATCAGCATCCTTACTCGTATACGTCTCGACCCACGCAACTTCGTCGTCCTTCACGTGGAACTTGAGGCTGCAGCGGCCCGGGCAGTTGATAGCGCAGTGGCCCCACGTCACCTTCTCCTCCGCTTCGGCGTGCGCCTGGGGCGTCCCCTTGCCGAACACGGAGCCCGTCGCGGCAACGGTGCCGCCGACGGCTGCCAAAGCGCCCAGCGCGCCGGTCGTCTTCACGAACGAGCGGCGGCTGACATTCGGCATCAACTCTGACATGTTTCCCTCCCTCTCTTTGCTCTCGTCTTGCTCTCGCGCGCGGCGGGCTCCCTGCTCCGCCAGCGCGTCGCGCGCCGCATTCGGCGCGCGTTTCGCCCGCTCGACCGAGACCTCTCCATGCACTCGGCCGCGCGCGGGCAGCGCGCTTATTGTGCGCGGCTTGCCGAAACGCTTGTCACATACTGCGGGTGATTTTTGCAAAATGCCTGGTCAAAAAGGCGTCACCTATCACCCATTCTCGCATGGCGGGCCACCCTGCCTTTCGAATGCCGTACAATGGTCACCACGCTGCGGACAGCGCTCTCCGCACTTGCTTCCGTAAAACGAATCCCGCAGTCATCCCTCAACCTGCATGCCCGACACCGTTTGGCACCATGCTCGAACCCTCGCACCCCACTCGTAGGAAGGAGCCCCGTGCACACCATCGCGTCGCTGCTGCGACCGAACACGACGTTGCTCGGTTACGCGCTCTTCCTCGCCATCAACGCCGCGAGCGTATGGGGCGGCGTCTTCCCGTTCTTGCCGGTCGCGTTTCAGACGTCGGACATCCTGCTCGCATTCTTCTTCTCGCAGTCGCTCGTCTACACGGCGTGCTTCTTCGCAAGCGTGCTCGGCGTGTACTTCTTCCCACGGTTCACGCGGCGCTTCATCGTGCTGCTACCGTCTGCCCCGTACTTCGCCGGCTGGTGCTTCCTCATTGCCGCCATCTACCTCAGCGACTTTTCCAAGCCGCTCGTCATCGCAGGCGGCGCGTTGCTCGGGCTGGGCTCTGCCGGCTTTTGCATGCTGTGGGAGCGCCTCTATGCCAGCCAGGAGGCGGACGAGAGCAACCGCAACCTCATTGTGGGTACCGTCTTCTCAGCCCTGCTGTACTTCGCGCTCTACCTCATCCCCCAAGCGGTGACGGCGTTCCTCATCCCGCTCGCATTCCTGCCGCTCTTCGGGCTTTCCATCGTCCTTCGCAGCCGCGAAATCAACCTCGATCAACCCATGTTCGAAGACGTGCCGCGCGAGCACCCCGCCGTCTACCGCAAAGCGCTGCGCGCCTATTTCCCTAGCGCGCTCAGCGTGGGCGCCGTCGGCTTCTGCTGCGGCATTGTGCGCGCGCTCGCCATCGACACGCCCGTTATCGGCTCGCTCGTGAACATCGTCTCCATGGGCGGCTCGCTCGTCGCCGGCCTGGCGCTGCTCGCCGTCTGGCAGAAGAAGAACCTGCGTGTGAACGTGCTCACGGTCTACCGGTTCCTGTTCCCCTTGCTCATCACCGCGTTCCTGATCATGCCGCTCGCTGGCACCGCGTTCTCGTCGGGTTTCGCGGCGCTGCTGTACGCCGCGTACAGCGTGGGCATCATGCTCATGATGATGCAGTGCGCGCAGGCGTCGCGCAACGATGGCATCAACCCGGTCTTCATCTACGGCTTCTTCGGCGGCATCGTCTACCTGCTGCACGACGTCGGGTTCTTGACCGGAACCTTCTCCGACCAGCTGAACCCCTTCGGCGGCAGCGCCCTCGCGTCGGCTGCCATCGTGGCGATCTACCTTTTGGGCATCATGTACTTCATCGGCCATGGCGGCTTCCGCACGACGCTCAACCCCGAGCGCGCCAGCGCCGGCAACATCGAGCTCGTCGCGCTCAACGCGCCGGGCACTGCGCCGCATGCTATTTCGAACGCCGAGGAATCGGAGCCTATCGAGCTCGAACTGTCGAGCGGCGCCGCACCGCAGGAGCAGGAGCCTTCTGAAGAGGCGCCGTCGAACGCTGCCGCGCCCGCGCCCACCGCCGAGCGCGCAAGCGCCCGCCAGCCCTCCGAGCGACCGCACGCCGACCACGACGCAGACATCGCTGAAGGCCCGCAGTACCGCGACCGCGTCTCGAAGCAATGCGCGCTCGTCCAGCAGAACTTCCGCCTGTCCAATCGCGAGACGGAGGTCATGGAGCTGCTCGTGCGTGGCAACACCGTGGCGCATATCGCCGAAGAGCTCGTTGTGTCGGAGAACACCATCCGCACGCACAGCAAGCGCATCTACGCGAAGCTGGCCGTGCACAAGCGGCAAGAGCTCATCGACCTCGTCACGCTGTTCAGCCCTGCCGATTTGCGCGAATGAGAGCAGGCCGCTTTCTTCCGTCGTCAGCCAAGCCGCCTATCGACCTGACATCTGCTCGTCGGAGGCGTCGCCGCTGCCGTCGAGCGAGACGGGCGCGTCCACTTCCGTAGCCGGCACCTTCGCCAGTACCTGGAAGAAGTCTTTCGTGCGCGCGCCAACTTCGCGGACGTCGTAGTATTCCTGGCCGTCATACTCATGGAAGTCGCTCGGCACGCCCACGGCCTCCATGCCCAAGCCCTGCGCGGCGTACAGCGCGCGATAGAGATGGTAGGTCTGCGTCACCACGATGGCGCGCTGCGCGCCGAACACGTTCGCGGCACGGTACATGGTGTCGTACGTGTTGAAGCCGGCATAGTCGCAGAAGATAGCGTCGCTCGGCACACCGCACGAGACAGCGTACTCCTTCATGACGCTCGGCTCGTCGTAGCCGGGCTCCTGGTTGCCACTCATGATGATCTTGGAGGCAGCGCCGGCGTGGTAGAGCGAGATAGCCTCGTCCAGACGGTCCTCCAGAATGCCCGACGGCTCTTCCGACGGCGTGACGGCAGCGCCGAGCACGACAATGCAGTCCGCCGCGAACGCGGTAGCCTCGTCCTCTGACACAATGCGGTCTTTCGTCGTGCCGACGACGTACGCGTTCGTGCCCGCCACGACGAGCACGAGCAGCAGCACGACCGCGACGACGAACGCCAACAACGACTTCACCGCCCGCAGCATGGTATGTCCCCCACAAAAGTCATGCGCACGACTGTACCACGCCCCGAACCCCGCTTCCGCCCCTGCACAAAAAAGGCGCTCCGCACAGACACGAAACACCAGCTTTGCAAGAGGCAAGTGCTTTGCCCCGCATAACGCCAAAAAGAACGCGAGGAGCGCCCTGGTGCTCAAGATGGACATAAAAGGAGGGTTCGATTGGACTTCGCCATCGAACCCTCCTTGCATGGCCAGATTGAGTGCCAGGGCGCTTCGCAGCGGCAGCATGTTCCGCCGACCGAAAGGCCGGCGGAACAACCTACTTCACAACGATGTTCACCAGACGGCCCGGGATCACGATCGTCTTCACGACGTTCTTGCCCTCGGTCGCACGGCTCACGGCTTCCAGCGCCACGGCCTTCACGTCGTCCTCAGCGGCGTCGAGCGCCACGGTGATGTGCGCCTTCACCTTGCCGTTCACCTGCACTGCCAGCTCCACCTCGGCGGCCTTCGCCTTCTCGGGGTCGAACTCCGGCCAAGATTCCTCGCACACCGAGCCCTCGTGGCCCAGCACCGTGTGCCACAGCTCCTCGGCGAAGTGCGGCGCCATGGGGGCCATGAGCTTCACGATGACCTCGGCGGCCTCGGGGTCGAAGGCGCGGCACGCCTCGTCGGCGGCGCGCTGCTCCGGCGAGCACTTGCGCAGGTAGTCGCCCGTGGCGTTCGCCAGCTCCATGATGGCAGAGATGGCGGTGTTGAAGTTGTTGCGCGCGAAGTCGTCGGTCACCTTGCCCACGACGCGATGGCGCTCGCGCACGAGCTCCTCGAAGACCTGCTTGGCCTCGTCGGCCGACGCGCCCTCCTGGAAGAGCGTCTCGTCGCCGGCCTGGCCCATGAGGTCGTGCACCATGCGCCACACGCGGTTCAGGAAGCGGTAGATGCCGCCCAGGCCCGCTTCATTCCAGTCGAGGCCCTTGTCCGGCGGAGCCATGAACAGGATGTAGGTGCGCACGGCGTCGGCACCGTACTCGTTGATCATCTCGACCGGGGAGACCACGTTGCCCTTCGACTTCGACATGGTCTCGCCGTTCTCGTCGTGCACCATGCCCTGGCACAGCAGGTTCGTGAACGGCTCGTCGAAATCGAGCAGGCCGGCGTCACGCAGCACCTTCGTGAAGAAGCGGCTGTAGAGCAGATGCAGGATAGCGTGCTCGATGCCGCCGATGTACTGGTCCACCGGCATCCAGCGGTTCGCAGTCTCGCGGTCGAACGGCGCCGTGTCATTATGCGGGTCACAGTAACGCAGGTAGTACCAGCTCGAGCACGTGAACGTGTCCATCGTGTCCGTCTCGCGGCGCGCGGGTTTTCCGCACTTCGGGCAGGTGCAGGCCACGAACGACTCGTGGTCGGCCAGCTGCTCGCCCTTCGTGATGTCCAGATCAAGCGGCAGCTCGACCGGCAGGTCCTCCTCCGGCACCGGCACGATGCCGCAATCGTCGCAGTAGATGGCCGGGATGGGGTTGCCCCAGTAGCGCTGGCGCGAGATGAGCCAGTCGCGCAGGCGGAACTCCACCTTGCGGCGGCCGCAGCCGCGCTCCTCCAGGTCGGCCACGATGGCGGACTCGCCCTCGGAGTGCTTGCCGCCCACCATGCCGGTGTACTTCCCAGACTGCACGAGGACACCTTCTGCCTCCATGGCCTGCTCCCAGTCGACGCTCGTGACCTGGCGCTCCTGCACGCCGTCGAGCTGCGGGAACAGCGGGTCGTCCTTGCCCAGGATAATCGGGATGATAGGCAGGTCGTATTTGCGGGCGAACTCGAAGTCGCGCTGGTCACCGCACGGCACGGCCATGACCGCGCCCGTGCCGTAGTCCGCCACGATGTAGTCGGCAACCCACACCGGCACCTTCTCGCCGTTGATGGGGTTCACCACGTAGCGGCCCGTGAACACGCCGTGCTTCTCACGGTCGCCCTGAGCGCGCTCCACGGCGCTCACCTTGGAGGCGGCCTCCACCAACTCGCGCACCGGCTGCTCGTGCTCCGTGCCGGCCACCAGGTCCATCAGGCCCTTGTACTCGGGAGCAAGCACGAAGAAGCTGCAGCCGAACAGCGTGTCGGCACGCGTGGTGAACACGGTGATGATGTCGTCCTCCGTCGGCTCGGCCGGGGCGTTGCCCTCGGCGTCGCACAGCACGAAGTCCACCTCGGCGCCCTCGGAGCGGCCGATCCAGTTCGCCTGCATCTGCTTCACGCGCTCCGGCCAGCCGTCCAGCTTGTCCAGGTCGTCCAGCAGCTCCTGCGCGTAATCGGTGATCTTGAAGTACCACTGCTCCAGCTCGCGCTTTTCCACCGGGTTGCCGCAGCGCCAGCACACGCCTTCAGTGACCTGCTCGTTCGCGAGCACCGTATGGCACGACTCGCACCAGTTCACCGGGTTGCTGCGGCGCTCCACCAGGCCCATCTCCCACATCTTGAGGAAGATCCACTGGCCCCAGCGGTAGTACTCCTTGTCGCACGTGCGCACGACGCGGTCCCAGTCATAAGCCAGGCCCATGCGCTTAAACACCTTGCGCTGGGTCTCGATGTTGCCGTAGGTCCAGTCGGCCGGATGGCCGTTGTGCTTGATGGCGGCGTTCTCGGCGGGCAGGCCGAAGGCGTCCCAGCCGATGGGATGCAGCACGTCGAAGCCGCGCATCTTGTAGTAGCGAGCGATGACGTCGCCGATGGAGTAGTTGCGCGCGTGGCCCATGTGCGGGTCGCCCGACGGGTACGGGAACATCTCCAGCACGTACTTCTTCGGCTTGCTGGGGTCCTCGACGGTGCGGTTGACGCCCGCCTCGTCCCATGCCTGCTGCACGCGCGGTTCAATCTCGTGCGGATTGTACTCTTTCATAACGCTTCTTTCCGGTCTAAGGCCTTGCCGTGGGCCGAGCTTGCAGTCTTTCTATTATAGAGCGAAACGTTTCGGAGCGGTGTACTATGCCAACCCCAGCCAAATCTGGAACTTCGGCACGTAGCCCATCACGAACACGATGAGGATGAGCGCCGGCAGCACGTACTTCAGGTACGGGCGCAGCCACTGCGGGAACGGGCGGCCTTCGCCGGTGTTCGCCTCCTTCAAGAAGTTGTCCCAGCCCCAGCCGCGGCGCAGCGTGCAGAACAGCACCACCACCAGGCTGCCGAGCGGCAGGACGTTGTTCGACACGATGAAGTCCTCGATGGACTGGATGTCGCCAATGCCCGGGATGCCCACGCCCGAGAGCACGTTGAAGCCGAGCGCGCACGGCACGGACAACAGGATGATGGCGATGCCGTTGATGACGACGGCGCGCTTGCGGTCCATGCCCCACTGGTCCATGAAGAACGCGATGATGCTCTCGAACACCGCGATGACCGTGGAGAGCGCTGCGAAGCTCATGAACACGAAGAAGAGCGCGCCCCACAGCTGACCGCCCCACATCTGGCTGAAGATGCTGGGCAGTGTGATGAACACGAGCGACGGGCCGCTGTCGGGCTGCACGTCGAAGGCGAAGCACGCCGGGAAGATGAGCAGGCCGGCAAGCAGCGCGATGGCCACGTTCAAGCTCGTCACGCGCACGGCCTCGCCACCGAGCTTGTAGCGCTTGCCAATGTAGCTGCCGAAGATGGCCATGGAGCCCATGCCCACCGACATGGAGAAGAACGCCTGGCCCATGGCGGCGTACGCCGCGTCGCCGAACGTGAGCAGGTTCGATGCCAGCCCCGCGTCAGCCGTGCCGAAGATCTTCGAGAAGTCAGGCGTCAGGTAGAACGAGACGCCCTCGCCCGCGCCCGGCAGCGTGAGCGCGCGCACGCACAGCACGACGAGCAGCACGAGCAGGCTCACCATCATGGGCTTCGTGATGCGCTCGACGCCGTTCTTCACGCCGCCGGAGCACACGAGCAGGCCGAGCAGGCACGTCACGACCATCCAGAACACCATCTCGAACGGCGAGGCCTGCATGGCGGCGAACGACGACGCCACCTGCTCGCTCGTGGCACCGTTGAACTGGCCGGATCCCAGCTTGAAGATGTAGGCGATCATCCAGCCGCACACGACGGTGTAGAACATCATGAGCAGGTAGTTGCCCACGATGGCGAACCATTTCAGCCGGTGCCACTTCGTGCCCTTCGGCTCCAACGTGTCGAAGCACTGGGCGAAGGACTTGCGGCTGGCACGGCCGATGGCGTACTCCATGACGACGACCGGCACGCAGGCCACGATGAACAGCAGGTACAGCAGCACGAACGCCGCGCCACCGTGCTCGCCCGTGATGTACGGGAATCGCCAGACATTGCCCAGGCCGATCGCGCAGCCTGCGCTCACCAAAATGAAGCCGAGTCGCGTCGCGAAACCCTCGCGCTCGGCGGATTGCTTCTGTGCCATGCTCGTGATTGCCCCTATCGGCCCGCCGTGCGGGCCCTCGTCCCCTTTGAAACACAAAGCAGCATTGTAGCATTGCGCGCATGCGCGCTACGTTCCCGCCTACGCCTCAACGTAGCGGTAGGAGACCTCGCGAACGCCCCAATCGTCGATGGAATCGGCACCGAACGCCTCCCACACCGCAGGAGCCAGATCAAGGTCGCGATCATAGTCGCCGAACGAACCGGTGTCGGTCACTGTGGCACGCACGGTAATGCCGCCATAGAACACGTCCACCTGCGCACCGAGCCTATCGGCGTCCGACTGCGGCACGGCAACAGTGAAGTTCTCGTCATCGAGCGGAATGCCAGAGGCCGTGGCGGTGCCGCCGTCGTTGTCCTCCGGGCTATAGGCGGACGCGGCGCCTTCCATCCAGCCTTCCCCTTCGGGATCTGCCGCTGCGTCCAGGTCCTCGACGCCGTACGCACCGTCCACGAGGCCATTGCCGTTCGCGTCGAGCTCGACAACGTCGGTCGTCACCTCAGCGCGCTCCTCGTGCGCCACAACCGAGGATTCTTCGCCTGACCCGCCGCTGAACAGCGCATCGACGAGCAGAACGAGCAACGCGCACGCAAGGGCGATTCCCGCAACCACTAACAGCAAACGGGCTTTCGAGGCGAACAAGGAAGGCGGTGCCGCCGTATCAGCGACACCGCCTTTCCGCTTGTGAATCTTTCGATCGGACACGCGCGTGAACTAGCGCAGCGAGACGTTGCTGGCGTACGTGTTCTTGTCCTTGAGCACGACGTCGTGAGCGCCGCCCTCCACAATGGACGTGGAGCTGACCAACGTGAGCTTCGCCTTGTCCTGGAATTCAGGGATGGTCAGCGCGCCGCAATTGCACATGGTGGCCTTCACCTTGTACAGCGTCAGCGCCACGTTGTCTTTCAGCGAGCCAGCGTAGGGAACGTAGCTGTCGACGCCCTCTTCGAACGCGAGCGTCTTCTTGCCGCCCAGGTCGTACCGGCCCCAATTGCGCGCGCGAGCGGAGCCCTCGCCCCAGTACTCCTTCATGTAGGTGCCGTTCACCATCACCTTGTTCGACGGGCTCTCGTCAAAGCGGGCGAAGTAACGGCCCAGCATCACGAAGTCGGAGCCCATGGCCAGCGCCAGCGAGATGTGATGGTCGTACACGATGCCGCCGTCAGAGCAAATGGGCACGTAGACGCCGGTCTCCTTGAAGTATTCGTCACGGGCTTTGGCAACCTCAATGACGGCCGTCGCCTGCCCACGACCGATGCCCTTCGTCTCACGCGTGATGCAGATGGAACCGCCGCCGATACCGACCTTGATGAAGTCAGCGCCCGCTTCGGCAAGGAAGCGGAAGCCATCAGCGTCCACCACGTTGCCCGCGCCGATCTTGACATCGTCGCCGTAGCGCTCGCGCACCCACTCGATGGTCATCTTCTGCCAGTCGGAATACCCCTCGGAGCTGTCGATGCACAGCACATCAGCGCCAGCCTCCACGAGCGCAGGAATACGCTCGGCGTAGTCACGCGAGTTGATGCCAGCGCCCACCATGTAGCGCTTGTGGGAATCCAGCATCTCAAGCGGGTTGGACTTGTGAGAATCGTAGTCCTTGCGGAACACGAGGTACATCAGGTGGTCCTCACCGTCAACGATCGGCAGCGAGTTCAGCTTGTGATCCCAGATGATGTCATTTGCGGTCTTCAGCGTGGTGTCGGCGGGCGCGACGATCAGCTTCTCGCGCGGAGTCATGAAGTCGGCAACCTTCTCGTCCAGCGACATGCGGGACAGACGATAGTCGCGTTCGGTCACGATGCCGAGCAGCTTGCCATGCGGATTTCCGTCCTCGGTGACGGGCATAGTGGAATGACCGTACCGCTCCTTGAGCTCGACGACCTCGGCGAGCGTCATGTCAGGACGCAGATTGGCGTCGCTCACCACGAAGCCGGCCTTGTAGTCTTTCACGCGACGAACCATGGCAGCTTCGTCTTCAATGGACTGGTTGCCATAGATGAACGACAGTCCACCCTCCGTGGCAAGCGCCACGGCCATACGGTCGTCCGACACAGCAGCCATGATGGCCGACACCATAGGGATGTTCAGGGAAAGCGGGCATTCCTCTTCGCCCTTGCGGTACTTCACCAGCGGGGTCTTAAGGCTCACAGCGTTCGGAACGCAAGTAGAAGGCGTGTGACCCGGAACCAGAAGGTACTCGTTGAACGTACGTGACGGCTCATCGAAATAAAAGGCCATGTGCAGACTCCTCTTCTCGCGTAGTGCTTGGTGTTCACGCCATTATAGAGGCCGAAAACCCCGAGCGCGAGAAGTAAATAAGCCCAAAAACAAGAAAAGCCCCCGAAGGGGCCCAGAGCGCAGGAAACGCCCTGCGCGAGCGCGACGTCCTGGCCTCCCGCGGGCTGGCCCCGCAGTACTCTCGGCGATGGCGGGCTTAACTGCCGGGTTCGGGATGGGACCGGGTGATCCCCGCC
>CASEJD010000154.1 GCA_949288145.1 uncultured Coriobacteriia bacterium
CAGACGCCTTCGGCGCGGGCTTCGCGGCGGCCGTGGCACCCGCAGCGGCGGTGCCGGCGGCTGCGCCCTCGCCCTTCTCCTGCTCGGCGGCACGGCGGGCAGCACGCTCGCGGTCGTAGCGCGCCTTGCGCTCGGAGAAGCTCTCCTGCTTCGCGACGGTCTTGTTCTCGGACTTCTTGCCCATCTTCTCGACCGCCTCGAGCGGGTTCTTGAACGGCTCGTCGGACTTCGGGTCGTAGATCTCGTTCTGGACGACCTTCGTCACTTCTTCCTGCGCGTTCTTGAACTTGGAGATGGCCCGGCCTGCCGTCTTGGCGATCTCGGGCAGCTTGTCGGGCCCGAACAACAGGAACCCGAAAAGCAGGATGAGGAACAGCTCGGTTCCACCGATACCAAACAACCTAGCACCCCTTGCACATAGAGGCACGCGCCGAAGCGCGTGCCGAGTTCTCGCTTACCAAGCTGGTTATATTATCGTAAGCCCCCTGCTGGCGCTAGCCATTTCCGCCCATCACCACAAGTGCCATGGTCGGGATGGACAACGCCAACGCCAGGATGACGCACACCACCACGGTGAAGACCTTCTTCACGAACGAGGCGTGCTCGCGGCGTTCCTGCTCTTGCTTCTCGCGCTCGCGGGCGCGCGCGATGCGCGCCTGGCGCTCGGCCGCAGTGAGGGTGCGCTGGGCGGACTTCGCCTTCGCCATGCTAGCCCCTCAGCTTCCCGCGGATCTCGATGACCGAGGCGATGTTGCGCGCCACCTGCACGTCGACGTGCCACTGGTCGCTCTCGTAGAGCACCTGGCCGTTGACCATGGTCATGACCACGTCGGTGCTGGCTGCCGTGTTCACCACCGCCGAGACCGGGTCGGTCGTGGGCGTCTGGTGCGAGCCCGAAAGATCGACCGCCACGATGTCGGCGAGCTTGCCCACCTCGAGCGAGCCGATCTTGTCCTCCATGCGCAGCGCGCGGGCGCCGCCCATGGTGGCCATCTCGAGCATGGTGGCGGAGTCGAGGAACATGTTGCGGGTGACGGCGCGCTGCAGCAGCATGCCCGTGCGCATCTCGATGAACAGGTCCGTGGAGTCCGTGGCGGCCGGAGAGTCCGTGCCCAGGCCCACGCGCATGCCGGCGCGCAAGTAGTCCGCCAGCGGCGGCACGCCCATGCCCAGCTGCGCGTTGCAACGCTGGCACACGGCGATGGACACGTCGTGCGAGCGCAGCTCGTCCAGATCGTCGTCGTTCACGTGGACGCAGTGCACGGCCAGGATGTTCTTCGCGTCAAGGCCGCCCCAATTCAGCACGTAGTTGACCGGCGTGACGCCCGTGGGCAGCCATGGCGGAATCTCCACGTAGCCGCGGTTCACGTTCTCGCTGTGGACGGAGAGCGCCGAAGAGCCGCGCTTGATGAAGTTATACTCCTCGCGCGAGGCGGCCAGCTGCATGGCCACCGGCAGCGTGTCGTCGGCGAACTCGACGATCTTGCTGAAGATGAGCGGATGGCACGCGTACAGCGGGCCGGAGGCGATGCCGATGGTCACAAGGTCGGAGGCGTACTCATCCTGCCACTTCTCCACGTCGGACTTCGCCTGGCGCATCGCGTGCTCCACGCGGCGC
This sequence comes from uncultured Coriobacteriia bacterium, assembly GCA_949288145.1. GTDB lineage: Bacteria > Actinomycetota > Coriobacteriia > Coriobacteriales > Eggerthellaceae > Aveggerthella. Next base: position 1,619 of record CASEJD010000154.1, read on the forward strand.
TTGTCCATGGCGGTCACTTCGCGGTAGATCACCGAGCGCAGGCCCAGCTCGCGCACGGCGTCGCACGGGGCGGACGACGAGGTCACGTCGGCCACCGTGGTGATGCCGGCGGACAGCGCCTCCAGGCCGCCGAGGATGGCGGAGTCGTGCCAGTCGTTGCCGTTCATGAGCGAGCTCGTCTCGTTGACGAGCTGCAGCCAGGTGATGTACGGCTCGTCGTGGACGATGCCGCGCATGACCGCGTGCTCCAGGCGGGAGTTCAGGTTCACCAAGCCCGGCATGAGGGCAGCCAGGCCGAAGTCTTTCGTTTCTTCGCCGGCGTAGCGGGCCTTCAGGACGTCCGCACGGCCGACGTCTTGGATCTTGCCATCGCGCACCAGCACCGCGCCCTTCTCGATGGGGGGCTGGGTAATGGGCAGAACGTATTCAGCGCACAATAACATGGAATGCCTCCTGCTTCAGACGTGTCCGACAGTGTAGCATCACCCGCGCGCCGAACCCGCCTCCGCGGCCGGCAAACCCGTTATCCCCACATGCCGCGAAGGTGGGCGGTCGCACGAAGGCGCCCTGGCAGACAGGGGCGAAGGCGGCGACCCCGAGAAATGAGCGGGAGCAATCCGGCAAGACTGCTAGAATCAACGGCCGACCGAGAAAACACGCGAACACGTCGGCGAACGGGCAGAAGGAGGGCGCCCGTCGCGCCGCCTGCCAGCAGAGAAGTAAGGAAAGACGTGGAACAGATCGACATCACCTTCGTGCACTGCCCTGCGACGTACGATTTCCGCGAGCGCTCCATCATGTACGGGCCGGTGTCCGACATGGTGCCCTCCACCCCCATCTTCGAGATGTACCCGCTGGGGCTCACGACGCTCTCCGAGTACTTCGAGCGCCACGGCCTGCGCTCGCGCATCTACAACCTGGCGTCCATGATGCTGCACAAGAAGGGCTTCGACGTGGAGGCGAACCTCTCGAAGCTCGATTCGCTGGCCTTCGGCATCGACCTGCACTGGATGCCGCACTGCCATGGCTCCGTCGAGGTGGCGAAGATCCTGAAGCGCTTGCACCCGCGCACGCCCGTCATGTTCGGCGGCCTGTCCGCCACCATCTTCCATGAGGACCTCATCGCCTACGACTGCGTGGACTACGTGGTCCGCGGCGATTCGACCGAAGAGCCCATGCGCCGGCTCATCGCGCGCCTGAAGGACGCGGCGCGCAACCACGTGCCCGTGGGCGACCTGTCCGACATCCCGAACCTGACCTGGAAGGACGCCGAAGGCGGCGTGCACATCAACCCGCTGTCCTGGGTGCCCGACGACATGAACGCCATCTCCATGGACTACGACTACCCCATGAAGGGCGTGCTGCGCCACCACGACATGACGAGCTACCTGCCCATGAAAGGCTGGCTGTCCTACCCGGTGACGGCGGGCCTGTCCTGCCGCGGCTGCGCGCGCAACTGCGCCACGTGCGGCGGCAGCGCCTACGCGTTCAAGAACCACTTCGGTCGCCGGCGCGTGGCCTGGCGCGACCCGAAGCTGCTCATCCGCGACATCCAGCACGTGCAGGACCACATCTGGGGCCCCATCTTCGTGCTGAACGACTTCCTGCAGGCGGGCGAGGAGTACGCGCACGATTTCATCTGCGGGCTCAAGGGCAAGGTGCGCAATCCCATCGGCTTCGAGTTCTTCGGCCCGCCGCCCGGGGGCGACGAGTTCTACCAGATGCTCGACGACAACCTGGAGAACTGGTCGGTGGAGATTTCCGCCGAAAGCCACGACGACGACGTGCGCAAAGCCTTCGGCAAGGGCCACTACAAGATGACCGAGCTGGAAGAGACCATCGTCGACGCGCTCTCGCACCCGAACTGCGAGCGCTTCGACCTGTACTTCATGACCGGCATCCCGAAGCAGACTGCTGAAAGCGTGCGCGAGACGGGCGCCTACGTGCAGCACCTCTACGAGCTCGTGAACTACGACCCGCGCCTGGTGGTCATGACGAGCCCCATGGCGCCGTTTTTGGACGTGGGGTCCATCGCCTTCGACAACCCTGAGAAGTACGGTTACAAGCTGCGCGCTCGCACGTTCGAAGAGCACCGCGAGCGCATGATCCTGCCCTCGTGGAAGCACATCATGAACTACGAGAGCCAGTACATGAGCGTGGACGAGATGGTGGAGGCCACCTACGACGCGGCGCTCGACATCAACCGCATCAAGGGCGAGCATGGCATCCTGGACGCCGGCATGGCGGCGGGCGTGGACGCGCGCATCCGCCAGGCGCGCGAGCAGATGCACCGCCTGGACGAGGTGCTCTACGAGGGCACGGGGCGCATCGACGCGCGGCTCGGCGCGCTCAAAGAGGAGTTCGAGCGCCTCTCCGAGAACACCATGGCGGAAAAGAGCGAGCTGAACTGGTGTTTCGATGTCAAGCCGGTGCACGTGAAGAACCTCGCGAAGCTCTGGCTGAAGAACGAGCCGGCGAACTGGGCGGCAAAGCTGTCCGGGAAATGGCGGCCGGCCGGCAGCGACTTCGACTACCCCGACCAGGAGAACGGCGTCTGCTCCCCCGCCTGGAACCCCGACGGCACCGCGAACTGCACGTTCAAGGGCATGGAGGCCGACGGCATGCGCGACGGGCGCCTCGTGGCCGACGAGTCCGGCGCGCAGGTGGCGGCCTTCGGCAGCGTGGTGGCGCCCGGGTTCTCGCGCGCGAACACGAACGAGGCCTTCGACGCCGCG
>CASEJD010000155.1 GCA_949288145.1 uncultured Coriobacteriia bacterium
ATTACCGACGTATACGACAACGGGCCCGCCCGATTCCTCTGGCGGGCCCGCCTTGATTCAGTCCACGCACGTCCAAAAGGACGAGGCTCGACTACACGTGCGATTCGAACGGCAGCGGGTCGTCTTGCCCGCGCCACGACGCCACGTCGAACTGGTAACCCCACAGGCCCACCGCGCGCGCCGTGACGAGCGAGAGCGCCGAATACGCTGTCATGGTCACGAGAGCAAGCGCGACGGCCAGCGCAAGGCCCACGAACGCGACCGCGCAGAGAGCAAGCGCCGCCGCCATGCTCGAGCCCACCGCGTCCGCGCCACCGTACGACACGACGCCGACGGCCACCGCCACGACGGTCACGAGCGCCACCATGACGACCATCGTGACCACGAACGCGACGATGGAGACCACGAGCGTGAACAGCAGCGACCAACCCAGGATGGACGCGATTCCGCGCGTGTCACGGCGCACCATGGCCCACACCTTGCCGAACTGGAACCCAGCCGACATGCGGTCGTAGATGCTGATGCGCAGCGACCCCACCATAGCGAACACGCTGGCAGCCAGCGTGAGCGCCACCGAGATCGCGAAGGTGACGACGCCGACCGCGCTGCTCGCCCAGAAAAGCGGCATCAAGCCATGGCCGCTCCAGAAATGCTCGTACGCCACGCCGTGCATGCCCGTGACAGCTGAGAGCAGCGAGGACGCCGCCCACGGTGCGAGCGTGCACACGAGCACGAGCACGAACACGTAGAAACCGCGACTGTACTGCCGCCCGTCCTCGTTGCCGAAGACCTCCGCTGGCAGCTGCTCGCGAACGCCCCACGCCACGTCGCGCGCCCATCCGTACGCGTACCCTTCGCGCACGATATCGCCGAACACCGGAATGAGCGACACGAGCCCCAAGCGGAAGCACTTCGACTTCCACCCTGCGGACGCGCGCACGTCGCCCCATGCCAGTTTCATGTACTGCGGTCGCTGACCGTCCATGCCATCCTCCTCACGCCTCTTCGTTGCCTGCAATCCTACCGCGCCTCGCTTTGGAGCCCTGAGACCGTTGCCCGCCCGTAAGGGAACCGGAACCTCGCGAAAACCAAGACTCGCGCTCGCGACAAGATGGGTGCCAGGGCGCTTCGCAGCGTCGAGTGGTCCCGCCGGCCGGAAGACTGGCGGGTAAAAAAAGAAGCCCCTGACGAGCAGGGGCTTCCATGAAACTGATGGAAAATCAGTTACTTCAGGGTAACGGCAGCGCCAGCTTCCTCGAGCTTGGTCTTGAGCTCCTCGGCCTTGTCCTTGGCAACGCCCTCCTGGATGGCCTTCGGGGCACCCTCGACGAGCTCCTTGGCCTCCTTCAGGCCCAGGCCGGTGATCTCACGGACAACCTTGATGACAGCGATCTTGTTGTCGCCGAAGCCCTCGAGCACGACGTCGAACTCGGACTTCTCCTCGGCAGCAGCACCACCGTCAGCCGGAGCGGCGACAGCGACAGCAGCCGGAGCAGCGGCGGAAACGCCGAAGGTCTCCTCGATGTCCTTGACGAGCTCGGAAGCCTCGAGCAGGGTCATTTCCTTCAGAGCCTCAATGATTTCTTCCTTGGTCAGAGCCATGTTAAGCATCCTTTCGGGTGGTTCGCCCGCAGGCGAATCAGTCTTTTCTCGTTAGGCGGCGCGCTCGTGCGCGCCAAGGGTGCGCGCGTTCGCGCGCGGGGTGCGGTTACGCGGCAGGCTTCTGCTCGGAAACCGCGTTGATGGCGCGAGCGAGGCCGCTCGGAACGCCGTTGATCGTGACAGCCAGGCCACGGGCAACGCCGGCGATGGCGCCAGCGATCTGCGCGTAGAGCTGCTCGCGGGACGGCAGGGAAGCGATCGCCTCGACCTGGGCAGCGTCGACGAACTGACCGTCCATCATGCCACCCTTGATCTCCAGGTTCGGGTTCTTCTTCGCGAACTCCTTGAGCGCCTTGGCGGAAGCCGCCACATCCTCGCCAGAGAAGATGAAGGCGGACGGGCCGGCCAGGACCTCGTCGCAGTTCGGCAGGTGCATCTCCTCGAGGGCGATGTGCATGAGGGTGTTCTTGTACACCTTCATGGACGCGTCGGCCTCGCGGATGGCACCACGGAGCGCCTGGATCTCCTTCACGGTCAAACCACGATAGTCAACGACCCACATCGCCGGGATGTCGGTCAGGTCTTCCTTGATCTTTGCCAGGGTTTCCACGTTCTGTGCGTTGGGCATGCAGTACACCTCCTTTTCGAAAAGCTCGGGTTCCGCCCCTCAGGGTGGGTCGCAGCCTTCGAAAAGAAGCGACCCCCTGCCGTCCGAGTGACAGCAGGGGGTCGCACAAGCTCAAGCTCGTTAAACCACCTCGGCGGGCCGCTTTCGCGATTGAACCTTTCGGTGCCTGCTGTCTCGGGCAGCGGAACGATGTTCGTTTCGTCAGGCGTCTTTCGACGCAACGATGTATTTTACCCTCTTGCCAATCTTCGTCAAGGATTTTTTCGAGCATATCGCCCAAGGCGAGAACGCGCGGCTTCGCCATGGCTTACCCAGACGCCGTTGTCGCAGGTTAAAGCATCAGTTGAACGATATAACAACGCCTCAATTAATTCTTGATGATAGTGGGGTACGCACCCGCCCTCGGCACCAAGATTTACAATTGACGAATTATACGGGCGATTTCGCCCTGGCGTTTCCCCACCACAGTGCGCTCGCGGCGGGAATTCGGAGTGTTGGCCGCACAAGGAGCAAGACGTGAACCTTAAGCAAATCGAATACTTGGTCGCTGTCGTGAACAACGGCAGCTTCTCCCTTGCTGCGAAAGAATGCTACGTCACCGTCCAAGCAGTCTCGAAAGCGATTGCAGACCTCGAGCGAGAACTCGGGCTCGATCTGTTCGTGCGCGAAAGCCGAGGCGTGCGTCCGACAGAGTTCGGTACGGCGTTCTACGAGAAGTCGCTTGGGGCATTGCGAGCGTTCGACGAGCTCGCCTCGCTTCCCCAGACATACGCCGCACGATCAAAGGCTCGCCAGAACGTGCTCCTTCCGCTGTACTCGCCCCATTTCAACAACAGCGACCGCGTTCTCGCCATGCTCGAACAGTTCATCGGCTTCCAGCTCGGCGTCGAGGTAGACATCCCCTTGTGTTCGGACATCTCGGTCCTCCAGAAGCTTCGTGACCACGAAATCGACGCCTTCGCTTCGCTCGGCACCTTTTCCGCTGCCGACGACGTCGACTGCGTGCCCATCGGAACGCTCCCATGCGCTGTCGTCGTGCTGAACGGCCACCCACTTGCCGAGAAAAGCTTTGTGACGCTCGAGGACTTGTCCCAGTACCCCGTTATCAAGGCGGCACAGTTCGACTCGTTCAACGACTCGACCCTGGCAGCTTACCTCAATGCCGGCCTCGCCTCTCCCGTGGTGGAGATTCACAGCCGCAAAGAGTACGACGAGGTCGCCGCGCAACGGAACTGCTACTCGTTCTCTCTGAAGATTCCCGCAATCAACGTCGAATACCCGGGATACACCATGGTGCCCGTCGCCCCGCAGGACGTCATCCCAACTCCCATTTGCCTTGTCAGCCTCAAAACGGGCAAGACGAAAAGCTACCTTGCACTCGAAGAGCTCTTTAAAAAAGGGCTCAAGCTCTAAAAGCCTCGCAACCCGGTTGCCTGTCGTCGCGACGGCGCAGGACATTCGCACCATGGTTGTCCGACCGCCTGCATATAACGAGGACCCCGTCAGTTGCGGGGTCCTCGTGCATCCGGCGATTGTTCCCAGGACGTCGCTACGCGGCAGCCTCGGCTGGTGCAGCGCCATTCGACGGAGCGGAGCTTGCGTCTTGCTGCGACCCTGAAGTCTGATCGGGCTGGAGCGCGCTGTCCTGTCGCACCTCGTCTTGCGCGGTGTCATCCTGCATGGCGTTCCCGGCTTGACCAGGAGCTGAGACCGACGTGACCGTGCACGTGCTCTCGCCGGTCGTGAACTCGAAGGAAACCTCGTCGCCCACGGCGTAGGAAACGATGGCGAGCATGTTCGGCAACGCACAGTCGAAGATGCGCTCATCGCCTTCGAGCGTCACATAGAAGTGCGAGTTGCCTTCCACGACCGCCTCGACCATGGTGCGGATCACGCCGTCCGCTCGCTCCGCCCCGGCATTCGCAGCCGCATCGTCCGAAATCACGCCGCTCGTCGCGAGCAACGCCTCGTACGACTTCTGGCATTGCTCGACAGTCGTCGCCGTCGCCACGTTCTGATAGCTCTGGATATCGACCATCGCAAACTGCTTGACCGTGCCCTCGCCGTCCTTGAGTGACATGAAGTACGTCGGACGGTCGGAGATGTTGATGAGGATGGGGAACGTGGAGCTGTAACCCAAGTCCTGCACCGCGCCTTCGGCCGAGCGCATGGCGCGGTCCTCCGTGGCGCCCGAGACGGAGTAGAAGTGCGCCTCCGCCGTGCGCTGGTTCACGAGCACGAAGCCGACGATGGAGTTGTCCGCCGTGGCCGAGGTGACGCCGGTGTAGACCCACACGTCGTCGTCCTTCGCGATGTAGTTGTAGCCCTGCATGCCGTCGGTGCCCGGCGTGGTCTGCACCACGCCCTGCTGCCCGAAGATGGAGTTCAGGAAGCCGCCCGCGTACGCGCCGTGCCAGTTGTACTGCTGGATGAGCAGGTCGGACGGGTACGCGCGGTCCACCCACTGCGGGCAGTCCGCAATGGCGAGGTCCTGGCATTCGCCGGTGACGGCGTCCACCAGCACCACGCGGTCGATCGTCGTGCCGCCGAACAGACCGATGGTGCGCGTCTGCACCGGGCAGATCCACCACGGACGGCCGTCGTCGTCAATCTCGAAGGACTTCTCGTCGAACATGTAGAAGGGGTACTTCAGCTGCACGTAGCGGTCGATGTTGCGCGCCAGGGGCTCAGACTGCGAGTACTTCATGCCCTCGCCCTCGGGCAGCGTCACGATCTGCGCCTCCTGCGTGGTCATGTTGACAAGGGCGTACGCCGGCAGGCCCGCCTCGCGGTTCGTGAACCACTTGAACAGGTCAGCGTAGCCCAGCGGGCTCACGCGCACCGGCTCCTGGTTGTAGTTGATTTGGCTGTACAGGTTCGAGATCTCGAACTGGCTCACGTACTCGGGGATGGAGCCAAGCTGCGTGTTGCCCAGCCGAACGGCGGAGTCATGGTCGATGACCGGAATCTCCGAGTAGTTCACCTGCTGGATGTCGTCGGCGAACGTGCTGTCCTCCACCTGCAGGACGCTCGAGTACTTCGCGGCGTTGCCTGGGAAGATGGGGTACGACATGATGCCGCCGATCAGGCCGATCAACACCACGGCCACCGGGACGAACGACAGGACGCGGAAGCCCTTTGCCTTGCCCTCGCTGGGCGTGACCTTCTTCGTACCGGTCTTGTACGCAGCGGAGCGCACGCGGAAGAACACGAACAGCGGCAGCAGGATGAACACTGCCACGAAGAACCACGTGTCCACGCTGTGGATGTTGATGGGCGGATGGAACCACCAGTACGCGGCGAGCGCCAGGACGATCACCACGACGGCCGTCACGATGATGGCCTTCTTGCCCCATTCGGCCATGGCGCTCGAGAACGACTGCCCGGAGCCGCCGCCATGACGGCCGCCGCCGAACCCGCCGAAATTCCCGAAGCCACCAAAACCGCCGAAGCCGCCATGGCCCGACGAGCCCGCGCCCTGCGAGCCCGAGCCGCCCGAACCGGAGCCGGAATCGGCCCCGCTCCCCTGCTGGCTGCCGCCGAACGGCGAGCCCATGCCGGGGCCCACGTCCACGCCCGAAGCGCGCAACGCCTCGAGCAGGGAGTCGATCCCTGATTTTTGACTCACGAAAACCCTCCTTGGTCGATTTGAGTTTCCCAGCACTGTAACACGAACGGCTCCCCGACCTGGGGAGCCGTTGCGTAAGCGTCATATGCCTTTTCGCAGATTACCGGGCCAGTTGGCGCAGCACATACTGCAGGATGCCCCCGTGGTGGAAGTAACGGCCCTCCGTCGGCGTGTCGACGCGCACCGTGACGGAGAACTCCGTGCGCGCTCCGTCGGGTTTCGTGGCGACAACACGCGCCTGCGCGGGCTCGGGCAGGCCGTGCGAGAAGTCGATTGCCTCGATGTCGAAGGTCTCAGACCCGTCAAGGCCCAGGGACTCCACGCTCTCGCCCTCCAGGAACTGCAGCGGCAGGATGCCCATGCCGATCAGGTTGGAGCGATGAATGCGCTCGAAGCTCTCCGCGAACGCCGCGCGCACGCCGAGCAGCATGGGGCCCTTCGCCGCCCAGTCGCGCGAGGAGCCGCTGCCGTACATCTTGCCCGCCAGCACCACCAGGGGCGTCTTCGCGCCAGCGCAGGCCTCCGCCGCCTCGAAGATGGAGGTGAGCTGCCCGTCGAGCGGATTGCGCGTCCAGCCGCCCTTGCGGCCGTCCGCAAGCTTGTTCTCCAGCTTCACGTTGGCGAACGTGCCGCGCGCCATGACTTCGTGGTTGCCGCGGCGCGAGCCGTACGTGTTGAAGTCAGCCGGGGCGACGCCGTGCTCCTGCAGGTAGCGCGCCGCGGGCGAGTCGGGAGCGATGGCGCCCGCCGGGGAAATGTGGTCGGTCGTGATGAAGTCGCCGAGCACAGCCAGCGCGCGGGCACCCTCCACCGCCGCCGGCGGGTTGGGCTCGGCGCCCATGCCGTCGAAGTACGTGGCGCGGCGGACGTAGGTGGACGACTCGTCCCATGCGAACACGTCGCTCGGCTCGCGGCCGAGCTCGCGCCAGGCGGCGTCGCCGTCGAACATGCCGGCAGAGCCCTCCTCGAACAGGCTCTCGTCCACGCACGCGTCCAAAAGCGCCGCGATCTCGCCGTTGGTCGGCCAGATGTCACGCAGGTACACCTCGCTGCCGTCGGCGGCGACGAGCGGCTCGGACTCGAAGTCGAAGTCCATGGTGCCCGCCAGCGCGTACGCGATGACGGTCGCCGGCGCGCCAAGGTAGTTCTGCGAGACGTCCGGCGAGATGCGGCCGTCGAAATTGCGGTTGCCCGAGAGCACGCTCGTGAGCTCGACCTGGTCGGCAACCGCGTGCATGGCGTCCATGAGCGGGCCAGAGTTGCCGATGCAGCTCATGCAGCCGAAGCCGCAGGTGTAGAAGCCCAGCTGCTGCAGGCCCTCCAGCAGGCCGGCGCGCTCGAGCAGCAGCTCAGTCGCGTGGCTGCCGGGCGCCAGGATGCACTTCGTCCACGGCTTGGGAGAGAGGCCCGCCTCCGCCGCGTTCTTCGCGAGCAGGCCGCATGCGATCATCATGGCCGGGTCGGTCGCCGTCGTGCAACTCGTGACCGCCGCGATGGCGATGGCGCCATGGCCGATCTCGTGCTGCTCGCCGCCAATCTCCACCGTCACGTGGTCATCGGCCGACAGGCCGCGCTCGGCGGCGATGGACTCGATGGCCGCTTTCGCGCCGGACAGCGGGATGCGGTCGTGCGGGCGCGAGGGGCCGGCGATGGCGGGCTCGATGGCAGACAGGTCAATCTCGATCACGTCGGCGTACGCGCGCTCCACCGTCGGGTCGTTCCAGAAGCCCTGGGCCTTCGCGTATGCTTCCACGAGCGCCACCTGCTCGGCGCTGCGGCCGGTCAGGCGCAGGTACGCGAGCGTCTGCTCGTCAACCGGGAACAGCGTGCAAGTGCTGCCGTACTCCGGCGTCATGTTGGACACGCACGCGCGCTGCGTAGCGGACAGCGCCGAGACGCCCTCACCGAAGCACTCGACGAAGCAGCCGACGACGCCCTTCGCACGCAGCTTCTGCGCGAAGGCGAGCGAGAGGTCCATGCCGCTCACGCCGTCGCGCAGAGTACCGGTCAGGCGGACGCCTACGACGCGCGGCACGAGCGTGGTGATCGGCTGGCCGAGCGCCGCCGCTTCCGCCTCGATACCGCCGACGCCCCAGCCGAGCACGCCGATGCCGTTCGCGGTGGGCGTGTGGCTGTCCGTGCCCACGAGCGTGTCGAAGTACGCGACCGTGCCGCCCTCGACATCCTCGGCCGTCATGACGACGGGCGCGAACTTCTCGATGTTGAGCTGGTGGCAGATGCCCGCACCCGGCGGGACGATGCGCACGTTGTCGAAAGACTCCTGCGCCCACTTCAAGAAGTCGTAGCGTTCGCGGTTGCGCTGGAACTCAAGGCGCATGTTCGCCTCGAGCGCGCCCGGGCAGCCCGCCTCGTCCGCGATGACCGAGTGATCGATCACGAGGTCGCACGGGACCTGCGGGTTGATCTTCGCCGGGTCGCCGCCCAGGCTCTTGCACGCTTCGCGCATGACGGCGAAGTCCACGAACACCGGCACGCCGGTGAAGTCCTGGAACAGCACGCGGGCCGGGCTGAACTCGATCTCGCTGCCGGCCTCGCCCGCCGCGCCCGCCTCGACGACGCGCTGCGCCAAAATCGCGGCCGACTCGTCGTCCTCAGCCTTGCGCAGCACGTTCTCGAGCAGCACCGTGAGCGAGTACGGCAGCTTCTCGAAGCCGGGAACCTGGTTGACGGGATAGTACGCGTAAGCTTTGTCGCCCACGGTGAGCGTCGCGGTGCGCGATGGTGCTTGCGACATGGAAAGTGTCCTCCCTCTCGTCTTGCTTGCGGCAGGAACGGTGCCTGCCTTATTTCGCGAGCGGCCGTTCGCGAAAGAAGGGCCGCTCGCACGATTGAGCTCATTGCGCGCGCCGCTATCCGACCAGCGTTCATGCCGGTGTGCAGCGCGCGCTCCTGCTTGCTTACGACAGCGCCTTCACGAGCGCTTCGGTGAACTCGGTGCATGTGGCGGCCGGACGGTCAGAGCCCGTGGTGCGGCGGATGTCGCCCGTCAGGCACGAGCCCTCCGCGTACACGGCGCGCACGGCGGCGCGCACGCGCTCGGCGCACTCCTGCTCGCCCAGATGGTCGAGCATCATGGCAGCAGACAGGATCTCCGCCGTCGGGTTCGCCAGGTTCTTGCCCGCGATGTCAGGGGCGGAGCCGTGCACCGCCTCGAACACCGCGTACTCCTTGCCGATGTTCGCGCCCGGCGCAATGCCCAGGCCGCCCACCAGGCCGGCGCACAAGTCACTTGCGATGTCGCCGTACAGGTTCGGGAACACGATGACGTCGAACTGCGAAGGGTCGACCACAGCGTTCATGCAGAACGCGTCCACGATGCGGTCGTCGAACTCGATGCAGCCCTCGTACTCTTCCGCGACCTTCCGCGCCGTCTTCAAGAACAGGCCGTCAGAGTGCTTCATGATGTTGGCCTTGTGCACGGCCGTGACCTTCTTGCGACCCTGCTTCACGGCGTAGTCGAAAGCGTAGCGCACGATGTTCTCCGTGCCCGTGATGGAGATAGGCTTGATGGAGATGCCCGAGTCCGGACGGATCGTGCCCGCGCCATGCTCCTCGCAGAACGCGATGAGCTCGCGAGCGGCGTCACTGCCCTCTTCGAACTCAATGCCCGCGTACAGATCCTCGGTATTCTCGCGAACGACCACCAGGTCGACGTCGTCATAGCGTCCGCCAGCGCCAGGGATGGAAAGGACCGGTCGCAGGCACACGAACAAGTCGAGCGTCTTGCGAAGCGCCACGTTCACGCTGCGGAAGCCCGTGCCAACCGGCGTGGTGATCGGACCCTTGATGGCCACTTTGTTCCGCTTGACCGCCTCAACGGTCTCCTCCGGAAGCGGCGTGCCGTACTGCTCCATCGTGCACGTGCCGGCCTCGGCGACCTCCCATTCGATGTCAGCGCCAGCGGCCTCGAGCACGCGCTGCATGGCAGCAGACGTCTCGACGCCAATGCCGTCGCCGGGAATCAAAGTGACCGTATGCTTGGACATGAGTCCACCTTTCTAGCGTTCGTCCAACACAACGAAAACAGGCGCCCGCGGGCGCCTGTCACGTTACCACGATTATTTCAGGTTCTCGACAATGAGGGCAGCACGTTTCTTCAAAACGCCCTTTCCGCTCGTCGCGTCGAACGACATGCGCTCCGCAAGCGCCTCCTTCACGCCGGAAGCAAGCTTGCCCTCCGAGAACCACGTGACGGCGATAAGCATATCCTGGAACTCGAGGTCTCCGTGGTAACACTGGATAGCCTCGTCGATAAGCGGCCAGACTTTCTCGGAGCGGTTCTCCGTCGTGGCGCCCAAACGGCACAGGAACCGCATGGCAGCAAGGCGAGCGGGACCGCTCTCCTCGTCGAACAGCGCGGTCTCTGCGCCCACGATGGCCTTATCGCACGCGCGCGAATCAAGGGCGACAAGCTCGGTGAGCGCATCAAGGCACTCCCACCGGGTCTGAGCCTCGGGACGGTTCAGCGCATCAACGAGCGCGCTGATATGGTCAGTCAACAGCTGGGGCTTTTCACGAGAGATCACCGCGATCACGGACGCGGACGTCTGCCGCATCCTACGAGAAGCCCCCTCGAGGTTCTCGAACAGCTTTTCGATCTTCGACTCGTCCTGAATCGCTTCGTGCGCCGCCGCTACGATTGTCTCAGACGCCTTGCTCACGCTCCGCCTCCTGCTCTGTCGCACCATACGAATGTATAGTTCAGACATAGTATAGAGAACGAAATCACCCACTGCGCTAGGAAAAGCACATTTGACCCACGAGAAGCCCAAATGAGCAGGGGGACGGCAAAACCCTCAAAACCTGCCTGAAGCATAGAGACCCACGATATAGAGGCATCCCTAAGAACGAGCGTACATATGCCCAAAAACAAGAAAAGCCCCCAATGAACGGGCGGGGCGGCGCAAGGGAAGCGGGCGCCCGACATGCGGCCATCGACGGACGCGCCCCAAATACGACGAAAGCCCCCGAAGGGGCCCAGAGCGCAGGAAACGCCCTGCGCGAGCGCGACGTCCTGGCCTCCCGCGGGCTGGCCCCGCAGTACTCTCGGCGATGGCGGGCTTAACTGCCGGGTTCGGGATGGGACCGGGTGATCCCCGCC
>CASEJD010000156.1 GCA_949288145.1 uncultured Coriobacteriia bacterium
CCGTCCGCTTCCGCTCCGGCGGCAGCTCCCGCGCCTGCGCCGGGCGGTCCCGAGCCCACCGCCGACGAGCTCAACGCGTTCCTTTCGGCGGGCTTTGGCGAAGGCGTGGTCTTCCAAGAAGTGCGCGAATAGCCGTGCGCGAAGGGCGTGCGGTCGTATACACTGGATAGTTCCTAAACCGAACGAAGGAGTAGTCCCATGGACATGAAGGCGATGATGCGCCAGGCCCAGAAGATGCAGGCCGAGCTGGCGAAGGCCCAGGAAGAGATCAAGACCATGAAGTTCGAGGGCAGCGCCGGTGGCGGTATGGTGAAGGCCGTGGCTACGGGCGAGATGACCATCGAGAGCGTGAAGATCGAGAAGGTCATCGTCGATCCCGATGATATCGACATGCTCGAGGACATGGTCACTGCCGCTGTCAACGAGGCCCTGCGCGGCGTTGCCGAGATGAGCTCGCAGCGCCTGTCCTCCGCCACGGGCGGCATGAACATCCCGGGCTTGATGTAACGCCGTTTTCGCATGAACTCGGCACCGTCGATTCAAAAGCTGCTTGACGAGCTGGGCAGGCTGCCGGGCATCGGCCCGAAGTCTGCCCAGCGCATCGCGTACTGGCTGCTCAACGCCGACCGCGAGACGGCACTGCGCCTAGCGCAGGCCATCGTGGAGGTGAAGGAGACGGTGCGCTTCTGCTCGCGCTGTTTCAACTACGCCGAAGGCGACCTGTGCGAGATCTGCGCGTCGCCGAAGCGCGATGCGGGCATCATCTGCGTGGTGAGCGAGCCGCGCGACATCCCGCCCATCGAGCGCACGGGCTCGTTCTCGGGGACGTATCACGTGCTCGGTGGCGCGCTCTCGCCCATGGAGGGCATCGGGCCGGACGATCTGCACATCACTGAGCTGCTGCAACGGCTGGCGTCCGAGGACGTGCGCGAAGTGCTCTTGGCCACGAACCCGAACGTGGAGGGCGAGACCACGGCGGCCTACCTGGCGCGCTTGATCAAGCCGCTCGGCATCTCCGTCACGCGCCTAGCCAGCGGTCTGCCCGTTGGCGGCGATTTGGAGTTCGCCGACGAAGTGACCCTCGGCCGTGCCATTGAGGCACGCCGGGTGCTGTAAGGCAATCGGTCATTCTGGAACGAAACAGGCCGCTGGGCTTGCGCCCGGCGGCCTGCGTGGTTATAGCACCTGCCGCGTGCGGGCAATGTGCGGGATTGGCCCTCCGCAAGACGTTGAAAACAGAACAGGCCACCGAGCAAAACGCCCAGTGACCTGCGAAAACTCTGGTGGTCGGAGAGGGATTTGAACCCCCGACCCACTGCTTGTAAGGCAGTTGCGCTCCCGCTGCGCCATCCGACCCGGAGCGTTCATTCTCGCACAGACCATCGTGCTGCGCAAATGCGGTCGGCGCGCAGGGATGCCTGCTTGGGCGCGTGCTGTGCCTTGCAGGTTGCAGGCGGACTGTGCGCTGTTGCGGGTGAAGCCCGCGCAAGGCGCCTGCGAGCAAGCGGCTCTCAGCGACGATTTCCCACGTCAGGGGCGTACGGTCAAAAAAACATCAAGGGGTTCTGTTGGTTTCTTGAAAAATGCGCTATACTTACCGAGGTTTTTCACGGAGAACCTATTTTGGGTGCTTCGAGGAAACGGAGGCTCTGCTTATAGGAGGGGAAGCAGGGCCTCTTACTTTTCTGGGCCGACGCCGCGCAGGCGCCGGCCCTTTTTGCGCTCTGTCCCTTTCGTCCCGTTCTCTGCTCCTGCGAAGGGCGTATCACTGTGCCGCGTGACACGTTCGTGAGGCGTTTTCGCGTCCGCGCAAGGTTTGTGCAAGGTTTCGTCAGATTGCCGTCAAGACGCGATGCGCAATCCGGCAAGGTCCGTTTGCCAAGATGGTTCCGTCGAAAGACGGGAGGTGCCATGCGAAGCAGAAGAACGGCGATCGCCGGGGCGGTGTGCGGGCTTGCCTGCGCCTTGTCGGTGTTCGCATACACGCAATCCGTGAGCGACCAGGCGCAGCAAGCGCGCGCCGATTTGCTCGCGAGCTATGGTGGGGAGCAGGTGGAAGTCTGCGTCGCTGCCCGCGATTTGGCGGCGGGGGAGGTGGTTTCCTCGGACGCCGTGGCCGTGCGGTCATGGATCGTCGACTTCCTGCCGCAGGAGACGGCGCGCTCGGCGGAGGACGTGGTGGGCAAACAGCTCACGTCGTCGGTCCTGGCGGGCGAGCCCATCTCACTGCAGCGCTTCGAGGGCGAAGCTGACGCGCTGGACGTGCCCGCGGGCATGGCGGCGCTCTCGGTCCCCGCAGGGGACGTGCAGAGTGTGGGCGGTTCGCTCGCTGCAGGCGCGCGCGTCGACGTGTACACCACCGGCAGCTCATCGACGAGCTTGCTGCTTTCGAGCGCGCTCGTGCTCGCGTCGAGCTCGGACGAAGGGTCTTCGTCGTCGACCTCGTCGTGGGTCACCTTGGCGGTCGAGCCTGACCGCGTCCAAGAGCTCGTGGACGCCTCCCAGAGAACGGAACTGTACTTCGCCGTGTCTGCCACGGCGGGGGAGGAGGGTGCGTCATGAGCGGTCCGGTCGTCTTATGCGTGGACTCTGAGTCGGCGCGTCGCCCCGAGCTCATCGGGCTTTCAGGGGAGCGCCTGGACGCCCAGCCGTGGTTGAGCGTGTTCGAGGACGGCGAGACGGCGCGCACGCGGCTGCGCGAGGCGCGCTCGCGCTCGGAAGCGTGGGTCGTCTCGAGCGACGACGTCGACGCGATCAACCTGGCTGCCGCCCTGAAGCGAGACGCTCCGGTCAGCAGCGTCTACCTGGTCTCGTTCCGTCGAAGCGGCTCGCTGCGCAGCCGCGCGAGCGCTGCCGGCTTGGACGGCCTGCTCGATTTCGCGCAGTTCGCCGAGCGCTACCGGGCGTGCAAGCGCCGGTCCTTGGCGGCGGGGCGAGCGAGCGCCGGGCAGGACGGCGCTCATGCCGCGCCGGTTCAAGCCTCTGACAAGGCGAAAGACGGCGCATCACCGCGCTCGCGCGTCGGGGAGCAGCCTGGCGTCGGGCAG
Source organism: uncultured Coriobacteriia bacterium (assembly GCA_949288145.1). Lineage (GTDB taxonomy): Bacteria > Actinomycetota > Coriobacteriia > Coriobacteriales > Eggerthellaceae > Aveggerthella. The sequence goes on from CASEJD010000156.1 coordinate 3,048, forward strand.
GCGGAGACGCGGGCAGCGGCTTTAGGTGAGCCGGCGTCCGTTGACGGTTCGGAAGGGAGCGGGCATCCCGCGGCGAGCGTTTCGGACAGTCCGGCGCACTCCGCCTCTGCGGCGCCTCGCGCGCGCGACC
>CASEJD010000157.1 GCA_949288145.1 uncultured Coriobacteriia bacterium
GCGCCGCTCGATGCCGTACTTCAGCAGGGGCTGGGCGCCGTCCAGGCACGCCCGCAGCTCGTCGGCGCCGCGCTGGCGCACGAAGTCTGCCGGGTCCAGGTCGTCGGGCAGCGTCACGGCGAACAGCTCGATCTTCGAGCGTCCCGCCTCGGGCGTCATGCTGCGGTCGACGAACTGCAGCGCACGGTCCGCGGCGCGCTGGCCGGCGGCGTCGCCGTCGAACAGGTAGACGATCTTGTGCTGCGCGTGGCGCGAGAGCGCGCGGATATGTCGCGCCGTGAGCGCGGTGCCCAGCGTGGCGACGACGTTCTGCACGCCCGCCTCGGAGAGCGCGATCACGTCGGTGTACCCCTCCACCACGATGGCCACGCCCGTGGCAGCCATGGCGCCTTTCGCCTTGTCAAGGCCGTAGAGCACCTCGGACTTGTGGAAGATGGGCGTCTCCTGGGAATTCAGGTACTTCGGCTCGCCCTGGCCGATGACACGCCCGCCGAAGGCGATGCACTCCCCCTGCACGTCGCGGATGGGGAACATGGCGCGGTTGTAGAAACGGTCGCGCAGCCCGCGCCCGCCCCCGTCCATGGCGACGTTCGCCTCGACCATCTCCTCGTTCGAGAACCCGAGCTGGCGCAGATGGCGCACGAGCGCGCCGCGCCCCGGTGCGAAGCCCAGGTCCCAGTCGTTGGGGACCGACCCGCCCAGCCCGCGGCTACCCAGGTACTCGCGCGCGGCGGCGGCGTCGGAGGACTTCGAGCGCATGAGCTGTGTGTGGTAGAACTCCGCCGTGCGCTTGCACACCTCCTTGAGGCGCGCCTTGCGACCGCGCGGCAGCTGCGGGCCGCCGGACTCCGTGATCTGCACGCCCGCGCGCTCGGCAAGCCAGCGCACGGCCTCGGGGAAGCTCAGGTCCTCCAGTTTCATGACGTAGGAGAACACGTCGCCGCCCTCGCCGCAGCCGAAGCAGTGCCACAGCTGCGCGCTCGGGTCGATCTTGCACGACGGCGTGCGCTCTTCGTGGAAGGGACAGCAGCACCAGAAATCGCGCCCGCGCTGGCGCACCGGAGTGCGCTCGCCGAAGAGCGCCACCAGGTCGCTCGCCTCGCGCACGCGCCGGACGTCGTCGTCGCTGATGCCCGCCATGCTGCCCCTTTCCGCCCACTGCCGCGCTGCCTGCGGCTATCGACTGTATCCAGCCAACTTTAGCACAGGGGAATCCCCGCCTGACGCGCCCGCACCAAAGCGCCACGGTGCTTCGTGGCGATTCCTTCACGAATGGGCAAACCTTCCCGCTGCGGGCGGCCCGCGCGCCCCCTCAGCGGTACAATAGCGGGCGATACACGAGAGACCTCGCGCGGCGGGCGCGCCCGCCGCGCCCAGGAGGACGCATGCCAGAGAACACCCGTCCCGACCGGGACATACCCTACCTTGCGCTCGACCCGGACATCGAAGCGCGCATCCGCGCGGATCGCGCAGCGCACCTCATGTGCCCATGGCGCTTCCCTGACGAGCGCGTCGTCCGCCGCGAGGACAATCCCCACGACGAGGCGACGCTCACGCGCCCGGCGTTCGCGCGCGACATCGAGAAGATCCTCAACGTCCCGGCGTACAACCGCTACGCGGACAAGACGCAGGTCTTCTCCTTCGTGGAGAACGACGACCTGTGCCGTCGCGGCCTGCACGTTCAGCTCGTCTCGCGCGTGGCACGCGGCATTGGCGCGCTCTTGGGCCTCAACCTCGACCTCATCGAGGCCATCGCCCTTGGCCACGACGTGGGCCACACGCCTTTCGGCCACGCCGGCGAGCACTTCCTCTCCGAACGCTTCCACGACCACACCGGCCGCTTCTTCAACCACAACGTCCACTCCGTGCGCGTGCTCGACAAGCTCTACCGCCGCAACGTGAGCCTGCAGACGCTCGACGGCGTGCTCTGCCACAACGGCGAGTTCGCCCAGCAGACGCTGCGCCTGGGCTCCATGCCCGACTTCGCCGCGCTCGATACCGCAGTGGAAGCCTGCACGGCAGACGAGACGCAGATCAAGCGCCTGTGCCCCTCCACCCTCGAAGGGTGCGTCGTGCGCGCGAGCGACATGATCGCCTACATCGGCAAAGACCGGCAGGACGCGCTCGCGTTCGGGCTGGTGGACTCGCTCGACCAGTTCGACGCCAGCATCATCGGCCGCGCGAACGCGCAGATCATCAACAACATGACCGTCGACATCGTCAACCACAGCTACGGGCGCGACCACATCTCCATGAGCCCGGAGGCCTTCGCCGACCTTAAGCGCGCGAAGCGCCAGAACTACGAGCTCATCTACCACGACGAGGGCGTCATCAAGGGCGCCGGCAACGTGGTGCAGGAGATGTTCGGCGAACTGTACGAGAAGCTGCGCGCCGACGCCGTCCGCCGCGACGAGGACTCGCCGCTCTACCGTCACCACATCCACCAGCTCGCCCTGAAGTCGCGCACGCTGCGCGCCGACGAGTACCTGGCGAACGGTCCCGACCAGGTGGTCGTGGACTACATCGCCTCCATGACCGACAGCTATTTCATGGCGCTCCACGGGTTCCTGTTCCCTGGCAGCCCGAACCGCGTCGCATGGCGCGACTACTGCGCCGATTTGCGCGAAGCCCGCGCCGACGAGAAGTAAGGAAGGATTCGCATGACCACTCTTGACGAAGGCCGCATCGACGCCGCCGCGATCGAGCGCATCGTGGGCGAAGGCAACGTGCTCGCCTCCGAGCCGCTCTCCCGCCATTGCACGTTCCGTATCGGCGGTCCCGCACGCCTCTTCGCACGCCCGCAGGACGAGCAGGCGCTCACCGAGCTCGTCGCCGCCCTGCGCAATGCGGGCGAGCCGTACCTTGTCGTGGGCAAGGGCAGCAACCTGCTGTTCGCCGACGAAGGCTACGACGGCGTGATCGTGGAGGTCGGCCGCGCGATGGGCGACATCGAGATTGACGGCACCACCGTGCGCGCTCAGGCCGGCATCTCGCTCTCCGCGCTGGCGAAGCAGGCGGCGCGCGCGGGCCTGACGGGCTTGGAGTTCGCCAGCGGCATCCCCGGCACGCTCGGCGGCGGCCTGTTCATGAACGCGGGCGCCTACGGCGGGCAGCTCTCCGACGTGGTGGTCCGCGCCCGCGTGCTGGAAGCGGACGGCACCGTGCGCACGATCGAGGTCGCCGAGGGCGACTTCGGCTATCGCAAGAGCCCCATCCAGGCGGGCGGCATCGTGCTCTCCGCCGAGATCGAGCTCACGCCGGACGACCCGGACGCCATCCAGGGCCGCATGGCCGACCTTGACGATCGTCGCCGCACGAAGCAGCCGCTTGAGTACCCGAGCGCCGGCAGCACGTTCAAGCGCCCGCCGGGGCACTACGCCTCGGCCCTCGTGGACGAGGCGGGACTCAAGGGCTGGCGCGCAGGCGGTGCCGCCGTCTCCGAGAAGCACGGCGGCTTCGTCGTGAACCTGGGCGACGCCACGTGCGCCGACGTGCTGGCCGTCATCGCCCACGCGCAGGACGTCGTTCGCGAGCGCTTTGGCGTGGAGCTGGAGCCGGAAGTCCGCATCGTGGAGAACCCGCGCTAGCGCGCACGCACCCGTGCCCGGCGCGCCTTCACCCGGAGGCCCGCCCTCCGCGCGCCGCCGGCCACATCGACCCCGCCCCTTCCCCGCCCGCCGTGCGCGGGCGGCTGTTCGAAAGGAACCTTATGGACCTCACGCCCGACCAGCGCCTGCACGGCTTCCGCGTTGAGCGCACCGAGCCGCTGCCCGAGCTGGAAGCCGAGACCGCGCTCTTGCGCCACGAGCGGAGCGGCGCGCGCCTGCTCCTCGTCTCCAACGACGACGAGGACAAGGCGTTCTCCATTGCCTTCAAGACGCCCCCGAAAGACGACACGGGCGTCTTCCACATCCTCGAGCACTCCGTGCTGTGCGGCTCGCGCCGCTTCCCGGTCAAAGAACCGTTCGTGAACTTGCTCAAGAGCTCCATGCAGACGTTCTTGAACGCCATGACGTTCCCTGACAAGACCATGTACCCCGTGGCCAGCACGAACGAGCAGGACCTGTACAACCTCATGGACGTCTACCTCGATGCCGTGCTGCACCCGAACATCTACCGCAAGCGCGCCATCTTCGAGCAGGAAGGCTGGCACTACGAGCTGGACGCCGTTGACGGCCAGCTGGCCTACAGCGGCGTCGTGTTCAACGAGATGAAAGGCGCGCTGTCCGACCCCGACAGTGTGCTCTACGACGCCCTCAACGGCGCGCTCTTCCCGGACACCGCGTACCGCTTCGAGTCCGGCGGCCACCCGCGCGCCATCCCCACGCTCACCTACGAGGGTTACCTCGACGAGCACGCGCGCCACTACCGACTCGACAACAGCTACATCTTCCTGTACGGCGATCTGGACGTGGAGCGCGCGCTCGCCTTCCTCGACGAGCGCTACCTGGGCTGCGAGCCGGCGCCCGCGCCCGAGCTGGGCGCCCCGAACCCGCTTGCGCGCCAGGAGCCCTGTGAGGCATGGGGGGTGAAAACGGGCATGGTGACCGCGCCCGAGAACGCGTGCGCCGCGCTCGGCTACGTCATCGGCGATACAACGGACCGCGAGCGCGTGCTGGCCACGGGCATCCTCGTGGACGCGCTCTTGGGCAGCAATGAAAGCCCACTCAAGAAAGCGCTGCTGGACGCGCAGCTTGCCGGCGACGCGTACGCCTTCGTGGACGACGCGCGCCTCCAGCCGCTGCTCATGGTGGAGCTCAAGGGCAGCAAGCCCGACGTGCTCGACGAGTTCCGCGCCGTTTTCGAGCGCGAGGCCAGGCGCCTCGCGAACGAGGGCATCGACCGAACGCTCATCGAAGCGTCGCTCGAGCACCAGGAGTTCTTGCTCCGCGAGATGGACTTCGGCACGTCGAAGGGCGTCGTGCACGCCATGAACTGCCTGTCGGGCTGGCTCTACGACGACGGGGCCGCCGTGGACTCCCTGCGCTGGGAAGGCGCGTTCGCGAGCATGCGCGCCGGCCTGGACGAGGGCTACTTCGAGCGGCTGCTGCGCGAGCTCGTGCTCGAGAACGGCCACCGCGGCAGCGCGGAGGTCGTGCCGGAGGAGGCGCCTGAGCTCACCGAGGAGGCGCAGGAGCTTGCCGCGAAGCAGGCGGCGCTCACCGCCGAGGAGGCCCAGGCCATTGTGGACGAGTGCGCCGAGCTGCACCGCCTGCAGGAGGCGCCTGACGCGCCGGAGGACCTGGCGACGCTGCCGCTTTTGGAGCTCTCGGACATCGCGCCCTCGAAGGAGGAGCCGCCCGCGCACCTGGACGAGTCCACGCCCCTGCCCTGTCTGCGCCACGACGTGCGCACGCACGGCATCGACTACTTCACGTTCTACTTCGACCTGTCGCACGTCTCCTTCGACGAGCTGCCCTACGTCTCCATCCTCACCTCGGTCCTGGGCAAGCTCGACACCGCCGAGCACACCGCCGTCGAGGTTGACACGCTTGTGCAGCGCACGTTGGGCCGCTTGCGCTTCTCGGCCGGGTCCTTCGCTGTGGACGGCACCGACGACATCGTTCCGAAGTTCATGGTGGACGCGAGCTGCCTGGGCGAGAACGTGGAGGACGCCATGCGCCTTGTGGCGGAGATCTGGGGCACCTCGCGCCTTGACGACACCGCGCGCGTGCAGGCCATCCTGCAGCAGCGCCGCATCGGCATGGAGCAGTACTTCGCGAACTCCGGCAACTCCGCCGCCACCATTCGCGTGAGCGCCGGCACGAGCCGCTTCGGCGTCATGAACGAAGCGCTCGGCGGCGTGGAGTTCTACCGCTTCCTGAAAGACGCGCTCGAGCACTTCGACGAACGCGCAGAGGAGCTGACCGCGCGCCTGCAGGACGTGGCGCACCGCGTGTTCACGACCGATGTGGTGGTGTCCTTCGCGGGCGCCGACGAAGACCTTGCGCGCGCCTGGACGGCGGGCGAAGGCTTCAAGCTGGCTGACGCTACGGCCCTGTCGGCGGATTGGCAGGACGCCTTGGCCGTCCCTGCGCCCACGCCGCGCAACGAGGCGTTCACCGTGCCATGCGACGTGTGCTTCGCTGCCGTGGGCAACGTGCGCGCGCCCGAGGACGGCGCGCACGACGGCGTCTGGAGCGTCGTGAACCGCCTCATGACCTACGATTACCTGTGGAACGAAGTGCGCGTCAAAGGCGGCGCGTATGGCGCGGGCTTCTCGTCCACGCGCCGAGGCATGCTTTCGTTCTACTCCTACCGCGACCCGAACCTGGACGCCACGCTCGAGCGCTTCGACCAGGCGGGCACATGGCTCGCCGCGTTCGACCCCTCCGAGGAGGAGATGCGCGGTTACGTCATCAGCACGGTCGCGGGCATCGACGCCCCCGTCACCCCGCGCGCCTTGGCCCGCCGCCAGGACTCGGCGTACTTCTGCCGCCTGCCGCACGACTGGCGCGCCCGCCTGCGCGACGAGGCCCTGCACGCCACGCCCGAGCAGCTCCGCGCCCAGGCAGGCGTCTTCGACCGCCTGCAAGGCCGCCGCGCCGTCTGCGTCTTCGGCAACAAGCAAATCATCGAGAGCGCGAGCCCCCCGCTCGACGTCCAAGAGCTCTACTAACCTCGCACGAAAAGTCCACCAACGCCGGCGGCCCGCCTCCCCCACGGGAAGCGGGCCGCCGCTTTCGTTTGAGCCGTCACGACTCGATGCCGCGAAGAGTTTCGGACGGAAAAGACCTTACGCCTCCTTGGGCACGTCCTCCTCGACGCCGTCCCACGCGCCGGGCGTGTCGAACTGCTTCGGATCGAGCTCGCCAGAGTCCAGGCGCGCACGACGGCGCGCGCCCGCGCGCAGGATGAGCGCCGCGTACGCGACGGTCAGCACGCCGGCGACCACGTAGGCAGGCAACCAATCGAGGTTGAAGCCGATCTTCGCGTTCAGCAGGTAGCTCGAGCACACGAACATGTAGAACATGCCCGGGATGATGGTCATGATCCACGGCTTGCGCTTGCTGTACAGGTACACGCTGATGAGCGCGAACGCGAACACCGCGCACGTCTCGTTCGCGAACGAGAAGTAGCGCCACAGAACGTTGAATCCGTTCGGGTCCATCTTGGAGTAAATGAGCACCGCGGCCACCGGGATGAAGATGACGAGCGAAAGGCCCACGCGCTTGGCCGTCTTCACCTGGTCGATGTGGAAGTAGTCGGCAAGCATGAGGCGCAAAGAGCGCAGCGCGGTGTCGCCCGAGGTAATGGCGAGCACCACGACGCCCAAGATGGCCACCACGCCGCCCACCGGTCCGAGGAAGCTGCGCGAGACGATGCCCACGACCGCCGTGGCGCCCGTGACACCCGCCTCGGCCGCGCCGTTCGTGTAGACGATCATGGCGGCGGCAGCCCAGATCATGGCGATGAAGCCTTCTAGGATCATCATCATGTAGAAAGTGTTGCGGCCTTCGAACTCGCTGTTGACGGAGCGCGCGATGATGCACGCCTGCGTGCTGTGGAAGCCCGAGACGATGCCGCACGCCACCGTGATGAAGAACATAGGGATGAGGTTCGCCCAGCCGCAGCCGAAGGACGTGCCGATGACGCCCTCGTTCACCCACTCAGGCCACGGTCCCCACACCTCCGAGAGCGTGGTGATGCCGCCGCCCACGAACAGGCCCACGAAGATGCCCACCGCGGACAGCAGGAGGATCGCGCCGAAGATCGGGTAGATGCGCCCGATGATGGTGTCAATCGGGAACACAGTGGCCACCAGGTAGTACAGCAGGATGATGAGGTAGATTGCCAACAGCGGAATGAGCGACTCCCACGAGGCCATGGCGCCGGTGTTCGCGTCCACGAACGAGGTGGAGAAGCCGAGAATGGAGCCTGCCAGCATGTCGCCCGGCGTATAGATGAACACGACGCCCACCAGGAACATGAGCAGGCAGACGAACACGTTATAGATCTGGTACACTCCTCGGCCCATGAAGCGCTTCATGAGGCCAGGCATCTGCTCGCCGCCATGGCGCAGGCTCATCATGCCGCTGAAGTAGTCGTGCACAGCGCCACCGAGGACGCAACCGATCGGGATGAGCACGAACGCGATGGGACCGAAGAGGATACCCTGGATCGGGCCGAGCACCGGGCCGGTGCCGGCGATGTTCAGAAGCTCGATCAGCGAGTTCTTCCACTTCTTCATGGGCACGTAGTTGACGCCATCGGCCATGGCGTACGCGGGGGTCTTGCGGTGATCGGGGCCGAACACCCGCTCGCAGAACTTACCGTAAAGGTAACCTCCTGCGAGCAGGACCGCGAGACCGAGCAGGAATGTGTACACGTTCCCCTCCTTGACGAATTATTGGCTGATAGGACAATCCCCGATGCTACCGTCAGGCACGCTCAGCTCGCCGTCGCGTAACGGCCTCGAAACGGCACGCGCCATCAACGGTCACCTTGAGCTGGCGAACGGTTGCGATATGGGCTCCAGAATGTTGTGCATGATGTGTGCAGATGATTGTTTTCCAAGGTTTATCAGGCGTTATGTAAACTTGTATCACGTCAATATACCGCCTGGGAGGACAACCGGCTCAGGGCATAAGAAAAGCCCGGCGAACCGGGCTTTTCGAATGCTTGGCATGCGCTGCGGAGGACCGCTGCAAGCTTAGCGGAAGGACTTCTCCTTGATCTTGGCAGCCTTGCCCACCTTGTTGCGGAGGTAGTACAGCTTCGCGCGGCGAACCTTGCCGTAACGGGTGACCTCAATCTTGTCGATCTTCGGGGAATGAACCGGGAAGGTGCGCTCCACGCCGACGGAGAAGCTAATCTTGCGGACGGTGAACGTCTCACGGGCGCCATGGCCGTGACGACGGATGACGTCGCCCTGGAAGACCTGAATACGCTCGCGGTTGCCTTCCTTGATGCGATAGTGAACCTTCACGTTGTCGCCGACGTTGAACTTCGGCAGGTCCTCTTTGATTTGCTGCTGTTCGATAGCGCGGATGATGTCCATTGTCCCTAATCCTTCTATAAGCTCAACTACAGAATTGCAGTGTCTGTCAAAAGACGCGATTTGTTAGTATAGTGCGTTGCCCTCTCTCCCGCAAGTGGTATTTCGACCCCTGCGCATCCACCATAGAATGTGCACGAGCCGAGCCCTTCGCAGGAGGCTGGACCAGGGACGGTTCACCCTCGCGCTTTTGCGACCCGTGCATGATACCACACCCCGTTCGTTTGCAAACGCCCGGGGGCGTGTCATTACGAAAATTCGCACGAAAAAGGCTCCCTCACGGGAGCCTATCATGGCGCGAATCCATTTTCGCCCAAGCGGTGCGGCCGATGCGAGCCTTGCGCCCGCGCCTCCCCCGCTAGATCATGCTGAGCAGCGCGTAGACCGCGACGCCGGTCACGGCGCTCCATAGAAGCGACTTCGTGACGACCGACACCATGATGACGGCCACCGCAGCGAGCAGCGGCTCCGCAGCCGGCCACAGCCCCGCGTCGAACATGCCCGGTGAGAGCAGGTCGTTCGCCACGAGCGCGGCGAACGCTGCCGGCGGGATGAACCCGAGCGCCTGTTTCACGCCCTCGGGCAGCTCGCGCCCCTTCAGCAGGAACAGCGGCAGCACGCGGCAGACGAGCATGGCCACGCCGCACACTGCCAGGATGATCAGGAAGTCCCCCCAGCCCATCATGCGGCACGCTCCTTCCCCTTCGCCGCGCGCACGCGAGCGAAGGCGAACGCGGCGATGACGCCGATGACCGCGCCGATCAAGATGGCAGGGCCCGAAAGGCCGATGCCCTTGCACACGACGACGCCCACCATGGCGACCACCACGGCGACGGCGTTCTCAGGCGTGACCTTCTGGCTGCAGAGGAGGCAGATGAAGATGGACGTCATGGCGAACGACGCGATGGCCAACGGCACGGAAATGGCGTTGCCGATGACGGCGCCCAACACGTTCGAGAGCGTCCAGCTGGACTGCGAGAACAGGTTCACGAGCAGGCCGCGGCGCACGCTCCATTCGCCCAGCTGGAAGTGGGCCATGTTCACGCCGTAGCTCTCGTCGGTCACGGTGGCGGCGAAGAAGAACGACAGGCGCTTTTTCGCCTTCTCGCAGAACGGGGCGAACGAGGCGCTATAGAGCATCTGGCGCGTGTTCACGAACGCCACGGACGCGATGATGGCCGTGACGGGCGACGCCGCGAGCCACATGTTCGGAATCATGAACTGGCCGGCGCCGGAATAGAACAACGCCGAGAGCAGGAAGCACTGCAGCGGGCTGAGCCCGATGGACGAGCACAGGATGCCGCACGGCAGGCCGATGGCCACGTACCCCAGCATGATGGGGAACGCGGCTCCGAACGCTTTCTGTATGTCCTCTCGCATGGTCACGGTGCGCTATGTTCGCACAGCCTGACGCCCCGCGCAAGGGAGGAGTTGGAGAAACGAACGCCCCAGCTAGCGCCAAGGGCGCGGGACGAAGAGGTCCTCGTAGACGGTGCGCGCGTAGCGGTCGGTCATGCCCGCCACGAAGTCCGTCACGGCGCGCGCGTCGTCGCCGTCGGAGATGGCACGGTACTCGCCCGGCACGTCGGCCGGATGCCCCAGGAAGTGGTCGAAGAGCTCCGTCACGAGGTGGATGGCCTTGCGCTGCTCGCGCACGACGGGAACGGACAGGTACACGGAGCGGAACATGAACGCGCGCAGGTCCGCGAGCGCCTGGCCCATGCGGTCGCTCAGCGCGATGTCACCCGCGAGCGCCGAGTGCTCCACGAGGTCCGTGACGAGCGCCTCGATGCGCGCGGAATGGTCGGAGCCGATGACGCGGCGCGGATCTGCCGGCAGGCTGGACTCCGTGAGCAGGCCCGAGCGGATGGCGTCGTCGATGTCGTGGTTCACGTAGGCGATGCGGTCGGCGATGGCCACGATGCGACCTTCCATGGTGCGCGGGAGTTCGGTGCCCGTATGGTGCAGGATGCCGTCGCGCACTTCGTCGGTGAGCCCCAGGCCGCGCCCTTCGCGCTCGATAACGTCCACCACGCGCAAGGACTGTACGTTATGACGGTAGAGCGCTTTGCCCTCGGCGGAGCCCGGGTCGATACCGCGATAGCGTGCCAAGCACGCCGAAAGCGCGCGCTCCCCTGCATGGCCGAACGGCGTGTGCCCCAAATCGTGCCCGAGCGCGATGGCCTCGGTCAGGTCCTCGTTCAGGCTGAGCGCGCGTGCCACCGTGCGCGCGATCTGCGCCACTTCGAGCGTGTGTGTGAGGCGCGTGCGGAAATGGTCGCCCTCCGCCGCCAAGAACACCTGGGTCTTGTGCGAAAGACGGCGGAAGGCCTTCGAATGGATGATCTTGTCGCGGTCGCGCTGGTAGTCGGTGCGCAGCGCGTCCTGCGCACGGCCTGCAGCACGCTGCGCCGCGTCGGAGAACGCGGCGTCAGGGGCGAGCATGCCCGCGCGCTCGAGGCGCTCGCGGTCTTCGCGCTGCGCGACTCTCATTGCAACCCCTAGCCCACCACGAGCAGGCGTCCGCACGAGGGGCACGCGGACAGCGGCGCCTCGCGACGGACCTGCGGCATGCGGTTGTCAGGGACGCGGTTACGGCACGCTGAGCACTTCTGCTGCTCGTCCAAGCGCGCCACGCCCACGCCGCCGTGGCTTTTCGCGGCCTTGTCGTAACGCGCGAGCACCTCCGCGTCCATGCGGCCGGACAGGTCGGCGCGCGCCGCCTGCGCCTTCGCGATGGCCTCGGTGAGCGCGCCGCCCTCCTGCTGGAAGCTCGTCACCGCCTGCTGCTCCTGGGCGTCGATGGCCTGGAGTGCCGCCGCGATCTGCGCGCCCACCTTCTCGACCTGCGCCTTGCGCGTCTTGAGCTCGCCCATGGTCTCGGCCAAGGACTCGCGGCGCTTCGAGAAGCCATCGAGCTCCTTCGTGAGCGCCTCGACCGCACGGTAGTCGCCGGTGGCATCCGCGATCTTCGCCTGGGCCTCCTCGGATTTCTCGGAGAGCTGCGAGTCCTCGAAGCGCGCATGGTCGAGCTCGCGCTCGACATTCGTGAGCAGCGTCTTGACCTGCGCTTCCTTCTCGGCGATCTGGGCGCGCTTAGCGCGCGCCTCGGCAATCTGCGCACGCTGCGGCAAGGAATCGAGCTGCTTTTGCTTCTGGCGGATCTCAAGGTCGATCTGCTGCAGCACGAGCAGCGGCTGCACCTGATCGTTGGTCAGCGGCATGTGGTCCTCCCATCGTGTTCGCGCCCGTCGCACCGTCGGGCGCCTGCGTGCGCGTTCTTACGGACGCCTCGCGGCGTCGTCCTTCGGCGGTTACCGGCGGACGGCCTCGGGATGCGCCCAATTGTCGGACTGCTCGAAGGCGGTGATGGACTCCTCGGGCACGCCCGCGGCAGCGAGCGCCTCGACGAGCACGGTGCACAACGGCAGCTCCGACGTGTCATGTCCCAGGTCAATGATACACAAGCCCGCTTCGGCAGCGGAGAGCGCGGCGTGATATTTCACCTCGCCGCACACAAGGCAGTCGTAGCCGGCGTCCAGGCAGCGCTGCGGCATGTCGCCCGCCGACCCGGTGGTGGTGACCACCATGCTCAGGACGCGGTCGAAATCGCCCCACACGCGCGGCGGGCGGCCGAAGACGGCCGTGCAGCGCGCCGCCAGGTGGCGCAGGGTGAACGGCGCGTCTGACGCCTTCGTGGCGCACGCCTGGCCGTAGCCGAGGCCGCGGCCCTCCTCGATGCGCTCGACGACGCCCTTGAACTGCAGGCCGAGCATGTCGGGAAGCACGCGCTGGGCCTCGCGCGAAACGTCGAGCGCGGTGTGGAAGTTCATGAGCGCCACGCCGCGGGAGATTGCCTCCCAGACCACCGCGCCGTCGGCAGAGGGCTCGGTGGCCGCAGGGCGGAAGTGCGAAGGCGGCTCGAGGAACGCGGGATGGTGCGTCACCAGCACGTTCGCGCCCGCGTCCGCCGCCGCCTTCACGGCGCGGACCGTGGGGTCGAGCGCCACCGCCAC
>CASEJD010000158.1 GCA_949288145.1 uncultured Coriobacteriia bacterium
AACGGAGCGCAGCGTGTCGACGAGCGACTCAGCGTCGGCGCGGACGGCCTCGAGTTCCTCGAAGTCGGCGAGCGTGACGTGCGACAGCGCGAACCCGCGCTCGAGGTCGATCTCGGCGCGAGCGAGCATGCGCTCCATCAGGCGCACCGACGCGAGCGAGCGGTTCTGGAAGAACGCGACCGCGGCGTCAGAGGGGCTCGCGCCCGCCGCCGTCATCTCCGCGGCGGCATGGAAGCACGCGGCATCGGTCTGCTGGTAGCGAAACCCGCCCGTATCCGTCATAAGGCCCGCGTACGCGCACTGCGCGAGCTCGACGCTCGGCTCGACGCCCAGCTCCTTCACCAGATACCACACCAACTGTGCCGTCGCCGGCGCGTCGGGATCCACGTAGTTCAGCTGCGACATGGCCTCGGGCACCGCGTGATGGTCAATCGTGACCGTGAGCGCGCAGCGAGCGTGCACCGCGGCGGCGTCCCCGAGACGTTCGGGGGTGGGCACGTCCACGGCGACGAACGCCTCGGGCGAGCCCTCGTACTCCGCAGCGGGCACAAGGTCCTCGGAGCCCGGCAGCGTGCGCATGCCAACATCGAGTGCATCAGGCTTCGCGAGCAGGCAGTCCACCTGCTTGCCGAGCGCCCGCAACGCGTGCGCGAGCGCGAGCTGCGAGCCCAAGCAGTCACCGTCAGGGTTCACGTGCCCGCAAATGGCGACCGTCTCGACGCTCTTCAGCCGAGCGGCGATGCCCGCAAGGTCGGTGTTCGTCTGAAGCGTGACGGCCATGGTCTAGCGCTCCTCGTCGTCCTGGACGACGTCCTCGTCGTACTCGTCGAAGTCGTCATCGTCCCACTCGTCATCTTCGGCAGCGAGCGCAGCTGCTTCCGCTGCGGCTGCCTCGGCGGCCTCACGCTCGGCGTTCTTCGCCGCGGAGTCCGCGTTGCGCTCGAAGTCAGCGTTCAGCGCGGTGGAGATGCGCTCGGCCTCGTCGACGCTCGTGTCGAGGATAAAGCGCAGCTCCGGCGCCACGCGCCAGGATAGCTGGCGCGCCATAAGCGAGCGGATGCGGCCGGAGGCCTTGCGGAACGCCTCGGCGGTGCTCTCGTAGCTGCCGCGCTCGGCAGTGTAGTACACGTTGCAGTAGCTTCGGTCGAAGCTCACCTCGCAGCCCGTGATGGTCACCAGGCGCAGGCGCGGGTCGGATATGTCGAAGAGCATAATCGACGCGATGACCTCGCGCGCCTGCTCGTTCACTTTACGGCTGGATGCCCCCTGTTTCATGGAAGTCGTCCTTTCGTCGTGAGCTTTCGCTCATTCGTGCACGAAGGCGGACGAGAGTATACCGCCTCTCGCCCGCCTCGATTCATTCGAACTGTTCGCGTTCTGAGCGCGCTTACTCGGTGCGCTCCACCTCGACGACCTTGAAGCCCTCGATGAGGTCGCCCAGCTTGATGTCCTGGTAGCCGTCGATGCCGATGCCGCACTCGTAACCCTGCTTGACGGTCTTGACGTCGTCCTTGAAGCGGCGCAGCGAGCTGATCTTGCCCTCGAAGATGACGGTGCCGTCGCGGACGATGCGCACCTTGTCGTCGCGGGAGATCTCGCCCTCGGTGATGTAGCAGCCGGCGATGGTGCCCACCTTCGGGACCTTGAAGGTGTCGCGCACCTCCGCGGTGCCCGTGTCCTGCTCCACGATGTCCGGGGACAGCAGGCCAACGCGCGCGGCGTTGATGTCCTCGATGGCCTGGTAGATGACGCGGTACAGGCGGATGTCCACTTTCTCCTTCTCGGCCTGCTGCTTCGACTTGCCGGTCGGGCGCACATTGAAGCCGATGATGATGGCGTCGGAGGCCGCAGCCAGCGTGACGTCGGTCTCGGTGATGCCGCCGACGGCCGAGTGGACGATGTTGATCTTGACCTCCGACTGGTCCATCTTGTCGAAGGCGTCGCGCAGGGCCTCGATGGAGCCCTGGACGTCGGCCTTGACGATGAGGTTGAGGTCGGTCTGCTTGCCCTCCTCGATGCGGTTGAACAGGTCGTCGAGGCTCATGTGGGCCTTCTTCTCCTGCTCGGCCAGGCGCTCGCGCAGCGCGCGCTCCTCAGCGAGCTTGCGCGCGTCGCGCTCGTCCTCGAAGACGCGGAACTCGTCGCCGGCGGTGGGCACGCAGGACAGGCCGAGGATCTCGACCGGGTCCGCCGGGCCCGCGGCGTCGACATGCTGACCGCGCGGGTTGACGAGCGCGCGGACGCGGCCGTGCGACGTGCCCGCAACGACGGCGTCGCCCGGGTGCAGCGTACCGCGCTGCACGAGGACGGTGGCCACCGGGCCGCGGCCCTTGTCGAGGTTCGCCTCAATGACGAAGCCGGACGCAAGCGCGTCGGGGTTCGCCTTGAGCTCGAGCACGTCGGCCTGCAGGATGATGGTCTCGAGCAGGTCGTCGATGTGCAGCTGCTTTTTCGCGGAGACCTCGACGAACATGTTCTGACCGCCCCACTCCTCGGGGATGACGCCGTACTCGACGAGCTCCTGGCGCACGCGCGTCGGGTCGGCGCCGGGCTTGTCGATCTTGTTGACGGCCACGACGATCGGCACGTCGGCCGCCTTCGCGTGGTTGATTGCCTCGATGGTCTGCGGCATGACGCCGTCGTCGGCAGCGACCACCAGGACGATGACGTCGGTCACCTGGGCGCCGCGGGCGCGCATGGCCGTGAACGCCTCGTGGCCCGGCGTGTCAATGAACGTGATCTGGCGGCCGTTGATGTCGACGACGGACGCGCCGATGTGCTGGGTAATGCCGCCGGCCTCGCTCGCCACGACGCCGGTGTGGCGGATGGCGTCGAGCAGGGACGTCTTACCGTGGTCGACGTGGCCCATGACCGTGACCACCGGCGGGCGGGGCTTGAGGTCCTCGGGCGCGTCATGGTAGACGACGGCGAACTCCTCCTCCGGCGAGACGACGCGCACCTTGCGGTTCATGTCGTCGGCGATGAGCTCGATGAGCTCGTCGGACATGGACTGGGTCAGCGTGAGCACCTGGCCCAGCATGAACAGGCGCTTGACCACGTCGTTGGGCTGCACGCCGATGAGCTCGGCGAACTTGGCCACCGTGGCGCCCTGCGGAATCTCGATGACGGAGTCGTCCAGCACGAGCGTCGGGTCGATGCCCTTCTCGATGGCAGCGGCCTCCATGCGCTGGCGCTTCTCCTGCTCGCGCTTCTCCTTGCGCTTCTGGCGACGGCCCTTGCCGGCGCCGGTCTCGTGCGAGGCGGCCTCGACGGCGGCGCGCGCCTCAGCGAGCACCTTGTCGCGCTGGAGCTTCTCGGCCTGGACGGCCATCTGGGCGTAGCGGTCCTCGCCCGCGGCGGCGCCGGTCAGCTCCGGCACGTCCGGCTCGAAGCTGTGGCCCTTGGCTGCGGCCTTCTGGGCGCGCTTGCCACCGCCCTGCGCCGGGGCGCCCTTGCGCGGGCCGCTCTTCGCTGCCGCCTTGCGGGCTTCCTTCTCATGCTGCAGACGCGACTGCTCACTCTCGATCTGCGAAAGCAGCGAGCTGAAGTTCGACGAGCGGTTGATCGGGGTCAGGCCCGGA
>CASEJD010000159.1 GCA_949288145.1 uncultured Coriobacteriia bacterium
CCGACACGAACTGCACGTCGGGACCTGACGAGCCCTTGCCTCCGATGCCGTCCAAATGCGCGCTCGCATCCTCGAGGTCGCGCTCGAGGGCCTCGGCGAACGACTCTTCTTTGGTTTCGGAACCGTCCGCGGCGGGAGCGGCCTCCGCTGCCGCGGACTCTGCGCCCTCGGCAGCAGCAGCCTCGACCCCGGGCGACGCTTCAGTCTCAGCGCCAGCCTCGGCAGAAGCCTCCTCCTCGGAGGCGCCCTTCTTGCGAGCGAGGCGCTTCGCCTTGTCGCGCCCGCGCGCTTCGGCGCGGGCCGCCTTCTCTTGCGCCTTGCGCTCGGCGCGCTCTTTCTTCGCAGCCGCCTTTGCCTCGGCCTTCGCCGCTTTCTCGTCTTGCTTGGCCTGCCGCTTGCGTTCTTTGGAGGCCTCGTTCGCGTCGCGCACGGCCTTCTTCGCCGCCGCCTTCTCGTGCTGCTCCAGGGCGCGGACGTCCTGCGCGGCCTCTTTCGCCGAGACCGCGCCGTCGCCCGCTTCCTTGAGCGAACCCTTCGGCGCTTTGCGGAGGGTGGGTTTCTTCTTCGTTTCCGCCACGTCGATGCTTCGTTTCAGTCCGTGTGTGCCGCGGTATGCGCCGCCGCTATTCGGCAGTGATGACCTCAACGCCGCCCATGTACGGCACGAGCGCCTCGGGCACCTTCACGCTGCCGTCGGCCTGCTGGTAGTTCTCCAGGATGGCGGCCATGGTGCGGCCGACCGCCAGGCCGGAGCCGTTGAGCGTGTGGACGTAGCGCGTGCCCTTGAAGTTCTCGGGGTCGCGGTACTTGATGTTGGCACGACGGGCCTGGAAGTCCGTGCAATTGGAGCAGGAGGAGATCTCCTTGTAGCTGTCGTAGGACGGCAGCCAGACCTCGAGATCGTAGGTCTTGGCGGCAGAGAAGCCCATGTCGCCGGTGCACAGCGTGATCACGCGGTACGGCAGGCCGAGCGTCTGCAGGATGTTCTCGGCGTCGGCCACCATGGACTCGAGCTCGTCGAAGCTCTCCTCCGGCTTGGCGTACTTGACCATCTCGACCTTGTCGAACTGGTGCAGGCGGATAAGGCCGCGCGTGTCGCGGCCGGCGCTGCCCGCCTCCTCACGGAAGCACGGGGTGAAGGCGCAGTAGTGCAGCGGCAGGTCCGCCGCCTCAAGCACCTCGCCGGCGTGGATGTTGGTCAGCTGGACCTCCGCCGTCGGGATGAGGTACATGCCCTCGCGGGTCTTGAACAGGTCCTCTTCGAACTTCGGCAGCTGGCCGGTGCCGAACAGCGTGGTGCCGTTGGCCATGGCCGGGCACCACCATTCCTTGTAGCCGCGGGAGGTGTGCATGTCGGCCATGAAGTTGATGATGGCGCGCTCCAGGCGGGCGCCCAGGCCGCCGAGCAGCGTGAAGCGACTGCCCGCTAGCTTGACGGCGCGCTCGGCGTCGATGATGCCCAGGTCAGAGCCCAGGTCCCAGTGCGGCTTCGCCTCGATGCCCTCGGCCGCGAAATCGCGCGGGGTGCCCCAGCGGCGGACCTCCGGGTTGTCGTTCTCGTCCTTGCCCACCGGCGTGGTGTCGGAGGGCATGTTCGGCGTGGAGATCAGGATCTGGTGGAGCTCCCCGTCCACCTCCTCGCGCTTGGCGGACGCCGCGGCCAGCTGCTCGTTGATCTGGCGGACGCGCTCCTTGGTGGCCTCGGCCTCGTCCTTCTTGCCCTGGCCCATGAGCGCGCCGATCTCCTTGGAGAGGGAGTTGCGCTCGGCCTGCAAGGACTCCTCTTCGGCGATGGCGGCTTTGCGCGCCGCGTCAAGCTCGGCGAAACGGTCCTTGTCCCAACGGGCGTTGCGCGCCTCCATGGCGGCGGCGACGGCATCTTGGTTCTCGCGAACGAAACGAAGGTCCAGCATACTGAAGCGCTCCTTTTACACAGCTGGTGGTTTTTGGTCGTCCGTTCAGTATACCGCAGGAGAAAACCGGGGACGGCGAACCGCCATTCCACACGAAAACCATGCTTGAAGGCGCCGCGCGCTCGCGCCGAGGTGTAAGATGGTGCCTGAGCCCAGTTCAGGGCTCGTTTTATTCCATGGCACAAAGGCTTTTCGCGCATTCTCGAGGAAAGCCAGCACATCACGCGCGAGCAGAAAGAGGCGATGCACCACGGACGCACAGGCTGAGATCACCACGAACGACACCACCACCGAGAAGACGAAGGGCGCCGCCGCACAGAAGGGGCACGCCAGGACCATGGCGCTGCGCTACGCTTGGTTCATCGTCGGCGTGCTCGTGAACTCCTTCGGCATCGCGCTCATCACGAAAGCGGCGCTTGGCACCTCTCCCATCTCGAGCGTCGCGTACGTGCTGAGCCTGGCGCTTCCGCTGACCATCGGCCAGTTCACGTTCATCATGAACATGGTGTTCATCGCGCTGCAGCCCGTGCTCCTGCGTCGTGAGTACCGCCCTATCCAGGTGCTGCAAATCGCCGTCAACGTGGTGTTCAGCGCCTTTTTGGACGTCAGCATGGGCATGCTCTCCTGGCTCGACCCCGCCACGCTGCCCTTGCAGCTGGCGGCCTTGCTGGCAGGCTGCGTCATCCTGGGCGTGGGCGTTGCCGTCGAAGTGGCGCCCGACGTGCTCACGGTGCCGGGCGAAGGCCTCGTGCGCGCCATCTACATCGTGGTTAGCCGCCGCTTCGGCTCGGCGCGCTTCGGCACCATCAAGAACCTGTTCGACATCTCGCTCATGCTCATCGCAGTGGCGCTCTCGCTGGCGCTCTTCGGCTACTTGAACGGCATCGGCGTCGGCACGGTCATCGCCGCGCTGCTCGTGGGCCGCATCGTGAACCTGGCGAACGACCACCTGCCGCTCATCCCGTATATCAAGAAGCTGCGCTAACGCCCGCATCCCATCGCGTCGCAAGCGCGCGACCGGATCGCGATGGGATCATTGGCGGACTCTGATATGAACCGCGCACGAATCCCCGCGCTCACCATGCCGTTTCCCACTTGCTTGGTGTATCCTGTGAGGCTGCACGACACGACATGCCGCGCCACCGCGCGGCGACCCGAGTAACAAAGGAGAGCAAGCGACCGATGGACTTCGACGCGCTGTACCACTTCTTCTTCCAGACGTACGCCGGCTTGGGCGCGCTCGTGGGCATCTTCCTGGTCGCGACGCTGCTCGTCTCCGTGGTGCTGGAGCGCCGCACCCGCAAGCGCTTCAAGAACCACGAGAAGACCGAGGACGACTGGAGCTTCTTCGACGACGATGACGACGAGGAAGAGTCGAAGTAACAATTGCATGAAGGCGCCCCCGCGGGCGCCTTTTTGTATTACCGTTGCGTCCATTGGTTTTGTAGGTCAATCGAAAGAAGGCTTCAAAGATGACCGAGACCCTGTACCAGCGCGAAGGCGCCTACATCCCCCGCGTGGCCGCCGTGCACGACCTGTGCGGCTACGGCAAATGCTCGCTGGGCATCGCCATCCCCACCCTCTCCGCAGCAGGATGCGACGTGTGCCCGGTGCCGACCGGCCTGTTCTCCTCGCACACGGCATTCCCCGGCTGGTACATGCACGACACCACCGAGATGCTGTCGGACTACCTGGCAGCGTGGAAGAACATCGGCGTTGAGATCGACGCCGTGTACTCCGGCTTCCTGGGCGCGCCCGAACAGGTCGACCGCATCCGCGACCTGTACGCCATGTACCCGAAGGCCCTGCGCGTGGTGGACCCGGTCATGGCCGACCACGGCAAGGTCTACCCCACCTACACGCCCGAGCTCTGCGCCGCCATGGCCGAGCTTGCCGCCGGCGCGGACATCCTGACGCCGAACCTGACCGAGGCAGCCATCATCCTGGGCGAGCCCATCGGCGAAGACTGGGGCGGCGAGAACATCTCTGATGAAGAGGCGAAGCGCCTGGTGGACGCGCTCATCGCGAAGGGCGCGAAGACCGTCGTGCTCAAGGGCATCCAGCGCGGCGACGGCCTCATCCGCAACTTCGTGGGCACCGCCGAGGGCGACTTCTTCGAGGTCAACAACGAGTTCTTGCCCTACATGCTCCACGGCACGGGCGATCTGTACTGCTCCTGCCTGCTGGCCGCCGTCATGGCAGGCCGCACGCTGCGCGAGGCCGTGGCGTTCGCCGGCGACTTCACGCACGACGCCATGATCGTCTCGAGCAAGCAGCCTGAGTTCCAGGCGCGCGGCGTGAGCTTCGAGCCGCTCATCGGCAAGGTCGCCGCCCTGCTGCAGTAGGAGCGGGCACGCCTTTCGCGACACTCCCATAGAACGCCCCAAGGCCGTCGGTGCATGCCGGGGCGGCCTTTCGTTTGGCACACTATCCTTTCCGCTGGTGCATTCCCCGTAGCCTTTCGCTTGGCGCAATATCGTCGATATTGACCCCCCTTCAGCATGCAAAGCGGCCAAACGATCTGCATTCATTCCGTATAATGCGCATTCGTTCCGCCTGAGCTCCCAGATGGGCAAACATCGGTGATTTTGCGCCATTTCGAGCCCGCCGGAACTGCCATAGAGCCGCGGCAAGGTCGTAAGCGGGGCAGCCGTAGGGCTGCAGCAAGACTATCGCGGACAAGAGAAGGCGCCCCGGGCCTGGGCCCCATCAGGAAAGGCCCAATCCCCCGAGCGCCTCCATTCGCGCCGGCGGGCACCCCCTCACAACGCGGGAGCCGGCGAATCGGATGGTTATGCAGCATGCACAGTCGAAACCTCACCCCAACGAAGCTGCCGCGCCGCCTTTCGGCAGCGTGGCGAGCGAACGAGCGATGCGCGAATCCGTGGGGCATCCCATTCCGCCTTCAAAGGAGGTCGGGCAGAAGAACGAGCATTCGCGCATCATCTCGCCGTTACCGCTTTCGTGGTCGTCGACCGCTCATTCAGTGTACGAGGCCGAGAATCCGCGGTCATCGGCGTGAAGCAAGAAAGGACGCGCAAGCACTTGTGTATCATGCACAAGTGCCCATTCGCGCGCTGCGACGCCTGTTCGCCCGTCGCGATCGCCCGCAAAACCGACACCGTGAACTCGAGCAGAGGGGGCTCGCCATGAAATTCAACCTGGACCTGGCAGCATCGGCGCTCGCCGCATGGCAGCCACGATGCCACTATCAGCATTCGGCCGTGCTTGACCTCGACCGCACCGAAGTCTTCAGCGCGTTCTCCACACCGCAGAAAGGCTGCCTGTACCTGCTCGACCCCGCCACGTACCGCATCCTGCCGCCGCCGTGGGCGCATGCGGGGTGCGCGTACCTGACCATCGGCCCCATCGACGCCGCGCGCTCCGGCATGCCCGCCCTCGCGCTTGAAGGGCCGTGCACGTTCCAGGAACCCTACACCGCGTTGCTCGACATGCGCGCGAAGCTCGACCAGTGGTCGGACGACGTGCTGCGCGCCATCGCCGCGAGCGAGCCGCTCCAAAAGGTCTTCGACGTGGTGGCGCGCGCGTTCAAGAACCCGCTTTTGCTGGCGGACTCGGCCTTGCTGTTCGTGCTGACCGCCGGCTCGCTGCCGTCCGACTTCCACGACCGCTTCTGGACGCCCACCATCGAGACCGGCGTGTGCCCGGTCGAGCGCTATTCGGAAACGTGGCGCCGCGTGGTCTCCGACGAGTACCTGCGCAAGCAGGCCGTCATGGTGGAAGACCGCGAGACCGGCCGGCACTACATCTACCGCAACCTCATCGCCGAGGACGGCATGCACGGCATGTTCGAGCTCATGGACGTGAACGCGCCCTTCACGGACGCCGACATCACGCTCGTGGAGCACGTGGCCAGCATGCTCACGCTGGCCGTCCACCGGAGCACGTACCGCGAGCTCTCGAGCATCGCGAGCGACCCGCTCTACCGCCTGCTGGAAGGACGGCCCGCCAGCGAGCAGGCGCTGCTGCGCGGCCTGGCGAAGCGCGGCTGGAGCATCGACGACGCATACTACGTCTGCTACGCCGTCAATTCCGTGGACACGAAGGCGCTCGGCAAGGACGCCGCCCACCTGAACCTGACCGCCGAGACGACGCTTTTGCGCACCGCGCGGCCCGACGACGGCACCTCGCGCAACGGCGGCGCCGTGACCGGCGCGAAACGCTACGAGGTGGGGCGCCACGTCCAGCAGCAGCTCGAGCAGGCCTACCCGCGCTCGTGCGTGTTCTCGACCGGCGGCGGCTGCATCATGGTCGTGCGCGACAAGGACCGACCCTACGCCTCCATGCGGGAGGAGTTCCAGCAAAAAGCGCTCGACCCCGACGACCCGGCGGAGCTCGTGGCAGGCGTGAGCTCGCTGCACACGGACTTCCGCCGCCTGGCCGCGGCGCGCGACCAGGCGCACTGCGCGATCTCCTGGGCGGAAAGCGACCACGGCGGCATGCTCGGCTCCATCCGCACGTGCTTCTACGACGACGTGTTCTGCCAGGACCTGGCGGAGCGGCTCGACGTGCGCCGCGACGTGGACTGGCTCGTGCCGGAGTCCGTCTCGCGCCTGGCGGCGAACGACGCCGCCGACGGCACCGAGTACGTGCGCACCCTGCGCGTGTACCTGGACCACGGCTGCAACGTCAACCGGGCCGCCGACGCCCTATTCGTGCACCGCAACACGCTCGCGTACCGCATCAAGCGCATCAAGGCCATCTCCGGCATCGACCTGGAGAACCCCGCCCTCCCTGGCGACGACCTCCTCCGCGTCTGGCTCGCCTGCCGCATGCTGGAAGAAGTGGAGTAAGAAGAGGAGGGCAACTCGCCGCGCTGTGTCGTGCTGCTGGAGACTTGCCGCCTGCGTCATGCTGTCGGCAACCCGCCATACGGCGTCGCGCCGCTCTGATTCGCCGTGTTGCGCCACTGGCAGCTCGTCATGTTGCGTCGCGCTTCCGGTCGATTATGCGCACTCGTGATTCTTAAGAATCATGAAATGGCACCGCTCGACCCCAACCATGAGAACCGCTTCGGAGAATCCCAGCGTTTTGCCTGGTGGTGGTTAGCTCTTGGACACTATTCTACGCTCACCGTTCGCACTCGTGCATCTTAAGAATCACGAGTGCGCACATTCGAGCTTCCGCGTGCGCAAAACAGGGGAAGTCATCCTGAGAGCGGCCGTTCGCCTGTGCGATTGCCGCCCGAGAGGCCGCTCCTGCGCGCAACTGACGCCTCGTACGACCGCGGCGGGCGCACCCTCTCCTCTCCAGGCAATCGTCCTAGACGACCGCAGTGCCTCGTGCAACCGAACCTAGAACCCCTCTGAACCGGAACCGCGCCTTTCCAGGCTTTCCGTATATATGAGTGAGCGAACCGAAAGCGCCTGTTCGGCTTGGTCGTCCCCCGTACGCACGCAGAAGAGCCCCTCGGCGGAGGTGGCTCGCTGTTTGCAAGGGGGATTAGGGGGGAGCAAGCCACGCCCGCCGAGGGGCTCTTCTGTTGTCCGAGGGGAGCCCGGCCGCCGCCGGAGGGGAAGCGGCGGCCGGGGATGTGAAAAAGGGTCAGGTACTTTTTCACGTTTCGGGAGGGGCGAGTTGCGCCCCAGCCGCGCCGTCCGGGAGGGCAGCG
>CASEJD010000160.1 GCA_949288145.1 uncultured Coriobacteriia bacterium
GCTCCAGAGTGCCGGTGTGATCGTTGTGCTTGTCCACGTAGATAAAGCCGTAGCGCTTGTCCATCTCGCCGGTGCCGGCCGACACCAGGTCGATGCAGCCCCAGGGAGTGTAGCCGATCAGATCGACGCCGTCCTCTTCCACTGCCTTTTTCATCTGGGCGATGTGCTGCTGGAAGTAGGCGATGCGATAGTCATCGCGGATGGAGCCGTCGGCTTCCACCTGGTCGTAGGCGCCAAGGCCGTTCTCCACGATGAAGAGGGGCTGGGTGTAGCGGTCGGTCATCCAGTTCAGGGCATAGCGCAGGCCCACCGGGTCGATCTGCCAGCCCCAGTCCGATGCCTGGACAAAGGGGTTGCGGACCAGGTCGGTGCTCTCGCGGTAATCGTAGAAGGGGTTGTCGGCCTTGTGCTCGATGGCAAAGGTCATGTAGTAGCTGAAGCCGATGTAATCGACGCAGCCCTCCTTCAGGGCGGCCAGCTTGCCATGGCACAGCTCCACTGCGCGCTCCGCCAGCACGGCCGCGCGCAGGCGCTCGCCCAGCGCGTCCATGAGCAGGCCGATGAGCGAGATGCGCTCGTCGAAGCCCGCCTCCACAGCGCGCGCCTTGATGGCCTCGCTCGCGGCGCCGTCCAGGATGTCCTCCACCTGGTAGTCGCTCTTGTACTTGTTGAACAGGTCGTAGTACACCGCGAAGCGCTTCGCGATCTCGGCGTTCTGCACGTACTGACCCACGAGCAGGCCGTCCACCACGATGCCGTTGCGCTCGTAGAGCTTGATCATCTGCGACAGGTCGTCCCAGCCGCGCGCGGTCACGAAGCTCTTGCCGTCGACCGTCGTCTCAACGCGGTAGAAGTCGTCGGAGCGGATCTCCAGATAGGTGAGCACGGCAGGGTGCACGCCCTGCGCCACCGCGTACTCTTTCCACACCGCGAAGTCCGGGTCGACGTCGATGCGCTTCAAGCGGTCCCACGTGGCGATGTCGAAGTCGTGGATGGAGCGGTTGTACTCCGGCGGGTTGCCCGCCGTCACGACGATCCAGCCGTCCGGCACGCGATGGCGGCCGAACACCTTGTACTGCAGGAACTGCAGGATGGCGGGCGTCAGCGTCTCGGACACGCAGTTGATCTCGTCCAGGAACAGGATGCCCTCCTGCTGGCCCGTCTGCTCGATGGCGTCGTAGACCGAGGCGATGATCTCGCTCATGGTGTACTCGGAGACCTCGTACTCCACGCCGCCGTACGTCTTCTGCGCAATGAACGGCAGGCCGAGCGCGCTCTGGCGCGTGTGGTGCGTCATGGAGTAGCTCACCAGGCCCACGCCGAGCTCCTGGGCGATCTGCTCCATGATGGCCGTCTTGCCGATGCCCGGCGCGCCGAGCAGGAACACCGGGCGCTGGCGCTCGATCGGGATGACGTAATGACCGAACTCGTCCTTCGTGAAGTACGCGCGCATGGCGTTCGCGATCTGCTGCTTTGCTTCCTTAATGTTCATGCATACCTCCTGACGGGGCTTGAAACCAAACTGTGCGGTCCAGGACGCTTAGTCGTCCGAAAACTTCTCGATGTCCTCCGACTCAAGCAGCACTTTCATGGCCCACGAGGGCACGAGGTGCTCGGCGAAGGCGTCGTCCACGAAGACGAACGCCGTGTCGTAGTCGGGCTTCGTCTTCGGGTAGGTGCCCTGGCCGTCCGTGAAGTAGATCAGGCCGCCCAGGTTCTCCAGCTCGCGCGTCTCCACGAGCCGGTCCACGCAGTCGAAAACAGGGCGGAAGTCCGTGCCGCCCATGCCGTGCAGCTCCATCGTGTCGATATAGCGCTCGAACTCACGCTTCGAGGTGATGTGCGCCACGTCGGCGATCTCGGCGTCCGCCTGGATGATGTACAGGTTGAGCTTCGTCGAGAAGCTCTGCGAGTCCTGCAGGATGTTGTACGTCTTCGTGATGAACTTGTTCACTAGCTCGCCGCTCGTGGAGGCGGACGTGTCGATGGCGATCACGAAATCGCGCACGGACTTCTGGTCCACGTACTCGAGCGGCTCGATGAGCGGCACGTTCTCGTAGAGCTTCAGGCCGTAGCAGTAGTAGATGTAGTCGAACTCGTCGTCGTTGACCTTGATCTCCTCGTTACGCGTGGCGAACTTGCGCAGGAAGTCGCTGTAATCCTGCTTCTCGCGCGTGACGGCCTTGATGGTGGCGACGAGCCCGGCGCCCTCGGTGCCCCACATGCGCGCGAACGATTCGAGCTCCACGCCCATCTGGTAGGCGGCGTGCTCCCAGTCCTCCCGCGCGCGGTCGAGGCCGATGGTGTTCGCGAAACGCCCGCCAATAGCCTCGTGCGCCTCTTTCGGCTTGTTCTTCTGCGTGACCGAGTCCATGCCCTGGCGCGACTTCTCTCGATGCTCGCGGTCGGTGGCTTTCACGTCGGTCGTCGTGCCCGCGCGCTGCTCGGCGCGGTCCTCGGCGCGCTGGTCGCCCTCGGGCGCCGGCGCCTCGGCCTGCTGCCTCTGCGCTTTGCCGTCCTCAGCCTCCACGGGCTGGTACCAAATCTCGTGGTCGTCGGCGAAGAACGCCTCGCGCGCTTCCTTCGCCTCGTCCTCGGTCATGCCGGACTCCAGCACGAAGCGGTAGACCTTCTCGGCCGTGAGCAAGTTCGTGCCCGCCTTGGCGCGCGCCAGGAACGACGCCTGGCGGATAGTACGGTCGGCGCGCGTGGACGCCAGGTCGAGCTCGCTGATCACGGCCTCCACCGCCACGTCGCACGCAAGGTCCCAGTACGCCGGGATGACCGGCTCGCCCACGTACAGGTGCTGGAACACGCAGTGCAGCGCCACGTGCAGCATGTTGCGCGCCAGCGCATTCGGCTCTGCCGCGTAGGTCTTCAGCACGTGCTGGGGCGTATAGCGCAGCGAGCCGCCGTCCGTGGCGAACGTCCACTTCTCCGAGCGCTTGCACGGCAGCAGGGCGTACGCCTGCTCCATGAAGCGCAGGTTCACCAGCACGGCATTGCGCGAAAGGTCGAGCACCTGCTGGGCGAGCGCCTCCATCTCATGGCGCGCTTCCGCCTCTTGACGGCCCTCTTCCGTCTCGTTCTCTCTCATGCGTTCGAGCTCCCCTATTCACTCGCGAGCACTCTGGACGAGTGTATCATGTACGAAATCGAAAGGTATGCGCATACGACCGTATGATATATAATCATATGACAATTTCAAGTGCATCCAGGATAACGGAGGAGAGCCCATGCGCCAGATGTTCTTCATGGACGCCACGTCCTCGCTTGACGCGCTTGTCACGCGCGCGCAGGAAGAGCCCTTCGACCTGACCCTCGACGACGTGCGCATCGTCGAGGCGGCCGCCTCTTCCGGCGAGATCTTCTCGCCTCAGCTGCTGCCCTACAAAGAGTGGATCGCCACCAACCCCGTCAACGAAGAGGACGAGCGCGGCCTGTTCGAGGCAGGGTCGCTGCACATGGTGGACGAGGACACGTTCCACAAGATGCTCTCCACCGCCTCCGACTCCGAATTCTCCCTGGACGGCATCCCGGTCGACGCAAACGGCCACCCCATCGACCTGAGCGAACGCCAGGTGGTCGAGTCCCCCGACGAGGTGCCGCAGGAGGGCATCCTGGGCGTGCGTGAGGACCCCGACGGCTATGCCATCGTCGAGGTGGACCTGCACGAGTACAAAGACCGCTTGGGCCATAAGGTCTCCGACCTGGTCATCGTCCTGCCGCGCTCCATCGACGGCGTTCCCGTCGTGCGCATCGCCGGCAGCGCATTCCGCCCGCGCCTCGTCAACGGCGTCGGCGTGCGCCTCGTGATCATCCCAGACTCCGTGGCGCACATCCGCCGCGACGCGCTTTCGCCGCTCGCCGTGGAGAACGTCTTCATCTCGCGCAGCGTCCAGGTGATCGAGCCGCAGGAGTTCAGCGCGAAGACGGCAACCGTGCGCGCCGAGCACATCGCCTTCCACGTGGACCCGCGCAATCCCGCGTTCGCCTCGCACGAAGGCAGCCTCTACACGCGCGACGGGAAAGAACTGCTGTTCCAGGCCTACCCCTACGAGCAGGAGCTCGTCCTGCCCGAGAGGCTCGAGCGCATCATGACGGGCGCGTTCGTCACCAAGACCCCCGGGCCAGAAGTCGTGCGCTGCCCCTCCACGCTCTCCCGCGTGGACTCCAAGCCCACGCCCGACCGCCTGTGGGATCCCGAGACGCTGTGGGTCTGCCCGGTGGACTCGCCGCAGTGGCGCATGCTCAACACCGTGCGCCCCATCACCATCTCGCCGAACTTCGTGCGCGACGACGAAGGCTTCTACTACGACATCGATGAGAACGGCGAGGCATGCCTCGTCCGCTCGCCGCGCGCTTACGGGCGCCTGGTACTGCCCACCGAGGTGGAAGGCCACCCGCTCACAAGCATGCGCGAGGCCGCACTGCCGAAGCGCTTGACGGGCCTGGTGGTGCCACCGTGCGTCCGCTCCATCGGCAAGAACAACCTGTGCACCGGCCTTGAGGAGCTCGTACTGCCCGACGGCATAGAGGAGATCGGCGAGGCCAGCTTCCGCTCGCGCAAGCTCCCTGGCATCACGCGCCTGCCCGCCAGCCTCAAGGGCATCGGCCGCGGCTGCTTCGAGGGCGCGCTCTGCCGCTTCGAGGCGTGCGGCGCCACCGTGCAGGTATCGGTCAACCAGCAGGTCTCGTGCTTCCGCAGCGCCGCGGAAGTCTCCGAAATGCAGGAAGCCGCGGCGTCCGGCGCCGACCCGCATGCCGCCGACGGCCTCATCCCGGGCGTGCCGTTCGACTTCGCGGCGTACGACGAGTACCTGACCTCGAGCCACCACGTGCCCGACCGCCTGGGCGCCATCCTGTTGCGCTTGCAGACGCCCTGCCAGATGAGCGACGCGAAGCGCGACGAGCTCGTGACGTGGCTGCGCCGCGACGAGGCGAAGGCGCTCGAGCGCATCGGCCGCATCGGCGACCCGCAGCTGCTCGACCAGCTGTGCGCGGCCGGCTTCATCACCGAGCAGACCATCGACGAGCAGGCGGAGATCCTGCGCCGCATGCACAAGACCGACGCCGTGCTCTTCCTTATGGACTACCGCCAGAAGCATTTCGGCGCCGCCCAGCAGGAGAGCGTGCACAGCCGCTTCGCGCTGTAGAAACGGCGCCGCGAGCTCGTCCGCGCTTACTTGCAGAGCGCCCGCACGAGGGCACGCCGTAAACCTGCCAACCTGGCAACTATCTTCCCGAAGCGGGCGCACCGTGCGCCCGCTTCGCGTATCATCGAACACGCAAAGGAGGTGCCCCATGATCGTCATCCGTCTCTATCGCGTCATACCGCTCGTGATCGCGCTCGCGGTCATCGCGCTCGTGGCGTACCTCGCCATCTCGTACTTCCGCTCGCCCTTGCGCGCGAAGGAGATCCTCATCGCCGTGTTCACGCGCCTCAACACGGCGGGCGCTCTCGCGTGCCTGGTCGTCACGCTCTACGCGCTCTTCGACGGCAGCACCGTGTTCGCCGAGCTCGCGGGCGGCTGCGCCGTCATCTTCCTGGCGGCGCTCGGCATCACGATGCTCTGCCGCGCCTCGTTTTTGCGCCACCATCCTGAATACCGCAAAAGGGCCGAGAAAACGCGCCTCATCGGCCGCGGGAAGAAGCGCTAGCGGCGCGGCGCGCGTAGCCGCACGACCGCGAGCTTCTCTGGCCAGCGGCAGCGCCCTTTCTCGCCACGTCACGTCGCGTCGCATCACCGCAGCCCGGGTCGGCCCCGCCATCCCGAACGCCCAGCCCTCTCCGCGGGCCAACAGCACAACGGGCCTGAACGCACGAAAGGTCCCAGTCGGGACCTTTCGCATCGTGTCATGTTGGTGCCGGCGCACGGCCGGCTGCTCGATTTCGGGCGCTAGCCTCAACAGTACGGCGGCGTGGGCGGAGCCGGCTGGCCGGTGGTCTGGCCCATCATCTCCATCTGCATGAGCGTCATCATGAGCTGCTGCTGGAACTGCGCGCGAACGAACTCCTCGTCCGGGTCTTCCATGTCGCCTTCGATGACCTGCTTCGTCTCCTCGTTGAAAGCGTACGCATGGTACAGACGCATGTCGCCCAAGTCGATGCTCTCGACGCGCACCTGCCAATCGTCCAAGTTCATGCGGCAGCCCCCTACTTCGTGATGAGCACCGGAATGCACGCGTTCTGCAGCACCTTGTACGAGACGCTGCCCACGTAGCCCTTGATGCCCGTCAGGCCGCGGCTGCCGATGATAGCCAGGTAGTAGTCGCGCGAGTCGATGAGCTTCAGCAGCTCGGCCGCCGGGTCGGAACCCTTCACCAGGAAGGTCTCGTAGCGGTCCTCCAGCCCGTCCAGCTGGTCCTGCGCCTGGTACAGGATGTCACGGCAGTCCTTCGTCAGCATGTCCAGCAGCTCGGCGTACTTCTGCTGGTCCTCTTCGGACAGCGCCGGGATGGGCGCCACGTAGACCACGTCGAGGTGGATCTCCTCGTCGGCTTTCGCGAAATCGATCGCCATGTCGAGCGCCTTCGCGGACAGCTCGGTGCCGTCGAAGCACACCAGCATGTTCTTCTTGGCCATGGAACATCACCCTTTCTGTACGTGCGCCCTGCCGCCTGCGCGCTCCTTCGCGCGGCGTGGCAGCTCAAGGACGCGGCGCGAAGCCAAGCCTCGCCCCCTCACGCCCGCTGCGGCGATGCGCAGTCCGGGCGTCCTTGCTAGTCTTCGTCGGTCACGATGCGCGTGACCTGGATCTCGATCTTGTCGACGCGATGGCGGTCCATCTTGAGCACCGTGAACTTCGCGCGGATCTTACCGTTGGAGCTGGCGCAGCCCACGATATCGCCCTCGGAGGGGATCTCGCCCGCCAGGTCCATGATCAGGCCACCCGCCGTCTCGCAGTCGGAAGCCTCCTCCGGCTCGAAGCCGATGACCTCCACCAAATCGTCGATGGAGACGGAGCCGTCGGCCTCGTACTGGCCGTCGGAGATCTGACGGATAGAGTCCTCCGTGCCGTGAACGTACTCGTCGTCAGTGGGGCCCACGATCTGCGCCATGACGTCGCTCATGGTCACGATGCCCGCCGTGCCGCCGTGCTCGTCCACGACGACGGCGATCTTCGTGCGCTTGTCCTGCAGCACCTGCAGCAGCTTGTACACCGCGATGCTCTCGGGGACCGCGTGGATGGGGCGCACCGGCACGTCCGCCATGGTGACGCCGTCCAGGCCGTCGATGCCCATGGCGTAGAGGTCCTTGATATGGACGAAGCCCACGATGTTGTCCTTGTTGTCGCGGAAGACCGGGAAGCGCGTGTACTTGTACTGGCGCACGGTGGCCAGCGCCTCTTCCAGCGAGTCGTCCAGGTCGATGCACACGAGCTCGGTACGCGGGGTCATGATGGCCTCGGCGTCCTTTTCGCCCAGGTCGAAGATGTTGTCCACGAACTCGTTCTGCTCGGGCTCGATGAGGCCGCTCTCGGTGGACTCGTCGATCAGCAGCTTCAGCTCTTCGCCGGAGTACACCTCGTGCTCGTTGGCCGGGTCATGGCCGAGCAGCTTCACGAAGCCGTTCGTGATGGAGTTGAACAGCCACATGATGGGGTACGTGATGCGGTAGAACCACACGAGCGGCGTGGCGGTGTGCAGCGCGTGCGCCTCGGTGTTGAAGATGGCGAGCGACTTCGGGATGAGCTCGCCGGCGACCACGTGCAGCGTGGTGATGACGATGTAGCCGACCGCGATGGAGATGGCGTGGACCGCGGCCTCGGGGACGCCCCACGAGGTCAGCGCCGGGGCGATGAGCGCCGAGACGGCAGGCTCGCCCAGCCAGCCCAAGGCCAGCGACGCCAGCGTGATGCCCAGCTGGCAGGCGGACAGGTACGCGTTCACGTTGTTCGCGATGCGCATGGCGCTCTTCGAACCGGGCTTTTCGGCATCGAGCGCGATTTCGATCTGCGACTTCCTCACGCGCACGAGCGAGAACTCGGCCATGACGAAGAACGCGTTCATGAGGATGAAGAAGGCTACGAGAATAAAACTAAGCCAAACGGGCATGGAAGAATCCACACTCCTTGCAATCGTCCCTTACCCAGGGAGGCGGCCTGTCCGCCCGGCGCCCTCGGCGCGTCGTGCAGGCGGTCGGCCAAAATACGTACCTTTCTATTATGCACGAGTCTGCGCAGGCTCAGCATGACGGGTTCGCAACAGTCAACTCCGCATACCGCAAAACGCGCGTCTATGGCGCCGCAGAGTGAACCGCCACAGTGCGCGCCGGTCGACGGAGGCGCAGAGTGTGCGGCCTTCCCTTTCCTCCTGCGCATTCCCGCGCTTGCGCCTTCGGAGTACAATGTTCGCCTGACACAACTCACGTGACGCCGCTTTCGTGCCATGCCGCCACGGCTGTCCTGCCTCCATGCAGCGACCAAAGCGCCTGGCAGCGAGCGCGGCGCCCCAACCAAGCAAGCGAGGAGAACATGTACGACGGATCGACCCCGGGCCGCAACGACGAGTGCTGGTGCGGCAGCGGCAAGAAGTACAAGAAGTGCCACCTGCAGATCGACGAGCGCCTGCAGGAATGCTACGAGGAGGGGCACGAGGTCCCTTACCGCAATCTGCTAAAGACCCCGGCCGACATCGAGGGCATCAAGAAGAGCGCCGCCGTGAACATCGGCGCGCTCGACTACGTGGCCGAGCGCATCAAACCGGGCGTCACCACGCAGGACATCGACAACTGGGTGCACGAGTACACCGTCGAGCACGGCGCCATCCCCGCACCGCTGAACTACGAGGGCTTCCCGAAGAGCGTCTGCACGTCCATCAACGAGGTCGTCTGCCACGGCATCCCCGACGAGGGAGAGGTGCTCAAAGAGGGCGACATCATCAACGTGGACTGCTCCACCATCCTGGACGGCTACTACTCCGACTCCAGCCGCATGTTCTGCATCGGCACGGTCGACCCTGAGCGAGAGAAGCTCGTCCGCGTGACGAAAGAATGCGTTGAGCTGGGATTGCAGCAGGTGAAGCCGTGGGGCTGCCTGGGCGATATCAGCCAGGCGGTGCAGGACCATGCGCACGAGAACGGCTACTCTGTGGTGGCGGAGTTCGGCGGCCACGGCATCGGGCTGGAATTCCACGAGGATCCCTTCGTGAGCTTCACCATCCCGAAGGGCACGGGCATGGTGCTCGCCCCAGGTTGCGTGTTCACCATCGAGCCGATGATCAACATGGGCAAACCCGACATCGACATGAGCGACCCGAACGGCTGGACCGTCCGCACGAAGGACCGCCAGCCCACCGCCCAGTGGGAGATCCAAGTGGCCGTCACCGAAGACGGCTACGAGGTCCTGTGCTGGTAGGGCCGCAGCGACCCTCAACAACCCAAGCGCCCAGCGCCCTGCAAGGCCCAAAGTCTTGCGGGGCGTTTTTTCGTCCAAGCGCGTTCCTGGTTTTTCTTCAGCGAGCGCAATGCCGGCCGAACCACGGACGGATCGCACGGTACAATCTCGCACGCACGATCGAAGTTAGGAGCACTATGAAAGCGAAGCTTGTTCACGAGAATCTGCACGTCCTTGATCTAGACGCGTCTATTGCCTTCTATCAGAAGGCGTTCGGCCTGGAAGTCGTCGACTCCATCGAGCCGGAGGATGGCAGCTGGCGCATCGTCTTCCTGGGCAACGACCAGAGCGACTTCCACCTGGAGCTCACGTGGAACAAAGGCCGCGTCGAGCCGTACAACAACGGCGACAAGGACACCCACCTGGCCTTCGCCGTGCCGGACATGGAAGTGGCGCATCGTCTGCACGAGGAGATGGGCATCATCTGCCACGAGAGCCCGAACATGGGCATCTACTTCGTGAAAGACCCCGACGATTGCTGGCTCGAGGTCGTCCCGCTGGAGAAGTAGCTCCGCACGAAGCCATTCCGCAACCACCACGCATTGAGAGCAGGCGCGATTAAGCATTGAGAGGTTGGCGGTTGCCAGCCTCTTTTCATTTTGCGCCAGGAAAACCCCTGATTCTGGACGGAAACTTGGCGCCGTGGCCTCACCCGCACCATCCACCGCCATCGCCTCATCCGATACCGCCTGCGATCAGGCGAAACCATCCAGACTAGGGGCCGGTCCAACGTCCTAGGATGCCCTTTGCCGCAAACCAATACCCCTCAACCCCTGCGCTGGAATACAGTTGAGTTGCATCCACTCGAGAAGGAAAAGTCATGGTCCGCTATCTTGTTCCACGCGAAGAACTCCCGTATGACCCCAGCGACAAGGATTCCATTGTTCGCTATGCGGAAAGGCTCGAAGGACACTCGCTTCGCGAGATGACGCAGCTAAGCACAGAAACCGAAACGCCCAAGTCCGGCAACAAGGGCAGCCTTGGCCAAGCAGTTGAATACTACTATTTCCAATACGAGCCCAACTCCAACCAAGAACCGGACTTTCCCGAAGTCGGCATGGAGCTGAAAACGACCCCCATCAAGCGTAACAAGAATAAGACCATCTCGGCAAAAGAGCGGCTCGTCATCACGATAATCAACTATTGCGACGTTGTGGAAGAAGAATGGGAGACGTCCACATGCCGTGAGAAAATGGACAACGTCCTGCTCATTTCCTATCTTCACGAGCCAGAGAAGAACATCTTCGACTACGAGATTGAGTTCGTGGGAATTCAGGACTTTCCAGAAAGCGACTTGGACATCATTCGCGACGACTGGAACACCATCGTCGATAAGATCAGGGATGGCAGAGCCCACGAACTGTCCGGCGGCGACACGCACTACCTCGAAGCGTGCACGAAAGGCTCTTCGTCCGCGCAATTGCAGCAACAGCCATACTCCGACATTAAGGCAAAGACGCGAGCGTTCGCACTCAAGTCGTCATATATGACCGCGTTCTATAGGAACAATCTCGGACTGCAGGCGATTAAACGCATCCAGGGAGAAGAAGGCCTTGGCTTCGAGGAGCTCGTGCTTAAGCGGTTCGGACAATACACAGGGATGGCCAGGGAACAGCTCAAGGATGCCCTAGGCCTACCCCAAAACGATGACGTCTCAAAAAGCGACTACGCGCTGCTGACAAAGCGAATACTGGGAATTGATGCCTCCAGTCAGATTGAAGAGTTCATCAAAGCGGATATCGTCGTAAGGACCGTCAGGATTCAGAGCAAGGACACGATAAAAGAGCACGTCTCTTTCCCAGCGTTCGAGTTCGATGAGCTCCTCGAAGAGCCCTGCTGGGAGGACTCCGAGTTCTACACCGCATGCGAACGGGAATTCCTGTTCGTTGTCTTCAAAGAAGACGGCAGCGACTATCGCCTTAGCGGCGCAACTTTCTGGTCAATGCCAGTAAAAGACATCGAAAAGGCAAAGGACGTTTGGAAGGAAACGCGCCGAATCATCCGCGAGGGTGTCTCCATCGAAAGAATGCACACAAAGGGAGGCCAACCTCGTTACACGTCCACCGGAAAGCCCATGTTCTCGAACAACCTGCCCGACCCAGGTTACAACGGCATCGCACACGTAAGACCTCATGCATCTCAAAGCGCCTATCGCCTTGAGGATGGGACCGAATATGGGGATATCAGCAAAGACGCCAGCATTCTCCCCGATGGTCGCGCCATGACGAAGCAGAGCTTCTGGCTCAACAACACATATATTCGTGCCCAGTTGAAGCTCAAAGGCATCTGATACAATGAGCGCTCTTTTGTCGGGATTGCACTTTTCCGCAAATCGATCTTGACATGAGAGCGATTTTAATCGATCCTCGGCATCGGACTGGAGCAACGGAACGGAGGGCGCGTGGACACGATTCGAGTCGCAGAATTGTTCGCTGGCGTGGGCGGATTCCGCCTTGCACTTGACGGCTACCACGACCCCGAACACCCCGAGTTCAACATGCCTGCCGCAGGCCCCTACAACACCATTTGGGCAAACCAGTGGGAACCGCCGGGAACCAAGGCACGCCAGTTCGCCGCCCGGTGCTATGAGACGCATTGGCCCGACGGAACCCTGCTCAACCAAGACATCGCCGAGGTCATGGACCTTGCCGAGGAAGACCCCCGGGGCATTCCCGACTGTGACCTCGTCGTGGGCGGATTCCCCTGCCAGGACTACTCTGTCGCGAAACCGCTTTCCCAAGCGGGTGGTATCGAAGGCCGCAAAGGCGTTTTGTGGTGGGAAATCTATCGCTTCTTGTCCCTCAAGGCGCCGCGATTCGTACTGCTCGAGAACGTCGACCGCCTGCTGAAATCACCCGCATCCCAACGCGGCCGGGATTTCGCGATCATGCTGGCGTGCTTTGCGTCGCTCGGCTACTCCGTCGAATGGCGCGTTGTGAATTCCGCCGAGTACGGCGCTCCGCAGCGACGCAAGCGCGTGTATATCTTCGCTCAACTCGACGCTCCGAAGTGGCACCTGAAAGAGCGCCTCGTTACCGACGGCGTTCTTGCCGAAGCCTTGCCCATTAAGCCTGAGCTTGAGAAGCAAATCGAGTTCGAGATATCCAAAGACGCTTTCGAAATGACCCGCGTGTTCGGTAAGGGAGACAAAGTCTCTGCCTTCCGCACCGCCGGCGTCATGCAAGACTGCCAGGTCTATTCCGCCAATGTCACCGAGGATTACAGCGGACCCCGCCGCACCCTCGGAGACGTCCTCGTGCCCGAAAGCGAAGTCCCTGAGGAGTTCTTCATTCCTGAAGACAAGCTCGAGAAGTGGGAATACCTCAAGGGCTCGAAAAAAGAAGAGCGCACGAATAAGAAGACGGGCTTCACCTACCATTATTCCGAAGGCAGCATGGCATTTCCCGACCTGCCGGAGAACCCATCGCGCACCATTCTGACGGGCGAAGGCGGCGCTGGAGCTTCGCGCTTCAAGCACGTCGTGAAATGCGAGAGCGGACGTTACCGCCGCCTCGTTCCCGATGAGCTCGATCAGCTTCAGTGCTTCCCGAAAGGCTGGACGAACACCGGTATGTCAGATGGACATCGTGCGTTCTGCATGGGCAACGCCCTCGTGGTGGAAATACCTCACGCAATCGGCAAAACCCTCGCTCGGCGTATTGCCAACGAGGCAATCTAGGCCTCTTTGAGCGCTTCTTTCAGCGCGCCGAGGATTTCGGCGTCAGCAGGGAGCCAGGCCACGTCGTCGAGCTCGTCGCGGTGCAGCCATCGGGCATCTTGGTGCTCGAGCAGCTGGTAGCGACCATCGGGCAGGCTGCACAGGTAACAGTGCATGACGCGGCGGTATCCGCCCTCTTCCCACGCGACAGTCTGGAAGAACGCGTCCACGGCCACGTCGGCGTCGAGCTCTTCCTTGATCTCGCGGCGCAACGCGTCCTCGCGCGTCTCGCCCGGCTCGACCTTGCCGCCCGGGAATTCCCACCCGCCAGCCAGCTCGCCATCAGCACGCTGGGTCGCGAGCACGCACGCCTCTCCCCTGATGATGGCAGCGACCACTTCGACCGTCTTCATGCGCGCCTCCTCGCCTCGAGCGAATTCTCCTGCTCACCTTACCATTATCGCGCGGCAAGAACACCCTCTGGTGCCCGACCGGCACATACGCCCAGCTCCTGACCGTATGCGCCATCGGCTTTAATCGCGCACAAAGTCCATCGGCTTTCTTCGGCGAAATCTCACTCAGACGTTCGTCGCGGCGAAGCTTGCGCGGTCTACCACGACGCTGCGGCTTGTACGCACCGATGGGTTCTGCCAAATCGAACGAAATGGAACGAACGCCCACCTCGTGCATGGAAAACGCCTTTCATCTGACAAATCCGCCGAGAAAGCATGAAGAAAAGATGGAGCGCAAGTCCATTTCGAAGGCCGAGCGCGCGAACAATCACATGCCCTCATCGACACTGTGAGAAATGCCTGTTCGCAATTATTTCGCATATGAACTATCGAGCGCATCTCGCACGATTGATGTTCTCAAGGGCCGCGAGCCGCGCTCGCATAACGGTTTCACCGTGCCATAGCGGCGGATTTGTCAGATGGAAGGCCCTTTCCATGCAGCAAAAGTCCGCTTGTGCCATGAACGCGGATTCGTCAGAAAACCGCGAGCGACCAGGCGGCGGAAGAACCTGAAGGAGCAACGACGGAACTCACCGCTCCAATTCCGCGCGCGTGTGGTAGGGTGGTTTCAACGGGCCCAGCCCGCCACACCACCAGCGCTTGAGAGGGGAGCAGCCATGTCGTATCGCAATATCCTCGTTCCGTATGATCGTTCCGAATCCGCCAAGCACGCACTGCACGCCGCGTTCGAGATGGCCCGCCATGAGGACGATGCGCACGTCACCGCCCTGTTCGTGGCGCCCATGCCCGAGTTCGAGTCCGGCTCGTTCATGGTCGCCGCGCAGGTCTCCGGCGTCCTGCCGCTGTCTGCGAAGGACCAGCAGGAAATGCTCGACGCCTACCTGGAGCACCGCCGCAAAGAGCTCACCGCCGACCTGGACGACCTGCTCAAGGACGAAGAGGCCGAACTGGGCCTGGCCGTCGTCCACGGCAAGCCGAGCAAAGTCATCTGCGACTACGTGGAAGACCATGACGTCGACCTCATCGTCATGGGCTGCCGTGGCCTTGACGCCGTGCGCGGCATGATCGGCTCGGTCAGCGCTGCCGTCCTGCGCAGCGTCGAGTGCCCGGTCCTCGTCGTGAAGTAGCCTGCGCGCACCCCGGTGCTATACTTGCCCTTCGCCCTCGGGCGAAGGGCTTTTTTTACGTCTGAAAGGAACCATGGAAGCGCTCTTCGGCGACATATCGATCATCGGCATGGGGATCATCTGCGTCCTCGTGTTCGTCGCCGGCTACGTGGACGCCATCGCGGGCGGCGGCGGTCTCATCTCGCTGCCCGCGTACATGATCGCCGGCCTGCCCACGCACGCCGCCATCGCCACGAACAAGCTTGGATCCGCCATGGGCACCACCGTCGCCACCATCCAGTACGCTCGCCAAGGGTTCATCCGCCCGCTGTTCGCGCTGCCGTGCGTGGCGTGCGGCGTCATCGGCAGCACCATCGGCTCGAACCTCGTCTTGCTCGTCAACGACTTCGCGCTGCGCGTGCTCATGCTCGTCATCCTGCCCGTCACGGCGTTCTACGTCTTCCGGCTCAAGAACTTCGGCGCCATCACGCCCGAACCGCTCGCGCCCCGCAAGACCATCCTGCTCAGCTGCGCCATCGCGTTTGCCGTGGGCGTCTACGACGGTTTCTACGGCCCCGGCACCGGAACGTTCCTCATGCTTCTGCTCACCGGCGCAGCGCACCTGGGCTTGGGCTCCTCCGCCGGCATCACGAAAGCCATCAACCTCACCACCAACGTCACCGCGCTCGTGGTGTTCCTCATCAACGGCCAGGTGTGGATCGGCGTCGGCCTGGTCGCAGGGCTCTTCAGCATCGCCGGCAACTACCTAGGAGCGCGCACGTTCACGAAAAAGGGCGGCGCCATCGCCCGGCCCATCATCATCGTGGTCCTGTGCGTCTTCTTCGCGAAGGTGGTCTTCGATTTCGCGACCGACGCGTAAGCACGCTGGCATCGCCCTGCCAACCCGCACCCAACCCCGCAAGGCAACCGCGCAGCCCCACGCCCATCCCTGCAAGACAACCGCATAGCCTCTGCATGCCTATGCGCGCACGACGACAATTTAAGTCCGTTTCCCCGATTGCTTGAATATTGTGCGAGCGTACAGCTACCGGTATCATTTACATTTGTACGTTTCGCCTCGCGCTGACGGATTTCTGGCGCGAGGCGCGTTTGTTTCCTGGAGAGAGAAGAGAGAACCGCATGCAGTTTGGACCGCAACGAGTCATCTGGATCACCGGTGCTGCGGGTCGCCTGGGCTCCGCCATCGAGCAGCGCTTGGACCACTCGAAGTACCGCATCATCACCACCGACCGCGAGCTGGACGTGGCTAACCTGGACGCCGTGATGGAGTACGCATCCATGAACCGTCCGGACATCATCATCAACTGCGCCGCCACCGCCAGCGCCGTCGAGGCCGAGGCAAACCCGGTGCAGGCGTACCGCACCAATGCGCTGGGCGCCCGCAACCTGGCCGTGGCCAGCGCCAGCGTCAGCGGCGACATCGTGCACCTGTCCACCGACGACGTCTTCGCCGGCAAGGTGCGCCACGCCGTGAACGAGTTCGACGCGCCGAACCCCACCAACGTCTACGGCAAGTCCAAGGTGGCCGCCGAGAACTTCGTGCGCACGCTCAATACGCGCCACATTATCGTGCGCTCCTCCTGGATCTACAACACCCGCGAGGGCGACCTGTTCGACCGCATCCTGACGGCCGGCCGCACGAACCAGCCGATCGAAATCCCGGCTGACCAGGTGAGCTCCCCCACGTCCGCTGACACGCTGGCAGAGTTCGTCATCACCGCTATCGAGAGCGGCGAGTTCGGCATCTTCCACGCGTCCTGCGAAGGCACCTGCAGCCGCCTGGAGTTCGCTCACACCATCCTCAAGCTCGCCGGCCTGAACCCTGAGTGCGTTGAGCCGGCGTACAGCCCGGACAACTCCTACCATCTGGAGCTCGAGAACCTCATGCTCAAGATGACCGGCGTCTTCGAAATGCCCCATTGGCGCGACGACCTGCAGGCGTTCATGACCAACCACGAGCTGCTCGGATAAGGAGAGTCGCATGGAAATCACCAACCATCTGGAAAAGACCGAGCCCGAGAACACCGAGGAGCCGAAGAAGCGCAAGAAGCTGGGCCTGACCTCCCGCATCTTCATCGCCCTCATCCTGGGCATGATCTGCGGCGTCGTCTTCCACTACCTCGTGCCGGAAGGCTTCGTCCGCGACACCGTCTTCGTCGAGGGTATCTTCTACGTCATCGGCCAGGGCTTCATCCGCTTGATGCAGATGCTCGTCGTCCCGCTGGTGTTCTGCTCCATCGTCTGCGGCGCCGCCTCCATCGGCGACACGAAGACGCTCGGCACCGTCGGCGTGAAGACGCTCGTCTTCTACATCTGCACCACCGCCATCGCCGTCGCCGTCGCCCTGACGGTGGCGAACCTCATCAACCCGGGCGTGGGCGTGGACATGAGCTCCATCCTCGTGGACACGAGCGCCTCTGAGAAGCTGGGGCAGGCCGAGGAAGTCTCCGTGGTCGACACGTTGCTCGGCATCATCCCGACGAACCCCATCGACTCGCTCGCGTCCGGCGACATGCTGCCGGTCATCTTCTTCGCCCTGTTCGTGGGCATCATCATCGCCATCCTGGGTCGCAAAGCCGAGACCGTGCACAGCTTCTTCGAGCAGTTCAACGACATCATGATGCAGATGACCTCCATGATCATGGTGGTCGCCCCGTTCGGCGTGTTCTGCCTGCTCTCCCGCACGTTCGCCAACATCGGCTTCGACGCGTTCCTGCCCATGGTCAAGTACATGGTCTCGGTGCTGGGCGGCCTGGTGATCCACTGCCTGATCGTCTACATGATCCTGCTGGCCGTGTTCGCCCGTGTGAACCCCATCATGTTCCTGAAGAAGTTCGTGTCCGTCATGGCCTTCGCGTTCTCCACAGCCACGTCCAACGCCACCATCCCGCTGAACATCGAGACGCTGGACAAGAAGATGGGCGTCGACCGCCGCATCTCCTCGTTCACCATCCCGCTGGGCGCCACCATCAACATGGACGGCACCGCCATCATGCAGGGCGTCGCGGTCGTGTTCACGGCGCAGCTCTTCGGCGTGCCGCTGGGCCCGGTGGAGTACGCCACGGTCATCGCGACAGCCACGCTGGCCTCCATCGGCACCGCGGGCGTCCCGTCGGTCGGCCTCATCACGCTGTCCATGGTGTTCAATTCCGTCGGTCTGCCGCTTGAGGGCATCGCGCTCATCATGGGCATCGACCGTATCCTCGACATGGCGCGCACGGCCGTCAACATCACCGGCGACGCCGTCGTGACCTGCGTGGTCGCACGCCAGGGCGGCCGCATGGACAAGGCCGTCTTCGACGACCCGAACGCCGGCAAAGACGTCGACGAAGTGAAGGTGCAAATGAGCTAAGGCTCGCCCGCCTTTTTCGGCGAACACCCCGGCGAGCGTCCGCAGCCGTACTGCGAAACGACGCCACAACGCAAGAAAGCCCCCGAGCAATCGGGGGCTTTCTTGTTGGCAGGACGAATTTCAGCGCGCGAGCGATGCGCAGGGCGAAATCCCGCGCAGCTACCCTTCGCAGGTCATGAAGTCGACCACCAGCTGGCGCGCCTCCTCCACGGTCATCACATGGTCGCCGTGGACGAAGAGGATAGCGCGCGTGCGCATGATGTTCATGACGACGGACGCCGCCACCACCGTCTCCTCGGACAGGGACCGCTCGCGCAGGCGCCGCTGGTCAGGGTGGCGCTCCAGGAACGTGCTCACCGCGCCCGACACCGCCTTCTGCACGAGCGCCCCGCCGCGCTGCGTGCCGAACAGCAGCTGCGGGTGCTTCGAGAACACCTCTTTGCGCAGCTGGACGATTCCTTCGCGCCCTTCGCCCATGTTGAACATGGTCTGCATCTGCTCCACGATAGCATCAAGGTAGCTCCACGGTGCGCCCGTGGCCTCTGCGGCCTCCAGAGACCGCTCCATGGCCGCAAGCACGCACTCGGCGTTCGGCGCGGCGTCGCGCCTGCCCAGCACCGCCGCCTCCTTCGAGGCGTAGTAGTTGAAGAACGTCTTCTTCGAGATATCGCAGTGCGCGCACACGTCCTCCACCGTGACGTCCTCGAACCCGCGCTCGAGAATAAGCTCCAGGATGACGCGCTCGATCGTCTGACGCGTTTGCTCCTTCTTGCGCTGCCGCAGCCCTTCTGGCGCAGTGTGCTCCATCAAACCTCATCTCGTTCCCGACATTCGCCTGCGAAACCCGAAGATACCGCACGCGCACAGTTCTCGCAGGGCGGGACAGGCGGCGAATAGAAAGCCACCATGTCCTGCCCGCGCTCATGTGTGAACTTTATAGCACATGTAAGATTTCACTTTATGCATTTTTACACCAAGTATAGAATTACCACGTTCAAAGATGCGCGCGGAGTATCCGGCAGTAGGAGGAACCTCCTCCCAAGCCCAGGGCTCACGGCGCCGTTCCTTTTGGATCACAGCACACACGAAACGCACAGCACAGAAAGGATCGCGCGTGGCATTCGGACTCGAGAGAAAACAACTGTTCATGCTGGCCGTGCTCATGTTCGGCACGTTCACCACCGTGTTGAACCAGACCGTCGTGACCCCGGCGCTGCCGGCAGTCATGCACGATTTCAGCATTGACGCCTCCACGGCACAGTGGCTGACCACCGGCTTCACGCTCGTGAACGCCATCATGATCCCCATCACGGCATACCTGACCGACCGCTTCTCCACGCGTTCGCTCTTCGTGGCCGCCATGGGCCTGTTCACCGTGGGCAGCTTGCTCGCGGCGTGGTCGCCCGCCTTCGCCGTCCTGCTGGCCGGCCGCCTCATC
Organism: uncultured Coriobacteriia bacterium; assembly: GCA_949288145.1. Lineage (GTDB taxonomy): Bacteria > Actinomycetota > Coriobacteriia > Coriobacteriales > Eggerthellaceae > Aveggerthella. The sequence continues at coordinate 19,447 of CASEJD010000160.1, forward strand.
CAGGCGGCGGGCGCTGGTGTGCTCATGCCCATGGTCATGACCGTGCTCATGCGCACCTTCCCCGCCGAACGCCGCGGCTCGGCCATGGGCACGTTTGGCCTCGTCATCGCGTTCGCCCCTGCCGTCGGCCCCACGGTCGCCGGCCTCGTCATCGACCATGCGAGCTACCACGTGATGTTCCTGGCCATCGCGGTGCTCTCCGTCATCGTCATCGCGTGCTCGTTCTTCGCCGTGCCGAAGGAGTCCGCGAAGAAGACCGACGCGAAGCTCGACAAGCTCTCCGTCGTGCTGTCCACCGTGGGCTTCGGCGGCCTGCTCTACGGTCTTTCCACGGTGGGCTCTTACGGCGTCAGCCCTGATGCCATCGCCGCGGTGATCGTGGGCGTGGTGGCGCTCGTGCTGTTCTTCCGCCGCCAGCTGCAGATGGACGAGCCCATGCTCAACGTGCGCGTTCTCTCCAACCGCCGCTTCCTGATCGGCACCATCATCGGCATGCTCGTGCAGGGCGCCCTGCTGGCGGCCGGCGTGCTCATGCCCATCTACCTGCAGTCGCTCATGGGGTACTCCGCCACCACGTCCGGCCTGGTCGTGTTCCCCGGCGCCGTGCTCATGGGCGCCATGGGCCCCATCGCCGGCAGGCTGTTCGACAAGCACGGCCCGCGCGCACTCAGCATCGTGGGCACGGTGGGCCTGGCCATCTTCACGTTCGCCTTCGCCACGCTGAGCGAGAACACGAGCGTCATCTTCCTGACGGTCCTCTACACCGTGCGCCTGTTCACGCTCTCCCTGGTCAACATGCCCATCACCACGTGGGCCATGAACGCGCTGCCTGACGAGCTAGTCAACCACGGCACGTCCGTGAACAACACGCTGCGCCAGGTGGCGGGCTCACTCGGCACCGCCATCCTCGTCTCGGTCAACACCATGGTCGCCAACCAGCAGATGGCCACCACCGACACGTTCCACGCGAACTTGCACGGCATCAACGCCGCATTCTTCGTGGGTGGCATCCTCTGCACGCTCGGCGCCATCCTGACCATCATGTTCGTGAAGCACCGCCGCAACGAAGCGGCCGCGAAAGACGTGGACGGCCAGCGCCGCACGCTGCTGGAGTCCATCATGAAGCACGACGTGTACAGCCTGCCCGAGACGGCCACCGTCATCGACGCCATGCGCATGTTCACGGAGAAGGGCATTAGCGCCGCCCCCATCGTCAACGCGCAGGGCGAGCCGACCGGCTTTGTGTCCGACGGTGACGTGCTGCGCTTCCTATCGAGGCGCTCCAAGATGTTCATGGATCCGATCGTCATGATCATGCAGACCAGCCGCGACGACCAAGACTTCAACGACAAGCTCAAGCACCTTGTCCACCGCAACATCTGCGAGATCGCCACGAAGGGCATCATCGGCATCGACGTGCACTCGTCCCTGCCGGAAGTCTGCCGCGTGCTGGCGGAGAACCACCTCAAGAAGGTCCCGGTACTCGACGACGGCCGCATCGTGGGCGTCATCAACCGCTCCGACATCACCATGTACTCCATGAAGATGTACCTGGAGCACGAAGGCGAGCAGGCGCTGCAGGAAGCGAGCGTCCCGAAGCAGCCCGACCTCACGTACAGCGAAGGTCTCTCCAGCCGTACCACGCCGGCAGACAAGTCCATGTTCCCGCTGCACTAAGAAGCGGCCCCAAACGGGATGACAAGGCCTCCTGCCAAGGTATTTCGCCCTGGCAGGAGGCCTTTGCGCATCAAACCCGCTTATCGCCGCTCGATTTCCGCACGAATATCCTCCAGCGCGCCCGGAGGAACGGCTGCACCGCGCACGGAGCACACTACGCCAGACACCCGGTTCGCGAACACGAGCGCTTCCTTCCATGCGAACCCTGCCGCGCGCAAAGCGGCGATGGCGCCAACGTGCGCGTCCCCCGCCCCAACGGTGTCGACCGGCACAACAGGCTCCGTCCCAACATGAACGATCTCGTCCTCCAAGAACACGTACGATCCGTTCGCACCGTCCGTGACGACAACGTCGTTTCCCGCCTGCCCGCGAAGCACCTCCCCCGCTGCCTCCAACGCGGAAGTCTCCGTGTACGCCAGGGCCTCTTGCTTGTTGAGGTGCCACACAGGACGAAGCGCGTTCAGCCGCGCGATTTTCTCTTTACCGATGCCCATAATGCGAGGTCCAGGCGCGAAATACGCCAGCAGGCGCGGGTTGTCCTCCAAGAACTCGATAATCGCGTCGCCCTCCGCGGGCTCGACCTCATACCCGCTCACGACAGCGCAGGCAAACCGACTCACGTCAACGCCATCAAACCACGAGCGCTCATAATGCCGATCGACCCCTGGGAGCGTGAGCATTGTCCGCTCGCCATCGGGCTCAATCATGCACATGCACACACCATTGTCGTGCGAAGATGCGACGTCTAAGCCAGCAAGCCCCCGCGTTTGAAGCCGCCTGCGAAGCCACGCAGCATGCATGCCCGACCCGAGCGGCGCGCACAGCATCACCGGCATGCCAAGCTCCTGCACAGCGCACGCAGTATTATGCGCGCACCCGCCCACTGCCATGGAAACGGACTCGGCCACAATGCCCTCGCCCGAACTTGGAAGCCGAGGAACATGGCACACCATGTCGACAATGAGCGCACCGATAGCGAGCACGCCTCTTGACTCCTGCATCGCGCAGCCCCCTAGTCTCAAGCAAAATGTACACGTGCCCCAGTATAAGGAAATGCCCCACAAACAGAAAAAGCCCCGAAGAGTTGCAAATCCAACACCGCAGGCAAAGGATAGTCCTCGCGACATCGGTTCAATGCGCGTCCAAGGGCCACAAAGCGTGAGGCAAAATCGCGCGTAAGCAAAAATCAGCAAAGGCGCCCAAGAACAAGAAAAGCCCCCGAAGGGGCCCTCAAGCAGGAAACGCCCTGCGCGAGCGCGACGTCCTGGCCTCCCGCGGGCTGGCCCCGCAGTACTCTCGGCGATGGCGGGCTTAACTGCCGGGTTCGGGATGGGACCGGGTGATCCCCGCCTCCGTGGTCGCGCTCGCGCAGGGCGTTCCCCGCGCGGCCCAGCGGCCCGGGCGCCCCCGGCGTCCTGAGGCCTGCATGCGCGCGGCTTGACTCGAGTGCGCGATCGTGTCGCGACTGGACGTGAGCGAAGAGCTCGGGCTGTTAGTACCGCTCGCCTGAGCGCCTCGCGGCGCTTGCAGCTGCGGCCTATCGACCTGGTGTTCTTCCAGGGCCCTTACCGAAGAGGGAACTCATCTCGGGGGCGGCTTCCCGCTTAGATGCCTTCAGCGGTTATCCGTGCCGCACGTGGCCAGGCGGCCGTGCCGTTGGTCGACAACCGCGCCACCAGAGGTGCGTCCACCCCGGTCCTCTCGTACTAGGGGCAGCTCCCCTCAGTTCCCTTGCGCCCGCGGAGGATAGGGACCGAACTGTCTCACGACGTTCTGAACCCAGCTCGCGTACCGCTTTGAACGGCGAACAGCCGTACCCTTGGGACCTGCTCCAGCCCCAGGATGCGATGAGCCGACATCGAGGTGCCAAACCTTGCCGTCGATGTGGACTCTTGGGCAAGATCAGCCTGTTATCCCCGGAGTACCTTTTATCCGTTGAGCGACGGCCCTTCCACGCGGGGCCGCCGGATCACTAGAGCCTGGTTTCCCACCTGCTCGAGGTGTCTCTCTCGCAGTCAAGCCGGCTTGCACTCTTGCGCTCTGCGGACGGTTGCCGACCGTCCTGAGCCGACCTTGCGCGCGCCTCCGTTGCCTTTTGGGAGGCGACCGCCCCAGTCAAACTACCCGCCTGGCGCGGTCCTCGGCCCGGGTGACGGTGCCGAGTTAGGCCGCCGGAGCTGCGAGGGCGGTATTCCAAGGGCGGCTCCGGGGGGGCTGGCGCCCCCCTTTCACGGCCTCCCGCCTATCCTCTACGCGCCGAACCGTCGGCCAACGCCAAGCTGCAGTGAAGGTTCACGGGGTCTTTCCGTCCTTCCGCGGGCAGTTCGCATCTTCACGAACAGTGCAATTTCGCCGGGTCCGTGGTCGAGACAGCGCCCAAGTCGTTACGCCGTTCGTGCAGGTCGGAACTTACCCGACAAGGAATTTCGCTACCTTAGGACCGTTATAGTTACGGCCGCCGTTTACCGGGGCTTGGCTTCGGAGCTTCGCCTTGCGGCTGACCCCTCCGCGTGACCTTCCGGCACCGGGCAGGCGTCAGACCCTATACGTCGCCTTGCGGCTTGGCAGAGTCCTGTGTTTTTGGTAAACAGTCGCTTGGGCCTCTTCGCTGCGGCCGGCCGAGGCTCCGGGAGCGAGTCCCATCACCCCATGGCCGGCGCCCCTTCTCCCTAGGTTACGGGGCGATTATGCCGAGTTCCTTGACCACGGTTCCCCCGATCGCCTCGGTATGCTCTACCCGCCCACCTGAGTCGGTCTTGGTACGGGCGGCAGGGGGCCTGCCTAGGGGTTTTTCTCGGGAGCGTGGGCTCGGCGGCTTCGCTAATCGCTTCGTCTCGCGTCTCGGCCTTGACGGGTGGGGGGATTTGCCTCCCCTCCCGGCCTACCTGCTTTCACGGGGGCGTCCAGAACCCCGCCCGCCTACCCTCCTCCGTCGCCCCGTCGGTCGTGACGGCCCCCCGCCGGTACAGGAATGTCGGCCTGTTGCGCGTTCGGCTACGCCTGGCGGCCTCGCCTTAGCTCCCGACTGACCCTGGGAGGACAAGCCTTGCCCAGGAAACCTTGGGCTTACGGCGGCAGGGTTTCCCACCCTGCTCTCGCTACTCATGCCAGCATCCTCACTCCCCCGCGGTCCACGGAAGGTCGCCCCTTCCGCTTCGCCCCCCGGGGGAAGCTCCCCTACCACTGACTAGATCAGTCCGCCGCTTCGGCGCGCAGCTTAGCCCCGTGAATTGTCGGCGCATGTCCACTCGGCCAGTGAGCTGTTACGCACTCTTTGAACGCATGGCTGCTTCTAAGCCAACATCCTGGCTGTCTGGGCGTACGCACATCCTTTGCCACTCAGCTGCGACTTGGGGGCCTTGGCGGGCGGTCTGGGCTGTTTCCCTCTCGAGCGCGGAGCTTAGCCCCCGCGCTCTGACTCCCGGGCTCCGATCCGGCGGCATTCGGAGTTCGGTCCGGGTCGGCAGGCGGTGAGGCCCCCTCGCCGGTCCGGTGCTCTACCTCCGCCGGAGAGCGCCCGAGGCTAGCCCTAAAGCTATTTCGGGGAGAACGAGACATCTCCGGGCTTGATTGGCCTTTCACCCCTACCCCGGGGTCATCGCCGCCGTTTTCAACCGACGTGCGTTCGGCCCTCCACAGGGTCTTACCCCTGCCTCAGCCTGCCCTGGGGTAGATCGCCCGGCTTCGCGTCCGCGGCGCGCGACTTAGCGCCCGTTTAAAGACTCGCCTTCGCTGCGGCTCGGTTGACCTTAACCTCGCCGCGCGCCGCGACTCGCTGGCTCATTCTACAAAAGGCACGCCGTCACACCGCAAAGGGTGCTCCGACTGCTTGGAGGCGCACGGTTTCAGGCGCTGTTTCACTCCCCTCCCGGGGTGCTTTTCACCTTTCCCTCACGGTACTGGTCCGCTATCGGTCGCAGGAGAGTGTTCAGCCTTGGAGGGTGGTCCCCCCAGCTTCGCGCGGGATTCCACGTGGCCCGCGCTACTCAGGGACGCGCCCGAGGCCTCGGTCGCTTCGCGTACGGGGCTCTCACCCGCTTCGGCCGGCCTTCCCATGCCGTTCCGCTGCGTCCAAGGTTTGTCACCTCGCCGGGGGCCCCGCAGGCCCCCACGGCGCGCCCTACAACCCCGGCGGGGCAAGGCTGCGGCCTTGTCGCCCTCGCCGGTTTGGGCATCAGCCCGGTTCCGCTCGCCGCTACTCCCGGGATCTCGGTTGATTTCTCCTCCTCCGGGTACTGAGATGTTTCAGTTCCCCGGGTTGCCTCCTCCGAGCCTATGCGTTCAGCTCGGGGTGCCAGGGCATGATCCCTGGCGGGTTCCCCCATTCGGGCACCCCCGGATCGAAGGCCGTCTGCGCCTCCCCGGGGCGTATCGCCGCTTGCCGCGCCCTTCATCGGCTTCCTGCGCCAAGGCATCCGCCGTGCGCCCTTGATATCTTCGCTCTCAAGAGCTGGATACAAGGGCCTACGTTTCCGTAGCCTTGCGTCTCTCGTTCTACTCTTGGATTTCTCCGTCCGTAATTACCCATATGTCCTGTCCGACGAGCCGGGAGGGCGTGCCCTCCCGGATCGGATTCTCATAGGTGTCGCGTAGATCGCACACTCGAGGACGAGCGGGGCCCTATTCTTGCCTGTTCGGAGGTGCGGACCGCCATGGTTTCACAAACGATTTGCTTGGTCAGGGTTAACTGAGCAATGCAGATTCTTGTTCTCCACGACGTCCTAAAAGCATCTCCGTGCATTCATGGACCATCGTTCGTCAATCAAGTCTGCGCGCTATGCAGGTCTCAAGGTGCCGGGCCGCGCCCGCGACCCTGGGGGACGGATCCGCGATTCGACTTCGCCGGGCGCCTCGCGGCGCCTCCTGTGAGGTAATCGATGTAGGTCTTTCTTTCCTAAGGGTGTCTCCCTAGAAAGGAGGTGATCCAGCCGCACCTTCCGGTACGGCTACCTTGTTACGACTTCACCCCCCTCACCCTCCACACCTTCGACGCCTCCCTCCTTTCGGTTGGGCCGGCGGCTTCGGGTGCAGACGACTCGGGTGGTGTGACGGGCGGTGTGTACAAGGCCCGGGAACGCATTCACCGCGGCGTGCTGATCCGCGATTACTAGCAACTCCGGCTTCGCGCAGGCGGGTTGCAGCCTGCGGTCCGAACTGGGGCCGGCTTTGAGGGATCCGCTCCCTGTCGCCAGGTGGCGACCCGTTGTGCCGGCCATTGTAGCACGTGTGCAGCCCAGGGCATGAGGGGCATGATGACTTGACGTCGTCCCCGCCTTCCTCCGGCTTGACGCCGGCGGTCCCCTGCGAGTCCCCAACTGAATGCTGGCAACGCAGGGCAGGGGTTGCGCTCGTTGCGGGACTTAACCCAACACCTCACGGCACGAGCTGACGACAGCCATGCACCACCTGCGCAGGCTCCTTCCGGCCACCGGGTCTCCCCGGCTTCACCTGCAGGTCAAGCCCTGGTAAGGTTCTTCGCGTTGCTTCGAATTAAGCCACATGCTCCGCTGCTTGTGCGGGCCCCCGTCAATTCCTTTGAGTTTTAGCCTTGCGGCCGTACTCCCCAGGCGGACAGCTTAATGCGTTGGCTTCGGCACGGAGGGCATGGCCCCCACACCTAGCTGTCATCGTTTACGGCCGGGACTACCAGGGTATCTAATCCTGTTCGCTCCCCCGGCTTTCGCGCCTCAGCGTCAGCCGCGGCCCAGAGGACTGCCTTCGCCGTCGGCGTTCTTCCCGATATCTGCGCATTCCACCGCTACACCGGGAATTCCGTCCTCCCCTGCCGCGCTCGAGCCCGGAAGTTCGGGGCCCGTCCCGGGGTTGAGCCCCGGGCTTAGAGGCCTCGCTTGCCGGGCCGCCTGCGCGCCCTTTACGCCCAATGAATCCGGACAACGCTCGCCCCCTACGTGTTACCGCGGCTGCTGGCACGTAGTTAGCCGGGGCTTCTTCTGCAGGTACAGTCATTCGTTCTTCCCTGCCGAAAGCGGTTTACGGCCCGAGGGCCTTCCTCCCGCACGCGGCGTCGCTGCGTCAGGCTTGCGCCCATTGCGCAAAATTCCCCACTGCTGCCTCCCGTAGGAGTCTGGGCCGTATCTCAGTCCCAATGTGGCCGGCCGGCCTCTCAGCCCGGCTACCCGTCGTAAGCACGGTGGGCCGTCACCCCGCCGTCTGCCTGATGGGCCGCGACCCCATCCCCTCCCGCCTGGGCTTTGCCCGCCGGGCCATGCGGCCCTGCGGGTTCGTCCGGTATTAGCCTCGGTTTCCCGAGGTTGTCCCGGAGGAGGGGGCAGGTTGGTCACGTGTTACTCACCCGTTCGCCACTCTATGTCCGCACGAGTGCGGTTTAATCGTTCGACTTGCATGTGTTAAGCGCGCCGCCAGCGTTCGTCCTGAGCCAGGATCAAACTCTCCGTGGAAATCAGAGGGGCTTCTCGCCCCTCCTCGGATCCATGGTCGCTCCTTCGAGCTGATTCTCATCTGCTCGCTGAAAGCTGGAAAAAGAAATTGGAAAGGGCTCTCTCGGACGCTCGTCCGAGGGCTCCTTCGACTTCGTCTCTTCGCGGTATCCGTCTCTCAAGGTGCGGGCTCGGGAGGAGCTCTCCTCCCTGGCCTCGCCGTCTTCCCTGCGGAAGCGGCGAAAATGTATATTACCC
>CASEJD010000161.1 GCA_949288145.1 uncultured Coriobacteriia bacterium
CCGCACCCCCGGCCCCCGGCGCCTGCGGCGCGCCCTCGGCGTCGTAGCGCTCCGCGAGCAAGGCGCGCAGCTCCGCCTCGACGCGCTGCGTGCCAGCGCCGAACTTCTTCAAGTACGGGCTGCCGCACTTCGGGCAGACGGGCGGCGCCGGGACCCGGTGGTCGCAGTGGTGGCACACGAGCACGTTGCCCTGCTCGTGGTACGTGAGCGACGTGGCGCAGTGCGGGCACTCGGGCACGAAGCCGCAATCGCGGCACAGCAGGAACTTCGCGAACCCGCGCTGGTTGAGCAGGAGCACCGCCTTCTGGCCCGCATCGAGCGCGGCGAAGAGCTCCTTCTGCAGCCGGCGCGAGAACATGGAGCGGTGTCCGCTGCCAAACTCGCGCGCCATGTCCACCACCGCGACCTCGGGCAGCGGCTTGCCGTTAGCGCGCTCGGGCAAGCGCACGAGCTGCCAGCTAGCCAGTTTGTCGCAGTTGTACAGGTGTTCCACACGCGGCGTCGCCGAGCCGAGCACAAGCGTGCCGCCCCGGCGGCGCATCATCCACTCGGCCACTTCGCACGCGTCGTAGCGCGGCGCCTGGTCCTGCTTGTACGAGCCCTCGTGCGCCTCGTCCACCACGATGAGGCCCACGTTGGACAGCGGCGTGAACAGCGCGCTGCGGGCGCCCACCACCACGCGCGCCCCGCCGGCGCGGATGACGTCCCATTGGTCGAAGCGCTCGCCCTGGCTCATGCGCGAGTGCATGACCGCCACGGTGTCCCCAAAGCGGCCGCGGAAGCGCGCCACCGTCTGGGGCGTGAGCGAAATCTCGGGCACGAGCACGATGGCGTTCTGCCCGGCGTCAAGCGTACGCTCGATGGCCTGGAGGTAGACCTCCGTCTTGCCCGATCCGGTGACGCCGTCGAGCACGATGACTTGGCCGTCGTGCGCGTCCTGTGCGACGGAGATAGCCGCAACGGCCGCTACCTGGCTGTCGGTAAGGACTGGCTTTTTGCTCGGCGTGAAGCCTTCGTCCGGCGCCGGCGCGCCCGCATCGCGCAACCGGCGGCGCGAGAACACCTCCACGACGCCCTTCGCCGCCAGGCTGTTCACCACCGACGAGACGGACCCGAACTCAAGCGAAAGCTCCGCCATGCGCAGCTCGCCGTTCCGGAGCGCGCGCAGCACGGCCTCCTGCTTGACGGCGCCTTTGCGCGGCGTGAAGTCGGCCGCCGCGGGGCCTAAGCGCACCCACCGGTCGTCCACCGTGCCCACCGACGGCTCCTCGATGCGCCAGCCGCGCGGCCCGCGCACCATGCGCGGCACGCCGCCCGGCGGCGTGAACAGGCGAACGCACGCGGACAGCGGCGCGATGTACGCTTCGCTCAGGTGCTGCGCGCACGCGGCGCCTTCTTCGTCGAAGTACGGGCCCGCCAGCATGCGCTGCACGGGCTTGAGCTTTGCGGGATCGAGCCCTTCGGGCACGTCCTCGTGCTCCTCGAGCGCCACCACATAACCGATGGCCTGCCTCCCGCCGAACGGCACGAGCACAGCGCAGCCCACCTCCACATCGTAGAGGCCTTCGGGCACGGCGTAGGTGTAGGCGGAGTCGAGCGCCTGCGTGGGTATGTCGAGGATGACGGAGGCAAGTAGCATGCGGACAGTATAGCTGTGGGCGCCCGCCAATCAGCGCCGCCGCCGACATCGCCACCGCAAACCCACGCGCCCGGCGGAAACGAACGTGGCGAAGCGTGCGAGTTCTGCGACAATGGCGAACGTACGCAAAACCAGCGAGCGGCCAAGGAGCGACCATGCCCGTCGAAGACGTGAAACAGTACCTGCAGCAATTCGGCCTGGACGAGCGCGTGCGGGAGTTCGAGACCTCGAGCGCGACGGTGGAGCTGGCGGCGCACGCGGTCGGCTGCGAGCCGGCGCGTATCGCCAAGACGCTCTCGTTCATGGTCGACGACGCGCCCGTGCTCATCGTGTGCGCGGGAGACGCGCGCATCGACAACCCGAAGTACAAAGCGCAGTTCGGCACGAAGGCGAAGATGCTCAAGCCCGACCAGGCCATCGAGCTCGTAGGCCACGCGGTGGGCGGCGTCTGCCCCTTCGCCGTGCGCGACGGCGTGCGCGTGTTCCTGGACGAGTCGCTGCGCCGCTTCGACGTGGTCTACCCTGCCGCCGGCAGCGCCGCGAGCGCCGTGCGCCTCACCTGCGACGAGCTCGAGCGCGCCTCTCGCTGCGAGGCCTGGATCGACGTCTGCAAAGGCTGGCAGGAGGAGTAAGCTTCCGAACCCGCACAAACCCGCAGAACGCAGCGGCGCCCCGGGCATACAGTCCGGGGCGCCGCTTCCTTGATGGGCTGTCAAGTCTGCGCTACAGCAGCATCGGCAGGGCGTAGAGCGCGATGGCGACCACCACGGCCACGATGGTGGCAATGGACCACACGCGGAATTCGCCGTCCATCTTCGCGCGCTCGGCCGCAGGCGGCTCGCTCGTGGCGACGAGCGCCGGGTCCAGCTCCTCCGGCGTGCCGTAGATCTTCGTGCACACGCCGAACATGACCAGGCCCAGGACGCACCACACAACGCCCGTGATGAGCGCCTCGGGCACCAGCTGCGTCATCATGACGAGGTAGATGACCACGCTCACCGGCGCGCCCACCATGACGCCCGGCACCTTGAACGGGCGCTTAAGGTCGGGCATCTTCCGGCGCAGGCCGAACGCCGCCGCGATGCCAATCACGTAGTAGAACAGGTCGGCGAACAGGCTCAGGTTCGAGATGTAGACGAGCGAGCCCGTGGCCACGAGCAGCACCGTGATGACGCCGAGCGTGAGGATGGCCACGTAGGGCGTCTGGAAGCGCGGGTGCAGCTTCGCGAAGACGCGCGGCATGGAGCCGTCGCGCGCCATGGTGAACAGGTAGCGCGGCGGGACGGCCAGGCTCGCGTTCATGGTGGAGAAGTCGCCGCCGAACGCGACGCCCGCCGCCAGGAGCAGCAGCGGGAAGCCCAGGATGCCGGCGGACATCATGGCCTCCGCATACGGGGCCGAGGACTCGGCCACGGCGGTCAGGCCCTCCGGCGGCACGATGCCCACGAGGAACCACTGGAACAGCGCGTTCACCGCGAAGATGATGAACGGCGAGAGGATGAGGGCGCGCGGGATGTTGATGTGCGGGTACTTGATCTCCTCGCCCATGGCGCAGCACGTCTCGAAGCCAGCGAAGCACCACCAGATCATGGCCACCGCGGCAATGAACCCGCCGGCGCCCATGCCGGAGAGGAAATCAGGCGTCTCGACGAAGTTCGGCAGCGAGACGTTGGGCACCATGGTCACGAACCAGATGACGGCCACGCCCCAGAAGAAGAACATGAAGCCGTTCTGCAGGCGGCCGGTGATCTGCACGCCGCACACGTTCGTGATGATGAACGCCACGAGCACGACGCATGCGAGGACCGTGTCCCCCACCGGCAGCTCCACGCCGAAGGCGGCGAACATGGTCTTGAAGTAGTACGCGAACGCGAGCGACTCGCCCGCCGTGACGCTCACGAGCGAGATGATGAAGTTCCAGCCCGCCAGAAAGCCGAACGGACGACCGATGCCAAGCGACGCGTAGCGGTACGTGCCGCCCGCGTACGGCAGCGCCGCGCCCATCTCGCCGTAGAGCAGCGCCGGGTAGACGCTGATCAGCATGGCGATGAACGTGGCGAAAATGACGCCCGCGCCCATCTGGCCGACGATGTTGCCGCCCGTAGTGAACAGGCCGACGCCGATGACGGTGCCCGCCGTGATGGTGATGGCCTCGCGCAGGCCGAACGTGCGCCGCAGCGCCACCTGTCCGCCCTGGGCAGCGGAGCCTCCTTGCTCGCTCATCTCTTCCCCCTTCGCGTGATCGCTGGTTGCCGCAGCCCCAAATGGAAGCCGCCGAGTGCTTTATCACTCTGCTGTGCTAAAGCATTCAACCGGCATTGTAACCATTGCTCCCCAATGCCGCAACGTCACGTTTCAGGAAGGTTTCGCGTGGTCAAGCACGCATGCGAGCAGAGCCGTGGTACCCCCGCAAGGTCTGTGCAAGGTTTCATCAGGCTGGCGTCAAGAAGCGATGCGCAATCCGGCAAGGTTGGTTTGCTAGCTTGGTTGGAGCACGCCCCCCATGAGCACAATGCGATCTTCCGTCCTCTCGCTTCGAGCAATCGATCGAAACCATGATAAGATATCTATAAGATATCTTTCTAGGGAGGACAGCATGGGGGCTATTTTCGAAAGCTCTTCCGGACTCGCCAGCACAACGAGCCTCTGCTCGTGGGGCACGTCGCGCGCGGTGCGCATACCAAAGCGCATGTGCGACCGAACGGGCATCGACATTGGCTCTTCAATCAACATCTCCACCGGCGCGGACGCCGATGGCCCCTACATCACCATTCGCCCGGTTCAAGAGCACCGCTCGTACGGCGCAGCTCCCTACAAATCGGCCGAAGACTTGTTCGCAGGGTATAGCGAGCCGTCGCGCGCAGCGTGCGGCGAGTTCGATTGGGGTGCTGACGTGGGAGCGGAGGTCGTGGAATGAGCCCGCTCGAGCAAGGCGACGTCATCGAAGTCGATTTCACGCCCGCCGTCGGACACGAGGCGGCAAAGCGCCGGCCTGCCGTCGTCGTGAGCTGCTTCGCGTTCAATGCGCGATCAAGCGTGGTCGCTGTCGTCCCCATCACGTCAAAGGATAACGGCCATCCATTCCACATTCCTGTGCATGCCGGAGAGGTAAGCGGCTTTGCCTGCGTGGAGGGCATCCGGTCGCTCGACGTGACGCAACGCGGCTACCGCTTCGTCGGCTACGCCAACGACGACGCCATGTGGAGCATCATGACCTGCGTGCGCGGAATGCTCGATTTGAAATGAGCGCTCGCACATGACAACTGCGACACAAGAGCGCTATCCCCTCCAGCACGAAAAGAGGCCACCTGGACGGTGGCCTCTCTCATTCGCTCGCTTTATCGGACGGCGGTGTTACGCCAGGCCGCACGCTGCGCGCAGCGCTTCGACCTTGTCGGTGCGCTCCCAGGTGAACTCCGGCAGCTCGCGACCGAAGTGACCGTACGCCGCGGTCTTGCGGTAGATGGGACGGCGCAGGTCGAGCTGGGCGATGATGGCGCCCGGACGCAGGTCGAAGACCTCGTTCACCGCGCGCTCGATGTCTGCCTCGGGCAGGTGGTTCGTGCCGAACGTGTCAACCATGACCGAGATGGGGCGCGCCATGCCGATGGCGTATGCCACCTGGACCTCGCAGCGGTCGGCCAGGCCGGCGGCCACCACGTTCTTCGCCACCCAGCGCGCGGCGTAGGCGCCGGAGCGGTCGACCTTCGTGCAGTCCTTGCCCGAGAACGCGCCGCCGCCGTGGCGGCCCATGCCGCCGTAGGTGTCGACGATGATCTTACGGCCGGTGAGGCCCGCGTCGCCCATGGGGCCACCGATGACGAAGCGGCCGGTGGGGTTCACGTAGATCTCCATGTCGGGCGCGGCCGTGAAGCCCTCCGCCTCGAACACGGGTTTGATGACGTGCTCGGTCAACTGGGCGCGCAGCTCGTCCACGCCCACCTCCTCGGAATGCTGCGTGGAGACGAGCACCTTCTCGATGTGCACGGGCTTGCCGTCCACGTAGCGCACGGAGACCTGCGTCTTGCCATCCGGACGCAGGTGCGGCACGATGCCCTCCTTGCGCACGTAGGTCAGGCGCTCGGCCAGGCGATGCGCCGCGTAGATGGGCAGCGGCATGAGCGTCTTCGTCTCGTTGCAGGCGTAACCGAACATCATGCCCTGGTCGCCCGCGCCCACGCGGTCGAACTCGTCGCCCTTGACGACCTCGCCATGCTGCGTCTCGTAGGACTCGTCGACGCCCATGGCGATGTCGGCGCTCTGGTCGTGGATGGCGTTCAGCACGCCGCAGGTGTCGCAGTCGAAGCCGTACTTCGCGCGGTCGTACCCAATCTCCTTCAGCACGTCGCGCGTGATGGCCTGCACGTCGACGTACGCCTGCGTGCGAATTTCGCCGGTCACGATGACCATGCCGGTGGTGGCCAGCGCCTCGCAGGCGCAGCGCACCTTCGTGGGGTCGGCGGGCGCGCCGTTGGGCGCTACGTAGCCCGCCTGCGCCAGCTCGATCTCCTTCTCGAGGATGGCGTCCAGGATGGCGTCGGAAATCTGGTCGCACACCTTGTCCGGGTGGCCTTCGGTCACGGACTCCGACGTGAACAAAAACGAGTTGCTCTCGATTTCTGCCATGAGTGAATTCTCTCTCTTCCTTCCGGCGCACGGGCATGCAGCCCGCACGGAACGCACGCCCGAAATGTCGGTCGGCCTGGGTTGCCGCCAGCGTGCCCTGCACGCCGCGGGAATCCGCCGGCCGTCCGCGTTCGAACGAAGCGCCGCTTTCCATTCCGATACAATCAGACCTATTCTAGGGTTCAATGGAAAAGAAGCAAGGAGCGGGCCGCGACCCGTATACTTGTCACAAGAAATACCGACGATCTTCGAAAGGCGCACGCCATGACCAGCACCGCACCTGAGACCCCTTCGCTCGAATCCTGCCCGCGCACCAGCGCCGAGGGCGGCCAATACGCCCCGCTCTCCGAGGCGGGCTTGGCGCGCATCGAGGCATGCCGCGCCGACGCGCGCGCCTGGAACGCATGGCGCGCCGAAGGGGCCGCCGACGCCGCCTCCCCCGCACCGCGCGCCGTGCCCGCACCGGGCGCCGTCACGTGCAATGCCGACTACGTGGACGAGTACTTCGCCATCATGGACGGCCTGGACGGCGACATCCCCGGCCGGCGCGCCGCTCGCAGCTACATGCTCGGCTCCACGGGCATCGTGCACCATCTGGTGGTGGCATCTTCGTACGTGCCGCGCTTCTTCGACCGCCGCACGTACGACACCATGAAGTACACGGTGGAGACCACGCACCGCATCCTGTGCAAGGTCATCCAGCGCTACTTGGACGACCCGGACTACCGCACCATCTTCTCCTACGACGAGCGCCTGGCGGAGCTCATCCTCCTGCCGCGCGGCTATGACGCGCTGCTGCCCTTCGCGCGCTTCGACGTGTTCCTGGACGAGAACGACCTCTCGCTCGGCTTCTGCGAGTTCAACGGCGACGGCTCGTCGGGCATGAACGAGAACCGCGAGATCACGAACAGCCTGCGCGACGCGCCCGCCATGCGCGAGTTCGCGCAGCGCCACCAGGTGCAAGAGTGCGAGCTGTTCGAAGCTTGGGTTGAAGAGTTCGGCCGCATTTACAGCACGTTCGTGAACCGCGTCGAGCATCCGCGCTTCGCCGTGTGCGACTACCTGCACAACGGCGTCGTCGACGAGTTCCACCTGTTCGCAAAGCTCTTCGAGAAGCACGGCACGCCCTGCACCGTGTGCGACGTGCGCGACCTGCGCTTCGACGGCGAGGTGCTGCGCGACGCCGAGGGCCAGCGCGTCGACGCCATCTGGCGCCGCGCCGTCACCAACGACGTGCTGGAGTACTGGGACGAGTCGCAGGACCTCATCGAGGCCGTGCGCGCGCAGAAAGTGGCGCTCATCGGCAGCTTCGCTGGCCACATCGTGCACGACAAGCAGATCTTCGAGGCCCTCTACCACCCGAAGACGCGCGCGTTCCTGACGCAGGAGGAGATCGACTTCGTTGAGCGCACGGTGCCGCAGACGCGCTTCCTGGACGAGAGCGAGGTGGACTTGGGCGAGATCCGCGCGAACAAGGACGCGTGGATCGTGAAGCCCACCGACGCCTACGGCGCTGCGGACGTCTTCGCCGGCTGCGCGTGCTCGCAGGAGGAATGGGACGGCGTCATCGACCGCTTCGCGAACGGCGCGGCGGGCGCGCCCTTCCTGGTGCAGCGCTACATCACGCCGTTCCGCACGCTCATCCTGCCGCCCGACCTGGACATTGCCGACCATGCCGGCGACGAGGTCCCGCGCGAGGGCGCGCTCTACAACAACCTGGAGGGCCTGTACTGCTACAACGGACGCTTCCAGGGCGTGTTCAGCCGCATGGGGCCCTACGCTACCATCTCGAAGCCCATGGCGGGCATCACCTGCGCCACACTGTGGGTCGACTGCGACCTGGAAGCGTAAGGACCGCCCGTGACAAGCTCCGCGAACACCCAACCTGCCGCCGCGACCGGCGCCGCGAGCCCGATGGGCACCGGAGCCATCGCCCTGATTGGAGCCGTGGCGCTGACGGTCGTGCTCATGCTCTCGGGCCTCATGGCGTGCGTGCTGCCCTCGTCCACGTGGCTGCTCTCGAGCGCCTTTTCCGACGACGCCACCTCTCCTTTCGAGCGCGCCCAGCTGGTCGACGGCGCGCTTGCCGGGCGCTCCTACACCGTGGCGGAGCACGACCGCGAGGCGCTGGAGGAAAGCCTTGACAACCTGCTGTGGGATCTGGGCTGGGACGCGTCGTACGTGGACGAGGAGGGCAAGACCCGCGGCCTTATCACCCTTCCGCGCGAAGACCGTGGCGAGGCGTATACCCTGACAGACGAGGCCATCTCCCACTTAGACGACGTGTGGAACGTGCTGCAGCCGGTCTACGCGGCGTACACCGCAGCAGTCATCATCGCCGGCGCCTGCGGATTCGCGCTCGCACGCCGTGTGCGCTGGAGCACGGCGCGACGAGCCCTGGCGACGATGCTCGCCGCGCCGGCGGTCGTCGTGCTGGTGGCGTTCGCTGCGTTCGCGTGCTGGGCAGCCGTTGATTTCTCCGGCCTGTTCGAGACGTTCCATTCGCTCTTCTTCGTGGCGGGCAGCTGGACGTTCAGCTACGAGTCGCTGCTCATCTGCATGTACCCGATAGCATTCTGGGTTGGCATGGCCGCCATCTGGCTCGTCGTCACGGCGGCGGGATGCGGCGGCTGCATCGTCACCGCGCGAAAACTGGCGCGTTCGTAGATAGCTCTATCTGTTCATCGTTCAAGGACAGGCACTGATCACCGCTGACGTTGAGCCAGCGGCCCTCGCGAACATCGAGCATAGGCGCTCCCCCGTCCTTGCCCGCATGCGGTATGATGACAAGTTGCACGACTTCACACGACGAATCATCGAAGGAGCATCATGGCTGACACCGTTCGCGTCCGCTTCGCGCCCTCGCCCACCGGCGAGCTGCACATCGGCGGCGCCCGCACCGCCATCTACAACTGGGCGTTCGCCCGCGCCAAGGGCGGCACGTTCATCCTGCGCATCGAGGACACGGACCCCGAGCGCTCCACCGAAGAGAACAAGCAGGTCATCCTGCGCGCCATGCGCTGGCTGGGCTTGGACTGGGACGAGGGCCCCGAAGTGGGCGGTGAGTTCGGCCCCTACCTGCAGACGCAGCGCTTCGACACCTACACCGCCGCACTCGAGGAGCTGAAGGCCCGCGGCGCGGTGTATCCCTGCTTCTGCACGAAGGAGGAGCTTGACGCCAAGCGCGCCGCCGCCGAGGCCACCGAAGGCGGCTACTCCGGCTACGACCGCACGTGCCGCTCACTTTCGCCCGAAGAGGCGCAGGCGCGCATCGACGCGGGCGAGCCGCACGTCTGGCGCCTCAAGGTGCCGGAGGACCACGGCCCCATCGAGTTCGACGACGCCGTCTACGGCCACATGAGCTTCCCGGCCGACGTCATGGACGACATGATCCTCGTGCGTACCGACGGCACGCCCACCTACAACTTCGCCGTGGTGTGCGACGATGCGAACATGCAGATCACGCACGTTATCCGCGGCGACGACCACCTGTCCAACACCCCGCGCCAGATCCTCATTTACGAGGCGCTCGGCCGCCCGGTGCCCACGTTCGCGCACCTGTCCATGATCCTCGGCTCCGATGGCCGCAAGCTCTCGAAGCGCCGTAATGCCACCTCGGTGGAGGAATACCGCGACCGCGGCTACCTCTCCGACGCGCTCGTGAACTTCCTGGCGCTGCTCGGCTGGAGCCTTGACGGCGAGACCACCATCATCAGCCGCGATGTGCTGTGCAGCCAGTTCGGCCTGGACCGCATCACGAAGAAGGACGCGGTCTTCGACGAGACGAAGCTCGATTGGATGAACGGCCAGTACATCAAGGAGATGGGCGCCGACGCCTGGGTGCAGGCGTCTCGTCCGTGGCTTGTGCAGGCCGGCGCCACCGAAGCCGACATCGACGCGCGCCCGGAATGGTATGCGAAGCTCTACCCGCTCGTGGCCGAGCGCCTCGCGCGCCTGGACGAGGCTACGGACAAGCTCGCCTACATGTTCTGGGGCGGCCGCGTGAAGCTTGACGAGAAGAGCGTCACGAAGATCCTCACGAAGGACGGCGCCCGCGCCGACGAGGTGCTGCGCGCCGTGCGCGGCATCCTGGCCGACGAGAGCATCCCGTGGGAGTGCGACCTGCTGCAGGAGCGCGTCCGCTCCCTCACCGAAGAGCTCGACATGAAGGCGAAGGGCGTCTTCCAGCCGGTCCGCGTGGCCGTCTGCGGCAACATGGTGAGCCCGCCGCTGTTCGAGTCCGTCGAGCTGCTGCCGCGCGAGGACGTGCTCGCGCGCATCGACCAGACCCTCTCCGAGGTCTTCGGTGCCTAACGGCTCCCACACAATCCACCCCGAGCGCGCGGGCCTTCGCTTCACCATCGCGCCCCGATGGTGCGCCCGCGCGCAGGGGTCTGACTGCGCGCG
>CASEJD010000162.1 GCA_949288145.1 uncultured Coriobacteriia bacterium
CCGTGGCGCATGCCGAGGCCGTGGCCGAGCCTGTCCCGACGACGCCTGCTGGCTACACGCAGTCCGCGGCCAGCTCCCAGCCCGCGACCGGCGTGCCGAGCGCCTCTCGCCCGCTGCCGAGCTCGCAGCCCGCGACCGCCAAGCACGCCCCGAAGAAGAAGGGCTTCTTCGCCCGCCTGTTCGGGAAGTAAGCTCCTGGCACGAGCTTTGAGCACACGACGCCGAACGCGCGCTGTACGCACGCGCCGCTGAGCTCACACTGCTGAGACCACGCAACAAGCGGGACCCGGCAAACCGGGTCCCGCTTTTACGTTTTAGAAGGAGGGTGCACTTTGCGGCTCTGGCGCATGCCGCCTTGCGCGTGACGTTCGACACCACGGCGGCAGCCCGGCGTCGCGACAGCCATCCGATACCCTGATAGTAGCCAACGACGCGCCAGGCATCCAACGCCCCGGCGGCAGCCCGGCGTCGCGACAGTCACCCAACGCCCTGACACACGCACTCGCGTTTTTTGGCCAATCTTGCACGCGAATCCTAGGTTTTCGACAATAATCTCCGCCCAGTAACCCGCAATAAGCCCGTAAGAACGCCCGCAACCTCTCGAATGCTGCATCGTTCGAATAAAACGCCTGCTCAGCCACCAGGCTTCGGTCGAGCGTCCTCCCAGCCCTCGCACGCCAACGGAAGTTATGGCCACATCGGCCGCACTGGGCGGAGATTATTGTCGAAAACCTCGATTTGAGCCGCAGAATTCGAGACTTCGCGATTCCACAATCAACATGCGACACATAGAGGCATGTGGGCGACGGGATGACAGGACGGCAGATTGACGGAACGCGGGCGACGGGGCGACGGAACGCGCGTGACGGAGCGGCAGAGCAGCTGAGCAACAAAGCGGCGCCGCATGGACCGCGTGAGAGGCGGCAGCATAGAAAAGCCCGACCATCGGAGCACGCGTCAACCTGCACGCTCGATTACGTAGGACAGCAGCATTTTCCTGAGCTCGACTCGCTGCAGTGGCGTCCCGAGGACGCGATCGCGGAGACGGTGCCCCACATGACGAGCGACTTGGCCCGGTAGCCCATCAGCCCGCTGAACGTAGCGGCGTAATCGCTCCGGCGTCGTCACGGCTGGGCACTCGACAAAGCCCGCTTCCGTCCGCGACAGCGCGTACCTGCCGCACAGCTCGCACCCGTATTCGACCGCGCGCGCTATCGGATATGCGCTCGCCATCCGAACGAAGCTCAGCTCTGGGGATTCGACGAACACGTCATACCCCGCCTTCACAAATGAGCCCGGTGGGTACTCCCTGCCCCATGCGTGGTTCTTGAAAGCGGCCCCCTCTTTGTGGCGAAGGACCTCGCTCGTAAGGATGTGCGCACCATCAAGCGGTTCCAGCCCGAGCTCGCTCAGTGCTTTGTCCACGCATTGGCCCTGTGGCAACCCTGGCAACACAAGCGGCGTCCGCACGGATGCCGGCAACGCGCCGTCGCTGCCCTCGAAACTCCTCCAATACGCTACGGCAGTATCGAAGCCGAAGAACACGCGCACGGGCAACCTCCTGAGAACGAAGTCTGCCCATCGTATCCGCTCGACCTTACCGGAATCGCCATCGGATCTTGACGGGAGCCTGATGAAATCTTGCAGGAGTCTGACAAAACCTTACGCGCGCGTTTTCGCGCGAGAGGCGGCGATTCCGGCGAAGGCCTTGAGCAGCACCGCGCCGAGAGCAGCGCCACACGTGTCGACGAGCCAGTCGGCGGGATCGCACGCTCGGCCGGGGACGAAATACTGGTGGAGCTCGTCGGTGACGCCGTAGAGGCTTGCGCACACGATGGCGAGCACGACGGCCACCCAAGGGACAAGCGCGCGCGAACAGCGGTTGAGAGCGCGCGAGCTGCAGGCGTTTTCCCGCACACCAAACACCAGAGGGCACGCGTCGGCGCGCCCGGACGAGCGACGGCAAACGCGCGCGTCGGCGCACCCGGGCAAGCGTCGGTCATTTCGCGCATCACACCCGAACGGCGCATGAAAGCGCCAGACGTTCGCAAGCAGCGCACCGAAGACAGCGTACTCGCAGAAGTGCGCTGCAGGGTTCACCACGTCGACACCAGGACCGAGCACCTGGGTTTGCATAGTTTTCAGCCATTGGAAAACCTGCGAGACAAGGCTGCCGCCGTGCTCAAGGTTGTTGCCGGTATTGGCCGACATGCAAAAGATGAACACCGCCCATGCAGCGACCGCCACCCACGACACGACAACCGCGCGTTTCGATCGCACGTCACTGCGCCTCAAGCGCACGGTTTCCGCCGCCGGGGAGCTGCCTTCGGTATGCCTTGTCTGGTCGTTCATGAAGGCGATGGTATACAATTTCCGCAGGCTCAGATGACTGGCCACCACGCCAGCACAGAATCAACCGAAAGGAACGTCATGGGCGATCAGAAGACCATCCTGGTGACCGGCGGCGCCGGCTTCATCGGCTCGCACACCTGCGTGGAGCTGCTGCAGGCGGGCTACCATGTGGTCGTGGTGGACGACCTGTCCAACTCCAGCGTGAAGGCGCTCGACCGCGTGCGCACCATCGTGCGCGATGCCGAGGCCGCAGGCGCGGCTCCGGCGGGCGCAGCAGACAACATGTCGTTCCGAGAGGTCAACATCCTCGACCGCGAGGCGCTCTCCGCCGTGTTCGACGAACAGCCCATCGACGCGGTCATCCACTTCGCCGGCTTCAAGGCCGTGGGCGAAAGCGTGCAGAAGCCGCTGGAGTACTACCAGAACAACGTCACGGGCACCATCGTCCTGTGCGAGGTCATGCGCGAGCACGGCTGCAAGTCCATCGTGTTCTCCAGCTCCGCCACCGTCTATGGCGACCCGGAGAGCGTGCCGCTGGACGAGAGCGCGCCGAAGAAGCCCGCGACCAACCCGTACGGATGGACGAAGTGGATGGTCGAGCAGATCCTGGAAGATTTGCACGCCTCCGACCCCGAATGGAACGTCGTGCTGCTGCGCTACTTCAACCCCATCGGTGCGCACGAGAGCGGCCTGATCGGCGAAGACCCGAAGGGCATCCCGAACAACCTCGTGCCGTACGTGGCGCAGGTGGCCGTGGGCAAGCTTGAAGCGGTCGGCGTGTTCGGCAACGACTACAACACGCACGACGGCACGGGTGTGCGCGACTACATCCACGTGGTCGACCTAGCACGCGGCCATGTGGCGGCGCTGAACTGGATGGACGGCAAGACCGGCGTGGAGGCCGTGAACCTGGGTACTGGCGTGGGCTCGAGCGTGCTCGACGTGGTGCACGCCTTCAGCAAGGCGTGCGGCAAGGAGCTGCCCTATGTCATCAAGCCGCGCCGCCCTGGCGACGTGGCGGAGAATTACGCCGATCCGAAGAAGGCCAAGGAGCTCTTCGGCTGGGAGGCTCAGTTCGAC
This sequence comes from uncultured Coriobacteriia bacterium, assembly GCA_949288145.1. Lineage (GTDB taxonomy): Bacteria > Actinomycetota > Coriobacteriia > Coriobacteriales > Eggerthellaceae > Aveggerthella. Next base: position 3,433 of record CASEJD010000162.1, read on the forward strand.
CTCGACAAGATGTGCGAGGACAGCTGGAACTGGCAAAGCCACAACCCCGACGGCTACGCGACGGTAGAATAGCGCGAGCGAACAAAGCCCCGAGCGTCACTGCTCGGGGCTTATTCTTGCAAGCTATATGCTTCGAATGGAAGGTTCAGGGCCCGCACGGAAAGACCATTGGCCACACCAGCGTCCTTCGCACGAAACCCGCGTGCTCTTCCCTACCGCGCGTGCGCGGGGCGGCAGTCGTAGCGCTTGCACGCTTTCGCCAGGCACTCGTAGTGTTCCACGTTGTGCGCGTCGCTGGCGATGTAGTCGTACAGCATCTCGCCGAACAGCCGCTTCGCAGGGCGCTTCTCTTTGCCGAAGCGGCCGCCCGCCACGAAGTCGGCCGAAGCCTGCAGCTTGCAGCCCATCTGCGAAAGCCTGCGCGCCCACGACACGTCCTTCTGGATGAGCTTGTAGCGCTCCGGATGCGCGATGACCACCTGGTAACCGCGACCATGCAGCTCGAAGATGGTCTGCTCGTACTCTTGGAACGAGCGCTCGTCCGCGCGCGTGGACAGCTCCAGCAGGAACTCGTTCGAGCCGTCGAAGTGCAGGTAGTCGGCCCACTCCATACCCAGCTCCATGAGCTTGCGGTGATTCACCTCGAAGCCCATCTGCAGCGGGAAGCCGCCCGCGTGAGCTTTCAACAGGTAGAACGCGTCCCACATGGCCTGGTAGTCGAAATACGGGTCACGGCAGTGCGGCGTGCACACGATGGACGTCACGCCAGCACGCTTCGCCGCCTCCAGCATAGCCAACGACTCGTTCAAATCGGCCGCGCCGTCGTCCACGCCCGGGAGGATGTGGCAATGGATGTCACGCACGGACTAGCTCCTGCCGTCCTTGCGGTTGATACGCGGCGTGTTGGTGGACGGGTGCTTGCCGCGCGCCGCCACAGCGCCGCCGGACGCACCGCGCACGGGCGCGGGGTTCACCGGGTTGACGGACGGCGTGTACACAGGCGCGGAAACCGGCTGAGCGGGCGCCGGAGTGGGCGCACCCATGGGAATGGGCAGCGGCTCCGGACCGTCCGAACCGTGATGGTGCTTCTTCACGCGCTTGCCGTCCTTGTTGTAGTACGCGTAGTAGTACTCGGAGCTCTGCGCGTCGCAATAGTTCATGACCGAGCCGATGACGTTCGCGTCCGCCTTGCGCAGCTGGTCCAGCGCGTTGAGCACTTCAGCGCGCTTCGTGAAGTTCTCGCGGATCACGAGCGCCGTGGCGTCCGCCTGCGCGGCGACGATAGCGGCGTCGACGAACGTGCCGACCGGTGGCGTGTCGATGACCACGAAGTCGTACGAGTCCTCCATGGTCTTCACAAGCTGCGAGAAGCGCTTCGACTGCAGCAAATCTGCGGGATTGGGAACGCGCGGTTCGGCATCGAGGAAACGGGCGCCCGACGGCGTGCCCACCACGGCCTGCTCCAGCGGGATCTGGCCGCTCAGCACCGCGTGGATGCCATAGCGCGCGTGCGCGCCGAGCATGTTCGCCAGGCTGCGACGACGCATGTCGCATTCTACGAGCAGCGTGCGCTTGCCAGACTGCGCAGCAGCCTCTGCCAGGTACAGCGCCACCGTGGACTTGCCCTCGTTGGGGATGGTGCTCGTGATGACGATGCTCTTGATGGGCTCGTCGACGCTGGAGAAGTTGATGTTCGCGTACAGCGTCTTCGCGGCGTTCTGCGCTTCCTGCACGCTGGAAGTCTTCTTGTGCGCCATGCTACTTCCCCTCCTTCGTGGCCGGGATGCGGCCGATGACCGGAATGCCCAGCGTCTCTTCAGCGTCCTCGGCGTTGCGGATCTTCGTGTTCAGCATGTCCATGAGCACAATGATGGCGATGGCCAGGAACAAGCCCGCCAAGAACGCCACGGCCGTGTAGAGCAGGCGGTTCGGGCCGCTCGGCTGGTCCGGCGTCTCTGCCTGGTCGATGGGGTTGATGCTCTCGACCTCCATGACCTCGCGCGCAGCGTTGGACGCATTCTCGACCAGCGAGTTGGCGATGGCGGCGCAACTGGCGGCGTCATGGCCTTTGACGGAGAGCTGGATCACGCGCGTGGTGGTCTCGCTCGTCACGGTGATATCGTAGCCCTTGAGCGAGCTCATCTGCAGCTGGTCTGCCGTGTCCTTCGCGACGCGCTCGCTTTGGATGATCTCCGCCACGTCGTTCGTGAGCATCTGGCTGGCCGTCAGGTCCGTGTTCGTGGGGCCCGTGGTGTTGCTGTTGCTGGAGGACGACGTGCTGAGCACGTAGACGTCCGTGGTGGCCGTGTATTCGTTGGCCATGAACAGGAAGCTGTACGCGCCCACCACGACAGCGCAGATCACCGGCAGAAGCACCGTGAGCTTCAGGTGCTTGCGCACGAGTTGCAGAAGTTCAAGCAGGGTCATCGTTCACCGTTCCTCGTTTTGGTATTGCGGCAGATTACTCGACCGACGCGACGTCGTCGGTCGTCAGGCCGGCGTTCGCGGCGAGCTCCGCGTAGTCGCGCGGGGCGGGCGAATTGGTCGCGGCGCCCAGGGCTTCGTTATTTTGCTGCTCGGCAGGAATCTCGGCTGACGTGTCGTTCGGGTCGAGCCCGGCGTCAACGCGCTGCATCATGGCGCGCCATTCGTCGAACTCGGTGCACACGTAGCTCACGCCGTCCTGCGTCATGCTGTAGCTGGGGCATGCCGCCGAGTAGACCTTCGTTGCGGAGCTGCTGCCCTGGAAATCCTGCGCGAGCGAGATGACGTCGCCCACGCTCAGGTCCGTGGAGACGCTGGCAGCAAGCTGGGAGACCAAGCCCGGCAGCTGCGTGGGCTGAGCTGAGAGCACTTGCTGGATGATGGCCTCGACCACCTGGCGCTGCGCCTGGGCGCGGCCGAAATCGCCGCCCGAGACGTTGTAGCGCTCGCGCGCGTAGGCAAGCGCCTGCTCGCCCGTGAGGCGCTGCTCGCCCGCTTCAAAGTCCATGCCGCCGTTGCCGGCGCTGAAGGACTCGGGCACGTTCACCCACACGCCGCCCAGATCGTCGATGAGCTTCTCGAGCGAGGAGAAGTCCACTTCGGCGTAGTGCGAGATGGGGACGCCGGCGAACTCGGACACCGTCTGCACCGCGAGGGCCGCGCCGCCCTCGGCGTACGCGGCGTTGATCTTCTGAGTGGAGCCGTTGAGGGTGACCATGGTGTCGCGCGGGATGGAAACGAGGTCCACCGTGGCATTGGCCGTGTCCACGCGCACGAGCATGGTGACGTCGGAGCGGCTGGCCGTGTCGCCCTCGCGCGCGTCCGATCCGATGAGCAGCATGTAGAAGGGCTCTTCGGCCTGCTGGTCGGTGGAAGCGGCGGGAGCCAGGACCTCGAGCAGCTCGTTGCGCTGCGTCTCGTCCATGGCCATGGAGTCGTTCAGGGATTTCACGTACAGCGCAAGGCCCGCGCCCGCGCCCACGATAAGCGCCAGCACGATGACGAGCGCGATGATGATGCCCTTGTGCGACTTCTTGCGCTTCTTCTTGATGCGGACCATGCCGTCGTCGGTCATGCCGGCGTACATGCCGCCATGCTCGCCGCCTGCGTAGCGGCTGTACGGATTCGAAGCGTTCGCGCCGTGCGCGGCGTTGCCGGCATGACGGCCCGCCGCACGGCGGTCCTGCGGCATGTTGAACTGGCGCGATGCCGGCACGAAACCGGATTGCTGGGCGTTCTGCCCCTGTGCGCCGCGATTGTCTTGCTGGTTCGCCATTGCCGCCTTTCTTCATCCCGATTTGAACACATAGCATTCATCAGTATACCGAGTTGACAGGGCTTTGTCTGTCGGCATTTGATGCAGTTTGCCCGCAGGTTCCCGAGCGAAATAGTGGGCTTCACCTGGAGGAAGAGGGCTGGCGCCCTGCGCGCGAAGCGCCGCGGGCGCACCCCGCGCGCTCACGCCAGGCGCGCCGCCTTGACGGCCGACACATGGCCACGCGCGTCCTCGAGCACGACGAGCTGGCGGTCTCGGCTTTCGTAGAGGCGCGTGAGCTTGCCGGGCGCGGCTTGCCGAACGGCAGCGTGCG
>CASEJD010000163.1 GCA_949288145.1 uncultured Coriobacteriia bacterium
CCGCCTCCACGGACGCCGACTCCACGCGCGCGTCGGAGCCCAGGATGCCCTGCAGCACCTCGCGCGCGACGCGCCGCTGCAGCGGGAGCTCGACCGCGGCGAACTCCGGCGCGATGACGCAGCCGGCGGTGCAATCGGGCAGGTCGCCCTCCATCTCCGTCCACGACACGAGGCGCGCCGCCAAATCGGCCGTCTGGGCTTCGAGCATGTCGTCCTCGTCGGCGATGAGGTTCATGGTGCGGCACAGCGCGTCGAGCAGCTGCGGGTTGCGCTCCTTCGCGCGCGGCACGATCTCGTGGCGCACGAACGCGCGGAAGCGGTCGGTGTGGGCGTTCGTGGCGTCCTCGCGCCACAGCTGCCCGTCAGCGTCTCGCGCCACCGCACGACCGGACGCGGCGCGCAGCTTGATGAAGGCGCGCAGGTCGTCGCGGCTCACATCCAGGCACGGGCGCGCCACCGGGCCGTTCGTGTAGAGCATGGAGCGGAAGCCGCCCGGGCCGGTGCCCACGATGGAGCGCATGTAGAAGTTCTCCACGCGGTCGTCCTGCGTGTGAGCGGTCCACACGCGCGCCGTCGAAAGCGGCACGCCTTCGTGGCGGCACATGCTCTCGAGCGCCTCGTTGGCGGCCAGGTAGCGCTCGCGGCGCGCCACGGCCTCGACGTTCTCGCCATTGTCGTCCGCCAGGCGCCCCACGTTGATCTCGCACGTGAACAACGGGATGGACAGCAGGTCGGCTAGCTGCTGGACGAACTGCTGGTCGGCGTCAGAATCGGCACCGCGCAGCCGATGGTTCACGTGCAGCATGGCCACCGGGCCGATGACCTTCTGCTTCGCCAGGTCCGCCGCCGCGTACGCGAGCGCCGTGGAGTCCGACCCGCCTGAGACCATGAGCAGCACGCCGGATTCGGCGTCGCCCAGCCCGCGCTCCGCGATGGTGGCGCGCATGCGCTCCAGGACGTTTGCCATTGCCCCGCCTTCCTACGCGATGCCCTTGAACAGATCAGTGGACAGATAGCGCTCGCCCGTGTCCACCGCGAACGTCACGATGACGCTGCCGCGCGCCTCAGGATGCTCCGCCACCAGGCGCTTCACGCCCGCGATGTTCGCGCCGGAGGAAATGCCCACCAGCAGGCCCTCCGTGCGCGGCAGGGCGCGCGCCTCTTCGAGCGCCTCGTCCGTGGGCACGGCGATGGCGCCGGCGATGGCGTCCAGGTCCAGGTTGCCGGGCAGGAAGTTCGCGCCGATGCCCTGGATGCCGTGCGGGCCGGGCGTGAGCTCCTCGCCCGAGAGCGCCTGGCCGATGATGGGGCTTTCGGCAGGCTCCACGGCGTAGCAGCGCGTGGCAGCCCCCTGCTTCGCGAAATAGTGCGCGCAGCCGCTGATGGTGCCGCCCGTGCCGGCGCCCGCCACCACGTAATCGGGCGCGCAGCCGAGCGCCGCCTCGATCTCGGGCGCGGTGGAGAGCTCGTGGGCAAGCGGGTTGTCCGGGTTTTCGAACTGGCCGACGATCCAGGCGCCCGGCGTGGTGCGCTCGATCTCTTCCGCCTTCGCCACGGCGCCGGCCATGCC
>CASEJD010000164.1 GCA_949288145.1 uncultured Coriobacteriia bacterium
CGCGCACGGCATCCGAGCAGCGCTCGCTTTCGTCCCGCTCGCGCTCTGACTTCCCTGCGACCGCCTCGGCTGCCCGCGCGCACGCCGCGGCCGCCCGCGGGCTCACGATGCCCTCGACGGGCGCTTCGTACGTGTAATACCGCTTCCTCACAGCGCGCCCTTACGCCACGCCGCCGGCAGACGAGCGCACCGGGGCGCACTCGTCTGGATAGCCCACGCGCCAGAACACGAGGCCGGACGCTGGGGCGTTCTCCCCTGCCGCCGCGCGGTCGCGCGCTTCGAGCACCTGGCGCACCCATTCCGCGTCCTGCCTGCCGCGCCCCACGGTCACGAGCGTGCCCACGATGGTGCGCACCATGGAGTGCAAAAACGCGCTGCCCACCACGCGCACCGTGGTGACCGGGCAGCCGGCGATCTCTTCCTGGTAGATCTCCAGCTCGCGCACGTCGCGCACGGTGGACTTCCCCACCGCCGACGCCGCCAGGCAGAAACTCTTGAAGTCGTGCTCGCCCTTGAGGAACGCGGCGCCCGCGTGCATGGCGTCCACATCGAGCGCACCGCCGCCCAGGTGCCATACGAGCGGCGCCACGAGCACCGGGCGCGCGGCCTCGGTGCTGATGTGGTAGTGGTACTCGCGCCAGAGCGCGTCGAAGCGCGCCGAGAAGCCGAGCGGCCGCTCCTCCACCGCCGCGATGGACACGTCCTCGTGCGTGAGCGCGTTGAGCGAGCGCTGCAGGCGCCGCAGCTCGCGGCCTTCCAGTTCCTCGCTCGTGACGTCGAAGCTCACCACCTGGGCACGCGCGTGCACGCCGGCGTCCGTGCGGCCGGCGCACACCGTCTTGACCTCGCGCTTCAGCAGCAATGAGAGCGCCTGCTCCAATTCGCCCTGCACGGTGGTCAGGTGCTCTTCCTGCTGGCGGGCGAACCCGGAGAACGCCGCGCCCTGGTACGCCACGGAGAGCGAAAGCGTGCGGTCGAACCCTGCCTCGCGCGCCTCGGCGGCGCGCTGCTCCAAGCTGGGGCGCTCTGGTGCCGTCATCGCGCCCTCCTTACGATGCCAGCCACACCGGAGCGCCGAACAGGTCGTAGAGCTCCGAAAGCATGATGGTGTTGCGCGAGTCCACCTGCATCGGCAGCTCGGCGCGGAACGTGCGGCCGTCGGACTGGCGCACCACGAGCACGACGCCGTCGTGGCCCGGGTGCGATTTAAGGATGCGGTTCAGGCGCAAGGACGCCGTCTGGCCGAACATGCCGGCCGACAGGTTGAGCGTCAGGCGCTGCGGCGCGGCGTTGGCCATGCCCGCCAGCTCCAGCGGCTCCACTTCGAAGGCGAGGATCTGGTTGCCGCGGTCGGAGTGCTCGAACTTGCCCTTCACCTTCACGATGGCGTCGTCCACCAGCGCTTCGGCGAAGTCCTCGTACTTGAAGCACACGCACTCGATGTGGCCCGTGGTGTCCTCGAGCGTGAAGTTCGCCATCTTCGTGCCGCGCTTCGTGATGCGCGTGGACACGCCGGTGACCAGGCCCACGAACGTGGCGGACGGAATTTCCTTCGTGCGCTCCGCCAAGTCGCCCAGCTGGAACTTCGTCATGCGCGAGATGGCCGCCTCGTAGGGGCCCAGCGGGTGACCGGAGACGTAGATCTTCAAGATCTCTTTCTCGTAGGACAAGAGCGTGCGCGTGTCCCACTCCACGCCGTCGGGCTCGGGCACGTCCTCTTCGAAGCCGCTGTCCGGCACGTCGGCGAACAGGTCGAACATGCTGACCTGGCCGGCATCGCGGTCCTTCTGGCGCTTCGAGGCGGACTCGAGAAGCGGCGTCTCCTCGATGAAGTACATGCACTGCTTGCGTGTGTATCCCGTCGAGTCGAACGCGCCCGCCTTCACGAGCGCCTCGAGCGTCTTGCGGTTGTAGCACTTCGCGTCCACGCGGTTCACGAAGTCGTGCAGGCTCTTGAAGCGGCCGCCGCGGTTGCGTTCGGCAATCATCTCCTCGGCCACCTTCTCGCCCACGCCGCGCACGCCGGCCAGGCCGAAGCGCACGCCTTCGTCGGTGGGCGTGAACTCCAGGTTGGACGAGTTGATGTCAGGCGGCAGGACGGGGATGCCCGTGTGGTTGCAGCTGGCGATGTACTTGATGAGGCGGTCGGAGTTGCCCATGTAGGACGACAGCACGGCCGCCATGTACTCGTACGGGTAGTGCGCCTTCAAGTACGCCGTGCGCATGACGAGCACCGCGTAGGCCGCCGAGTGCGACTTGTTGAACGCGTACTTTGCGAACTCCTCCGCGTCGCCCCAGATGCGCTGGGCGATCTCGAGCGAGAAGCCGTTCTCCACCGCGCCGTTGCACCAGTCGTCCTTGAGCTGCATCATGACGTCGATCTTCTTCTTGCCCATGGCCTTGCGCAAGCGGTCTGACTTGCCGGCGGAGAACCCGCTCATAACCATGGAGATCTGCATAATCTGCTCTTGGTAGACGATCGTGCCGTACGTTTCCTCCAGCACGGGCTTCAGGCGGTCGTCGTAGTAGCTCACGGGCTTTTTGCCCTGACGGCGGTCGACGTAGAGGTCGACGAAGCCGTTCTCGAGCGGGCCCGGACGGTTGAGCGCGATGGACGCGACGACGTCGGAGAACGCGCGCGGCTTCATGCGCGCGAACAGGCTCACGTACAGTGCCGACTCCACCTGGAACAGGCCGTCCATGGAGCCTTCGCCGCACATGAGGTCGAAAGCCTTCTCGTCGTCGATGGGAATCTGGTCGGGCACGATCTCCACGCCGTGACGCTCTTTGATGTTGCGGCAGGCGCGGCTGATCACGCCGAGCGTGCGCAAGCCCAGGAAGTCCATCTTGAGCAGGCCGAGGTCCGGCGTGTAGTGGCCGTCGTACTGCGTGATGATACCGCCGCCCTTGGTGTCGCGCTTCATGGGCACGTGGTCGCTCATGGGATCGCGGCAGATGATGGTGGCGCACGCGTGCACGCCCTCGCCGCGCACGTGGCCTTCGATGGACAGCGCCGCGTCGATGACGGCTTTCGAGTCCTCTTCGGTGTCGTAGGCCTTCTTGAGGTCCGGGTTCGTGTCGAGCGCCTGCTGGATGGTGATGCCCAGCTCGTCGCCCACAAGTTTGGAGATCTTGTCGCCCACGCCGTAGGGATAGCCCAGCACGCGCGCGGCGTCGCGGATGGCGTTCTTCGCCTGGAGCTTGCCGAACGTGATAACGCCCGCCACGTGGTCTTCGCCGTACACCTCGCGCACGTGGTCGATGACCTCTTGGCGACGCTCGTCCTCGAAGTCGACGTCGATATCGGGCATCTCCACGCGCTCCGGAGAGAGGAATCGCTCGAACAGCAGGCCGTTCGTGAGCGGCTCGATATCGGTGATGCCCATGGCGTACGCCACAAGCGAGCCTGCGGCGGAGCCACGGCCCGGGCCGACGCCGATGCCCTGGCTCTTCGCCCAGTTGATGTACTCCTGCACAATCAGGAAGTACGCCGGGAAGCCCTGCTGGATGATGATGCCCGCCTCGTGCTCGTAGCGCTCCCACGCTTCCTGCGGGATCTCGTCGCCGTAACGGCGGTGCAGACCCTTCTCGATCTGCTTGCGGAAGTAGCTCTCGTCCGTCTCGCCTTCGGGCAGCGGGAAGCGCGGGAGGATGGAGTCGCGCTCCAGCTCCACGTTGCACTTCTCCGCCAGCTCGACGGTGTTGTCGCACGCCTCCGGGAAGTCGCGCAGCGCCTCGCGCATCTCCTCTTCGGTCTTCATGTAGAACTGGTCGTTCGCGAAGCGCATGCGGTTCGGGTCGTCGAAGGTGGAGCCCGTGCCGATGCACAGCATGATGTCCTGGGCGCGCGCGTCCTCTTGCGTGAGGTAGTGGAAGTCGTTCGTGGCGATGGTCTTGAGGCCGCACTCGTTCGCCAGCTTCGTGAGCTGCTCGTTGAGCTGGGTCTGCGTGAAGCCGGCATCCGTCATGATGCCCTGGTTCTGCAGCTCGATGTAGAAGTCGCCCGGCTCGAAGCACGCAGCGAACTTCTTCGCCCACTGGACCGCCTCGTCGAACTGGCGGTTGTCGAGCAGCTTCGGGATGATGCCGGCGATGCAGGCGCTCGAGCCGATGATGCCCTTGCCGTAGCGCTGCAGCATGGAAAGCGTGGTGCGCGGCTTGTAGTAGAAGTTGCGCGTGTAGACCTCGCCATGCTCGTCACGCAGGGGCTTGCCGTCCTCGTCGAGGAGCTGGCGGCCCACGTGCGATTCCGACACGAGGCGCACGAGGTTGTGGTAGCCCTCGTTCGTCTTCGCCAGCAACAGCAGGTGGTACAGGCGCGGCTTGATGTCGGTGCGCAGGCTCTCGTCGTCGGTGAAGTAGACCTCGCAGCCGTAGATGGGCTTGACGTCCTTGCCCGTCTCCTTCTTGACCGCGGCGCACGCGTCGGCCAGCTCCGGCACGCCGCTCATGACGCCGTGGTCGGTGATAGCCACGGCCGGCATGTCGAGCTCCGCCGCGCGACGTACCATGTCCTTCACGTGCGTCGCGCCGTCGAGCAGGGAGTATTCGGTATGGTTGTGCAAATGTACGAATGCCATGATGCGCCTCTGGTCCGCTTCTCGCTCAGGTGATAGCAGGCTGCGCCCGCCGGGTTGTTCAGCCCACCATCATAGCAGCCGGCACGCGAGCGGACAGCGAACAAAGCATGGGGATTCGCGGGTTTCGGGACGCGGTGTGGCGACCGAGGCTGGGTGCGAGATGCGAGGTGTCGCCGGGGCGGAACGGACCCTGGGACACCGAGCCTCGCTCACGCGCCCGTCGGCGCCCTTTCGCGCGCGCAAAAAGGCCCACCGGACGGTGGGCCTTTTCGGTTGATAGGTAGGTGTGCGCGGCGATCAAGCGGCCGAGGCCGCCAGACGGCGTTCCGTCTTCGATGCTTACGCGGCAGCCTTCAGGCGCAGGTCGCACCAGGCGACGGCGGCCTCCAGCGTGGGACGGCCAGCGTCTTCGGCGGAGAGCTCCTCCAGATGGCGGACCGCCTCTTCGCGCTCGGCGCGCACGGCCTCGACGTCGATGTCCTCCACGGCGCAGGCTCGGTTGGCAAGGATGATCACCTTTTCGCCGGTGACCTCAACGTACCCGCCCTGCAGGGCGATGACGCGCTCCTTGTCGCCCGCCTCCTTGTGCAGGCGCACCGTGCCGTCCGACAAAGCGGACACGAGCGGCGCGTGACCCTGCAAAAAGCCCATCTCGCCCTCGATGCCGGGGACGATGACCATGTAGAAGTCCTCGGACAGGAGCTTGGCCTCGGGAGTGACGATGTCGCAAGAAAGGCTGGACATTATTTCGCTTCCTTTTCCTTCATTTCCTCGTAGGCGGCGTACACGTCCTCGATGGCGCCCTTGTACACGAAGCACTGCTCGGGGATGTGGTCGCACTTGCCATCGAGCACCTCGGCGAACGAGCGGACGGTGTCCTCGAGTTTGACGTACTTGCCCGGGTTGCCCGTGAACTGCTCGGCCACGTGGAACGGCTGACCCAGGAACTTCTGGATCTTGCGCGCGCGGTTGACGACGAGCTTCTGGTCCTCAGAGAGCTCGTCCATGCCGAGGATGGCGATGATGTCCTGCAGGTCGCGGTACTGCTGCAGGATCTGCTGCACGCCAACGGCCACGCGGTAGTGCTCCTCGCCGACGATCTCCGGATCGAGTGCGCGGGACGTGGAGTCCAGCGGGTCGACGGCCGGGTAGATGCCGAGCTCCGCGATGGAGCGGGACAGAACCGTCTTCGCGTCGAGGTGCGTGAACGTGGTGGCAGGCGCCGGGTCGGTCAGGTCGTCGGCGGGAACGTAGACGGCCTGAACGGACGTGATGGAGCCCGTCTCGGTGGACGTGATGCGCTCCTGCAGGTCGCCCATCTCGGTAGCCAGCGTAGGCTGGTAACCAACGGCGGACGGCATACGGCCGAGCAGTGCGGACACCTCGGAACCGGCCTGCGAGAAGCGGAAGATGTTGTCGATGAACAGCAGCACGTCCTGGCCCTGATCGCGGAAGTACTCGGCCTCGGTCAGGCCGGCCAGGCCGACGCGCAGACGCGCTCCCGGCGGCTCGTTCATCTGGCCGTAGACGAGGCACGTCTTGTTGATGACGCCGGACTCGCTCATCTCGAGGTAGAGGTCCGTGCCCTCACGGGTGCGCTCGCCAACGCCCGTGAACACGGAAGTGCCGCCGTGCTCCTGGGCGAGGTTGTTGATGAGCTCCTGGATGCAGACCGTCTTGCCGACGCCAGCGCCGCCGAACAGGCCGGTCTTGCCGCCCTTGACGTAGGGCTCGATCAGGTCGATGACCTTGATGCCGGTCTCGAAGATCTCGGTCGTCGTGGTCAGCGTGTCGTAGTCGGGCGCCGGATGGTGGATCGGACGCCACTCTTCGACGTTCTCCGGCATCGGCTTGCCGTCGACCGGCTCGCCGAGCACGTTCCAAATGCGGCCCAGGGTGGCCTGGCCGACCGGCATCTTCATCGGGGCGCCGGTGTCCACGACCGGAAGGCCGCGGACCAGGCCGTCGGTGGACGACATGGCGACGGTGCGGACCATGTCGCCCGGAAGGTGGGTCTCGACCTCAAGGACGGTCTTGACCTCACCGATGGGGGTCTGAGCGGTGACGGTCAGCGCGTTGTAGATGGACGGCATGTTCTCCGGGGGGAACTCGACGTCCACGACGGCGCCGACGATACGGACGATGCGTCCCTTCGCCTCCTGCTCGACCGTGGTGGTGGTTTCTTCAGCCATTTAGTCCTCCAAAGCCGCAGCGCCGCCAACGATCTCGTTGATCTCGGTCGTGATGGCGCCTTGGCGTACACGGTTGTACATTCTGGTCAGTGTCTCTGCCATTTCGTTGGCGTTGTCGGTAGCCGCCTTCATTGCGTTGCGGCGAGCGCCCTGCTCGCCCGCAGCGGAATCGATCAGCGCGTGGTAGACCATCGTCTGCACGTAGGCCGGCAGCAGGCTGTCGAGCACGGCTTCGGCGCTCGGCTCGAAGTCGACGTCGCCGCCCTGGGCCTCTTCCCCGTCCTGCGCGAGCGCGCTCGTGTCGACGGGAAGAAGGGACTCAACGCGAATGACCTGCTCGGCCGCGTTCTTCGGATGGTTGTAGAGAAGGATGACCTCGTCGAGCGCGCCCTCCATGTACCCGGAGATGGCGTACTGGGCGATGGTCATGGCCTCCTCGACGGTGGGGTCCGCGGACAGGCCCGCGAACTCGAGCACCGGCGTGATGTTGCGGTAGGTGAAGTAGCCGATGGCCTTCTTGCCGCAGGCGGCCACATGGCACTGGGCGCCCTCGGCGGCCTTCGCCTTCATGAGGTGCTCGGCCTCGCGAAGGATGTTGCTGTTGAAGCCGCCGGCCAGACCGCGGTCTGACACCATGACGACCAGCAGCACGTTCTTCACCTCGTCGTGCTTCTTGAGAAGCGCGTTCTCGGCGCCGCCCACGCGCGTGGCCACGTCCGCCAACATTTCGGCCATGGAGTCAGAGTACGGCGTGGCCTTCTCCACTCGCTCGCTGGCGAAGCGGATCTTGGCGGCCGCGACCATCTCCATGGTGCGCGTGATCTTCTTCGTCGAATTGACGGAGTTGATACGCCGTTCTATGTCGTGAAGGTTGGGCATGTTCGTGGTCCTTTACGCCGTTGCGGAAGTGGAGAACTGGGTCTTGAACGCGGCGATGGCTGCGCTCATGTCGGCCTTGATGTCGTCGGTCCACTTCTTCTCGGCGGCGAGACGGTCGACCAGGTCCTGCTTCGAGGCGTGCATGTAGTCAAGCAGCTCGCCGCGGAAGCGAACCACGTCCTGCACCGGCAGGTCGTCGAGGAAGCCCTCGGAGCCGGCGTAGATGGCGATGGCCTGGTCCCACACCGGCATCGGCACGTAGCGACCCTGCTTGAGCAGCTCGGTCATGCGCGCGCCGCGGGTCAGCTGGTCCTGCGTGGCCTTGTCCAGGTCGGAGCCGAACTGGGTGAAGGCCTGCAGCTCGTTGTAGGACGCGAGGTCCAGACGCAGCGAGCCGGCGACCTGCTTCATGGCCTTGACCTGCGCGGAGCCGCCAACGCGGGAAACGGAGATGCCCACGTTGACTGCCGGGCGCTGTCCCTGGTAGAAGAGGTCGGTCTGCAGGTAGATCTGACCGTCGGTGATGGAGATGACGTTCGTCGGGATGTAGGCGGACACGTCGCCGGCCTGCGTCTCGATGATCGGCAGAGCGGTCATGGAGCCGCCGCCGTTCTCGTCGGACATCTTGACCGCGCGCTCCAGCAGGCGGGAGTGCAGGTAGAAGACGTCGCCCGGGTACGCCTCGCGTCCCGGCGGGCGGCGCAGGGTCAGCGACATCTGACGATAGGCGACAGCCTGCTTGGACAGGTCATCGTAGACGATGAGCACGTGGCGGCCCGGGTTCTCGGGGCCCGCCGGCTGGCCGTCTTCACCGGTGTAGATGAAGTACTCGCCCATGGCGGCGCCCGCCATCGGGGCGATGTACTGCAGCGGCGCGGAGTCGGACGCGGTGGCGGCGACGACGATGGTCTTGTCCATCGCGCCGTGGCGCTCGAGCGTCTCGACGATGCCTGCGACCGTGGACGCCTTCTGACCGATGGCGACGTAGATGCAGATCACGTCTTCGTTCTTCTGGTTGATGATGGCGTCGACCGCGATAGCGGACTTGCCCGTCTGGCGGTCGCCGATGATCAGCTCGCGCTGGCCGCGGCCGATCGGGATCATCGAGTCAACGGCCAGGATGCCCGTCTGCATGGGCTCCTCGACCGGTTTGCGGGCATGGACGCCCGGAGCCTTGAACTCGACCGGGCGCATGCCCTCTGCCTGGATGGGGCCCTTGCCGTCGATGGGCTGGCCCAGCGGGTTCACGACGCGGCCGAGCATGGCCTTGCCGGACGGAACCTCGACGATACGGCCGGTGGTGCGCACCTGGTCGTTTTCCTTGATTGCCGTGACATCGCCCAGAAGGACGGCGCCGACCTCGTCCTCTTCGAGGTTCTGAGCCAGGCCGTAGACGGTCTTGCCGTTGGCGCCGGAGAACTCCAGGAGCTCGCCTGCCATCGCGCCTCGCAGGCCGTCGACGCGCGCGATGCCGTCGCCGACCTGGATGACCGTGCCGACCTCGCGGGACTCGACGCTCATGCTGAGCGCGTCAAGCTGCTTGCGCAGGGCCTCGTCAATGGACTGTGCGGTGATTTCAGTCACTAGCATTCACCTCCATCTGTAGTCGTCTTGAGCACGGTACGCGCAGTGTCAAGCTGCGTCGCGATGCTTGCGTCGATGCGCCTGCCGGAGGCGCTCATGATGATGCCGCCGAGGATGGACTTGTCCACCCGTTCGCGCAGCACGACCTTTTTGCCCAGGTCCTGGGCTGCCTTGTTCGAAATCGTCTCGCGCAGCGCGTCGTCGAGCGGGACCGCGGTGGTCACGTCGACCACCACCACGCCGAGCTTCTCTTCGATCAGCCCGTCGTAGGCGGCGTACACGCGGTTCGTCAGCTCCAGGTCGTCGCGCTCGGCCATGACCAGCAGCACGTCGACGAGCACGGGATTCATGCCCGCGAACACGTTGCGGACGAGCGCCTCGCGCTGCTCGGGCGCGTAGGCCTTCTCGGCGAGCGCGACCTCGAGGTCGATGTTGGAGCGGAGCGCCCTCATGACCACCTCGAGCTGGTCGCGCACCTCCAGGACGGCGTCCTGGCCGCCGGCGGCGTTGGCCGCGTCCAGCAGGACCTGCGCGTACGTGTCGACGGTTTCTTTGGCGACGAGACGATTAGTTGGCATTGAAGCTACCTGCCTCGTTCACGTAGCGGGCGATGATGGCGCGATGCTCGTCGTCCGAGAGGTCCTGCCCGATGAGGCGGGACGCGACCGCGATGGACGTGTCGGCAACGGAAGCCTGGAGGTCGGCCACGGCGGCCTGCTTCTCGGCTTCGATGGCGACGCGCGCCTTCGAGATCATCTGCTCGGCTTCGGCCTGCGCCTTCGCCGTGATGTCAGCCTTGACGGCCTCGCCGGTCTGCTTGGCGTCGGCCACAATCTGCGCGGCCTGCGCCTTCGCGTCCTCAAGCTGGGCCTTGTACTCCGCCAGGGCGCGCTCGGACTCGACGCGGGCCTCCTCGGCCTTCTCGAGCGAGTCCTTGATGGTCGCCTCGCGGCGGTCCAGCATGCCCTGGAACATCGGCCAGCCGAACTTGCCCAGGATGATCAGCAGCAGGATGAAGGCGACGAGCATCGGGATGAACTCGTCCATCTGGGGCAGGATCGCGCTGATCCCGCCGCCTTCCTCCTCCTCGGCTGCGAAGGCGAGGGCAGGAAACGCAGCAGACGCAGTGAAGGCGGCCGCCGTGAGCCCGCAGGCGCGGGCTGCCAGCTGCTGTGCCTTTTTGCTTGCTTTCACGTTCTTTCCTCCTTCCAGCCTTATTGCGGCTTGTTTACCGAAATAAGCGCCAGATTTAGAGGATGAAGGCCAGAACGAAGCCCAGCAGCGCCAGCGCCTCGGCGAGAGCGGCGCCGATGATGAAGTTCGTGAACAGACGACCCTGCAGTTCGGGCTGGCGGGCGGTAGCGACGCAGCAGCCGTAGCAGGCGATGCCGATGCCCAGGCCGGGGCC
Organism: uncultured Coriobacteriia bacterium; assembly: GCA_949288145.1. Classification (GTDB taxonomy): domain Bacteria; phylum Actinomycetota; class Coriobacteriia; order Coriobacteriales; family Eggerthellaceae; genus Aveggerthella. The sequence goes on from CASEJD010000164.1 coordinate 10,644, forward strand.
GATGGCGGCCAGGCCGTAGCCCACGAGCTTCAAAGCGTCGAGAGTCAGAGCAATTTCCACAATGTCCTCCTTTAACCGGTCCAGAGCCTTTCCCCGGACCATCTACCTATCAACCAACCGGCGAGGAGCCGGTCGATTCCGAAATGAAGCGCCGCCCCGCGGCGGCATGCCGGGAGCACCCGGCGCGAGCGATTAGTGCTCGGACGTGGCCAGCGAGATGTAGACCGCCGACAGGATGGTGAACACGTACGCCTGCAGGAAGGCGACCAGGCACTCCAGCGCGTACATGGCCAGCAGCAGCGCGAACCAGCCGATGCCCACGACGCCCACGATGCTGCTCGTGATGGACTGCAGGAACACGGTGGTGGCAAGCGCGAAGATGCCGAGCGCCATGTGGCCGGCGAACATGTTGCCGTAGAGTCGGACGGCCAGCGTCAGCAGGCGCAGGACGAGGGAGACGAACTCGAAGAACCAGATGACCGGCACCATGACCTTCGGCAGGCCGGACGGGGCGATGGACTTGATGTAGCCCCAGCCGCCATGGGCCTTGATGCCCTGCCAGTTGAAGTAGACGAACGAGACGAGCGAGAGCGCCCACGTGACGGAGATGGTGCCCGTGGGGGTCTTGCAGCCGGGAATGAGGCCCACGAAGTTCGAGATCAGGATGAAGAAGAACAGCGTGGCCAGGAACGGCACGTGCTTCTTGTAGCCGTGGCCGATGGCGTTCTCGCCCATGTCCTTGCGGACGAAGTCATAGCCGTACTCCACCATGTGGACGAACTTGTTCTTCGGGACAAGCGAGAGCTTGCGCCCGCACACCAAGACCACGATGAGCGTGATGGCCAAGCAGACGACCATCCAGACGATGTACTGCGTGACCGGCCCGACCACGTACGCCGAATCGAACGAGTGCTGGAGGTGCGTTACGCCGTTGGCGAGCTCTTCCAAAGGATTCACGTTGATGCTGCCTTTCCGCTCTATTTCCTCACCAGCTTGAAGACGCCGAAGGCGATGGCGACCGCGCACAGCGCGAGCGCCTCTGCCAGGACGAACGGAAGAGCCAGGTCACGCGCCAGAACGACGCAGAGGACGGCCGCAAGGGCAAGGACGAGCGAAGAGCCGATGACGCCGAGCAACAGCGAGGTCACGTGGCTCAGGTTGCTGGTGCTGGTCACGCGCTTGGAAAGCGCGAGCGAGCCGACGAGGGGCAGAAAGCCCAAGATGCCGGCGACAGCGCCGAGCAGCGCAGCTACAACCATGTCCTGCTTTCTTCTGTCCGCGGGCGCAGTGATGCGCCTCCGTTTACAAGCCGTCGGTAATAATACCGGAAGTTACCGAACTGTATGCAAATATCCAGAAAGTTTTTCGTCAGCGTCGCGCATTCGTGGGCGACGGCGGTCCGAGCATTGGGAATTGCGCGCTCTCACGGTGTTTCCTACCTTAATATGGCTATTTGACCTGATGGGATTCTCTCGCCACCCCTATTATGGGGTTTTTCGCACGAGGTGCGCACACTCGCTCACCCGCGGAGGGCGATGCGCCGCCCGATTGCGGAGTTTTTGCATAAACTGCTCACCTCATACGAAAAGCATGATGCGCGGTTATTTCGCACGCTTCGAGGCGCCTTAGCTAACGGCGCATGTCAGCGCACGGAGCGCATGCGCATGAAAAAAACGAGCGGCGCGCAACGACCGGCGAACGGTCGATGCGCGCACGCTCGTTATGCGCACTGATGGCAATACGAAAACGCAGGCGGCACGCCCGCGCGATGTGCCCGCCCTACACCTCCGGCGTGCGGGGGTCGTCGGTCGCCTTGTGCTCCAGCTCGTACACGCGCAGCGCGATGCCCGCCTCTTCGAGCAGCGACATGGCCAGCTCGTCGGGATACGGGTTCTGGTAGACGATCTCCGTGATGCCGGCGTTGATGAGCATCTTCGCGCACACCACGCACGGCTGCGTGGTGATGTAGATGGACGCGCCCGTGATGTTGATGCCATAGCGCGCCGCCTGGATGATGGCGTTCTGCTCGGCGTGCAGGCCGCGGCAAATCTCGTGCCGCTGCCCGGAGGGCACGCCCAGTTGCTGGCGCAGGCACCCGGTCTCGGCGCAGTGGCGCAGGCCGGTGGGCACGCCGTTGTAGCCCGTAGCCAGGATACGGCGGTCTTTCACGATGATGGCGCCCACAGCGCGGCGCAAGCACGTGGTGCGCGTGGCCACTTCGTGCGCCAACGTCATGAAGTACTCATCCCACGAAGGCCGTTCGATGCCGAGTTGCATGGTGCCCCCTTCCGTCAGGTTTCCGCCATTGTAGAACAAAGCGAAAGGGCGCGGCCGGGCTTCCGCCGACCACGCCCCGTCAAGCGATCAAGATGCGCGCGCCACGCCGACCCTTAGTAGTCGAACTCCGGGTAGAGCGGATGCGCGTCGATGATGGACTGGACCTTCGTGCGGATGTCAGCGAGCTTCGCCTCGTCGCCCGCCGCGAACACGGCAGCGGCGATGCACTCGCCCACCGTGTAGAACTCCTCCGCGTTCAGGCCGCGCGTGGTGCCCGCCGGGGAGCCCACGCGAATGCCGCTCGTGACGAACGGGGAGCGCGGCTCGTTGGGGATGGAGTTCTTGTTGACCGTGAGGCCCACGGTCTCGAGCAGTTTCTCGGCGTCCTTGCCGGTGACGTCGGCAGGGGTGAGGTCCACGAGGCACAGGTGGTTGTCCGTGCCGCCGGAGACCAGGCGCAGGCCGCCGTCCTTCATGCCCTCGCCCAGGGTGCGGGCGTTCTCGACCACGCGGTCGATGTACTCCTTGAAGGAAGGCTGCAGCGCTTCGCCGAAGGCGACGGCCTTGCCGGCGATGACGTGCATGAGCGGGCCGCCCTGGGCGCCCGGGAACACGGCGGAGTTGATCTTCTTGTAGAGCGCCTCGTCGTTGGTGAGGATGAGGCCGCCGCGCGGGCCGCGCAGGGTCTTGTGCGTCGTGGTGGTGGTGATGTGCGCGTACGGCACCGGGCTCGGGTGCGCGCCCGTGGCCACCAGGCCGGCGATGTGCGCCATGTCCACCATGAAGTACGCGCCCACTTCGTCAGCGATCTCGCGCATGCGCTTAAAGTCGATGGTGCGCGGGTAAGCGCTCGCGCCGCCCACGATGAGCTTCGGGCGGATCTCCTTCGCCAGGCGCTCCATCTCGTCGTAGTCGATGGTCTCGGTCTCCGGATCCAGGCCGTAGGCGTGGAACTCGTAGAACTTGCCCGAGAAGTTGACCGGCGAGCCATGCGTGAGGTGGCCGCCCTGGTCAAGGCTCATGCCGAGCACCTTGTCGCCCAGCTCGATGATGGACGTGTACGCGGCGAAGTTCGCCTGGGCGCCCGAGTGCGGCTGGACGTTGGCGAAGCCGGCGCCGAACAGCTCGCACGCGCGGTCGCGGGCCAGATCCTCCACGAGGTCGACCTTCTCGCAGCCGCCGTAGTAGCGCTTGCCCGGGTATCCCTCGGCGTACTTGTTCGTGAGCACGCTGCCCATGGCCTCCATGACAGAGGGGGACGCGATGTTCTCGGACGCGATCAGCTCGATGGTGCCGCGCTGGCGCGCCAGCTCCTGGGAGATTGCGGAGGCGACGGCCGGGTCGGTCTTCGCGACGTACTGCAAAGCCATGGTTGTTTCCTTTCGACGAATTCGCGGGCATCACGTGTTCGGGCACATCCTAGCAGCCCGGGCGCGCTGCCCGCGCGGGGTTTACGAGACTGGTCGATAGAGGTCGCCTAGTCGAGCGCCATGATCTTCTCGACGCGGCCGGCGTGGCGCCCGCCGCCGAAGTCGGTCGTGAGGAAGGTGCGCAGGATCTCTTCGTTGACCTCGGACTCGACGAAACGGCCGGAGAGCGTGATGACGTTCGCGTCGTTGTGCTCGCGGCAGAGCGCGGCGAACTGCGGCGTGATGATGTTCGCGGCGCGCACGCCCGCGATCTTGTCAGCGGCGAGCGCCATGCCAATGCCCGTGCCGCACACGAGCACGCCGCGGTCGGCGCGGCCTTCCGCCACGTCCTGCGCCACCGGCACGGCGTAGTCCGGGTAGTCCACGCGGTCGTCGGTGGCCGGGCCGTGGTCGCACACCTCGTGGCCCAGGCCCTCGAGGAACGCGCGCAGGTGCTCCTTCTGCTCGAACCCGGCGTGGTCGCTGGCGATGCTGATCTTCATGGAATCCCCGTCCTTTCGGTCTGTTTGCTTCCGCTACTGTGGACCGATTGCGCCCTGCGCGCAAGATGTCGCGGCGAATCAGCGCGAGGAAACCGCCGGTTCAGTCTTTTTCGGCGCCTTCAACAGAGCGCTGCGATGTCCTTGATGGTGATGACGCCTTCGCGCACGACGGCCGGATGGTCCTTCGTGCAGTCGAGCACGGTGGACGAGACGCCGCTTTTCTCCTCGTCATCGTCTAGGAAGGCGGCGACCTGGTCGAGCAGCTCCGGGTCGACTTCGTCGAACGACTGCGGCGGCGTGCAGCCGGAGAAATTGGCCGACGTGGTGGCGAGCGGCGCGCCCACGCGCTCGATGAGCTCGAGCACCGTGCGGTTGTCCGGCATGCGCAGGCCGATGGTGCCCTCCTGCGAGCGGAATGCGGGCGGCACTGCCTCGCTCGCGTTCACGATGAGCGTGAGCGGCCCCGGCCAGAACGTCCGCGCAATCGCGCGCGCAAAGTCCGGCACACCGCTGCCGTAGCGCTCCAGGTCGTCCACCGATCCCACGAGCCAGGCGACCGGTTTGCCGTGCGGACGGCGTTTGATGCCGAAGAGGACGTCCGGACTCTCCGCGCGCCCCACGGCGACGCCGATGCCGTAGACCGTCTCGGTCGGGTAGACGGCCGGCTTGCCCGCCGCCAGCGCGGCTGCCGTCTGCGCCATCTGGGGGTTGTCGTAGCCCATGCGCGCCTCCTATCGACACTGCGGCACCTGCCGCGACCTGCGCTTTCCTGCGCGACGCGCATTGTAGCACGCGGTGGGCGCTTACCCTTCGCCCATGAGCGCGTACTTTGCGCGGATGCGCTCCAGCTTGCGCCGCCACGGCGCCCAGATGACGAGCAGGAACGCCACCGTCGCCACGCCATGGACCACGTTGAACGGCATGCCCGCGCCGTAGGCGAGCAGCGCTCCCTGCCAGGTGAGCGGGTTCACGTAGCCGATGACGTGCCACGAGTCCAGGATGACGCCGTAGAGCAGCGCCGAGCAGAAGCCGTAGGCGAACACCGCCGGCCGGAAGCGCTCAAACACGCCCGCGTCGGCCAGCACGCCCGCCAGATAGCCCACGAGGCCCCAGCCGTACATCTGCCATGGCGTCCAGGGGCCCTGCCCGAAGAAGAAGTTCGAGACGAGCGCCGCGAGCGCGCCCACCATGAAGCCGCACCGGCGGCCGAATACCGCCCCTGCCAAGATGCAGATCGCCGAGACCGGCTTGCAGTCTGGCAAAGGCGCGAACAGCACGCGCCCTGCCGCCGCGATGGCGCCGAGCACCACGGCGGGCATGATCTGGCGCAACCCCGGCTTCGAGCGCTCGAACCCGGCGAACAGCAGACAGACCGCCGCGACGACCACGGCAAGCGACAGCAGCGCCGCCTGCGCGAACCCGAACGCGGCGGCGATGGCGAGGACGGCGGGCACGGCCGCCAGCACGATGGCGTCAAGCACGTGGCCGTCCCGACGACGCGCGCTCATCGCGTGCCCTCCTGGGCCCACAGCCGCATGAAAGCGTCGGGCTCGGGACGGAAGAACAGGTTGTCCTTGAAGAACGCCGCCGCCGGCTCGGTGCAAGCGTCCTCGCCGTCGAAGAGCATGGTCACCTCGTCGGCCACGCAGGAGACGAAGCTCAGATCGTGCGAGACCATGACGATGGTCGTCCCCTTCGCTTGCTCTTCGCGCAGCGATCGCGCGACCTCGAGCTTCGACGCGGCGTCGAGGCCCTTCGCCGGCTCATCGAGCAAGAGCAGGCGCGGGCGCGTGAGCAGCACCTTCGCCTCGGCGAGCAGCTGCTGCTGGCCGCCGCTCAGGTCAGACGGATGGCGCTCGAGCAGGCAGCCGAGCCCGAAGCGGGCCGCCATAGCGCGCGCGTCGTCTTCGCCGTAGTGCGCGGGGCCCGCCCATTCCATGAGCTCTTCGCGCACCGTATCGCACGCGAAGAGCGCGCGCGGGTCCTGCGGCACGAGCGCCTGGGCGTCACGCAGACTGTTGCGCACGCGCCCACGCTCGGGCTTGAGCACGCCGGCCGCCAGGCGCAAAGCCGTGGACTTGCCGCACCCGTTGCCGCCTACGATAGCGTGCACGGTGCCGGGCGCCACGCGCAGGCACGCGCCCGCCAACACCCACG
>CASEJD010000165.1 GCA_949288145.1 uncultured Coriobacteriia bacterium
CCCCGGCGCCGCGGCGTGCGAAGAGGCCATTCAGGCCGCGGCCGACGCGTTCGCCGAATGGCGCACGGTGCCGGCGCCCGTGCGCGGCTGCGTGGTGCGCCGCATCGGCGAGCGCCTGCGCGAAAACCAGGACGCTCTGGGCGCTCTCATCTCGCTCGAGATGGGCAAGATCTACTCCGAGGGCAAAGGCGAGGTCCAGTCCATGATTGACACGTGCGACTACGCCGCCGGCTTCTCGCGCGACCTGTTCGGCCTGACCATGGCCTCCGAGCGCCCGGGCCACCGCATGATGGAGCAGTACCAGCCGCTTGGGCCCATCGGCGTCATCTCGTCGTTCAACTTCCCTGCCGCCGTGTGGGCATGGAACGCTATGTTCGCCGCCGTCTGCGGCGACACCGTGGTCTGGAAGCCGGCGTCCGCCGTGCCGCTCACGGCAATCGCCGTGCAGAAGATCGCCGGCGAGGTGCTCGAGGAGTTCGGTATGCCCGCGGGCGTGTTCACGCTGGTGGCAGGCGGTCCCGAGGCGGGCGATGCCATCGTGGAGGACCCGCGCGTGCGCCTGGTCTCGTTCACGGGCTCCACGAAGGTGGGGCACGGCGTGGCGAAGAAGACCGCCGCGCGCTTCTGCCGTACCATCTTGGAGCTGGGCGGCAACAACGCCGCCATCGTGACGCCCGCCATGGACCCGACGGTCGCCATCCCGGCCATCGTCTTCGGCGCCGTGGGCACCACCGGGCAGCGCTGCACGAGCACGCGCCGCATCCTGGTGCACGAGTCCATCTTCGACCGCGTGGCCGACGCCATGGTGGACGCGTACGGCAAGCTGCGCGCCGGGCATCCGTTCCAAGAGGGCGTCCACTACGGGCCGCTCGTGTACGAGTCGGTCTGCGGTGACTACCGTGCTGCCGTTCAGCGCGCGGTGGACGAGGGCGGCCGCCTGCTGTGCGGCGGCGAGGTGTTGCCCGAGCTCGGCCCGTGCTACGTGGCGCCCTCCATCGTGGCTGCAAACGCCGACATGCCGTGCACGCACGAGGAGATGTTCGGCCCGCTCGTGTACCTTATTCCGTACGCGGGCGACGTGACCGACGCCATCGCGCTGCAGAACGGCGTGCGCCAGGGCCTGGCGTCCGCTATCTTCACGGAGGACATACGCGAGGTGGAGACCTTCGTGTCCGCCGTGGGCTCCGATTGCGGCATCGCGAACGTGAACCTGGGCACCGCCGGCGCCGAGGTGGGCGCGGCATTCGGCGGCGAAAAGGACTCCGGCTTCGGCCGCGAGCTTGGCCCCGAGGCCTGGAAGACCTACATGCGCCGCCAGACGGTCACCGTGAACTACTCCGGCAAAGTTGCCATGCCGCAGGGCGTGCAGTTCAAGCTGTAAGGAGATGTATCACAATCGTGAGACTCAGTCAGGCGAACGGCGCGTTCCGACGGCGGCGTTTTTCGCGTAACCAACCTGATACAATAGCCCGGTAGGCTCATTTGACCAGACACACCACGAACAGCGCTCTCGGGCGCTGTTTTGCTCAGGGGGACCAGGGAGCGAGGTAGAGCATGTATCCCATTCTAGAAACCGAGGCGCTCAACGCCGAGGTTACGCGCATGGTGATCGAGGCACCGGCGATCGCGCGCAAGATCAAGCCGGGCCAGTTCGTCATGCTGCGCATCGACGAGACGGGAGAGCGCATTCCGCTGACCATGAACGGCGCGGACCCGGAGGCCGGCACGGTGACCATCATCTTCCAGGCGGTGGGCGCGTCCACCATGCAGCTGGCGAAGATGAAGGCCGGAGAGGCGCTGCTCGACGTGGTGGGGCCGCTTGGCAAGCCCACCGAGCTGGAGGGCATCAAGCGCGCGTGCGTCATCGGCGGCGGCTTGGGCTGCGCCATCGCGTACCCGCAGGCCAAGTGGCTGCACGACCACGGCTGCCAGGTCGACGTGATCGTCGGCTTCCGCAACAAGGACCTCATCATCCTGGAGGACGAGTTCCGCGCCTGCTCCGACAAGCTGACCATCATGACCGACGACGGCTCCAACGGCAACAAGGGCGTCGTCACGGCTCCGCTGCAGAAGCAGCTGGAGGCCGGCGAACGCTATGACGTGGTGCTGGCCATCGGCCCGGTCATCATGATGAAGTTCGTGGCGTTGACCACGAAGCCGTACGACATCAAGACGTTCGTCTCCATGAACCCCCTCATGATCGATGGCACGGGCATGTGCGGCGGTTGCCGCGTGAAGGTGGGCGACGAGTACATGCACGCCTGCGTGGACGGCCCGGATTTCGACGGCCACCTGGTGGACTTCGACGACGCCATGCGCCGCGGCGTCATGTACCGCAGCTTCGAGCAGCGCGCGAAGGACATCGCCGAGGGGCGCGATTGCGCCGAGGCGGTCGCTGCCGCGCAGAAAGAGGGTGAGTAGCATGGCGAAGGCGAACATGCAGAAGACCAAGACGCCCATGACCGAGCTCGACCCGGCGTACCGCGCCACGTGCTTCGAAGAGGTCGCGGGCGGCTACACCCTCGAAGAGGCCGTGAACGAAGCGCAGCGCTGCATCCACTGCAAGAACCATCCGTGCGTGGACGGCTGCCCGGTGGGCGTGCCCATCCCGAGCTTCCTGAAGGAGCTGGGCGAGGGCAATGTGGGCGCCGCGTACGCCATCGTCAAGGACGCGAACGCGCTGCCCGCCATCTGCGGCCGCGTGTGCCCGCAGGAAAGCCAGTGCGAAGGCAAATGCACGCGCGGGCGCAACGGCGAGCCGGTGGGCATCGGCCGCCTCGAGCGCTTCGTGGCGGACTGGGCGCTGGCCAACCCGGAGGAGGCCGCTGCCGCGCAGCAGGCTTACGCCGAGCAGACGGGCGCTGACGTCGCTGCCGACGACTTCGACTACACGGGCAAGAAGGTCGCCATCGTGGGCTCGGGCCCGGCGGGCCTGACCTGCGCGGGCGAGCTGGCCAAGCGCGGCGTGCAGGTGCGCGTGTTCGAGGCGCTGCACGAAGTGGGCGGCGTGCTCGTCTACGGCATCCCGGAGTTCCGCCTGCCGAAGGCCCTGGTGAAGAAGGAGGTCTCCGCCATCGAGGGCATGGGCGTGGAGTTCGAGCCCAACGCCGTGGTGGGCAAGCTTTACGACGTGGAAGAGCTCATGGGCGAGATGGGCTACGACGCCGTGTTCGTGGGTACGGGCGCCGGCCTGCCCAGCTACCTGGGCATTGAGGGCGAGGCCCTCAACGGCGTGTGCGTGGCGAACGAGCTGCTCACGCGCGTGAACCTCATGAAGGCGTTCAAGTTCCCCGAGTACGCCACGCCGGTCTACGCCGGCAAGAAGTGCGTGGTCGTGGGCGGCGGCAACGTGGCTATGGACGCCGCGCGCACGGCGAAGCGCCTGGGTGCCGACGTCACCATCGTCTACCGCCGTGGCCGCGACGAGATGCCCGCCCGCGCGGAGGAGATCCACCATGCGGAGGAAGAGGGCATCCACTTCCAGTTGCTCACGAACCCGGTGCGCGCCTTCGGCAACGAGGAAGGTTGGATCACCGGCCTTGAGTGCGTGCGCATGGAGCTGGGCGAGCCCGACGCCAGCGGCCGCCGTCGCCCTGTGGCGGTGGAGGGCAGCGAATTCACGATCGACATCGACATGCTGGTCATCTCGGTCGGCTCGCGCACGAACCCGCTTATCGCGCAGACCACGCCGGGCCTGGAGTCCACGAAGTGGAACACCATTGTGACCGACGAGGAGACCGGCGCCACCAGCGTGCCGGGCGTCTTCGCCGGCGGCGATGTCTCCACGGGCGCTGCCACGGTCATCCTGGCCATGGGCGCCGGCAAGCGCGCCGCGGCGGGCATCTTGGACTACCTGCGCAAGTAGCGCTCGCTGCACCTCAACGAATGAGCACGAAGAGCGGTCTTGCGGAAGCAGGGCCGCTCTTTGTCTCAGGACTTCCTTCTACTTGTGCCGCAGTGGTATGATACATTGCGACAATTGTGACAATGATTGCACCTGTTGGGCGAGTGCGGGGGAGGAATCATGGCTGACAATCTGACGAACGAAGCGGTGGAAGCCGCGTCCGCTGATAGCGAGGTATTGTCCGCCAGCGCGGCTTCGTGGCAGATTCGTGCGACGGCGTGGGAGCTGCTGTCCGTTTCGTTGGCGTACCCGACCGAGGTGCTGGTCTCCGCAGTTGTGTCTGGCGAGTGGGCAGAGGCGGCGCAGGAGGTTGCGGGCGCGCTGGAGCTGGATGTTCCCGAAGGCGCTTTCGACGGCGTTGCCGCGTATGCCGGTACGGACGAGGACGAGCTGCTCCATGCGCTGCGCACCGAGGCGACTCACCTGTTCGTAGGCGCACCTACGCCGGCGGTGAGCCCGTACGAGGGCGTGTGGCGCGCAGGGGATGACGGCGTCGAGGCGCTGTTGTTCGTAAACCCGCACTCCATGGCGGTCGAGCGTTTCCTGAAGCAGTGCGGCCTTGGCCACCCCGAGGGCACGAACGAGCCGCTTGACCATGCGGGCACCGAATGCTCGCTGCTGGAGTTCTTGGCAGGCGTCGAGGCAGGCATCATGGAGCTGCCCGCCGGCAAGACTGCCGAGGATCTTCCCGGTGGGTCCGTTGTTGCTGCGTACGAGCAGTTCCTGGCCGATCACGCCCAGACATGGCTGCCGCGCTTTGCCGAGAAGGCAGCAAGCGAAGCGCGCGAGCCGTTCTATCGTGCGGTTGCGGGCCTGTTGGGCGCCATGATGAAGGCGGCGTAGCACGCCGCATAAGAGAATTGGCGGAGACGTATGTGAATCGAACACACCCAAGACGCTCTGCACGCCTCGCAACGGCTTTGAAGGCCGCGGGGTCCACCAGGAACCCTCCCGTCTCCGCGTCCCGCCCATTGTAGAGCAAAGACTGCGCGCTGACGTGGGAAATTCTCGCAGGTGCAGCGCGTTGGGGAAGGCGGCCTGCGCTTCATCGGCGCAGGCCGCCTTCTGCCTACAGCGTGCGCATGTCTCCCGCGCGTTTCGTGACGCCCAGGGCGTCTAGCTTTTCCAGCACGGGGATGGCGTACTTGCGCGAAACGCCCATGGCGTCCTTAAGCGTGGCGGCGTTCGCCTCGCCCTGTGTTTGCAGGCATGCCACGACCGCGCTCTTGAGCTGCTCGAACGCTTGCGCGCTGTAGTACAGATCGCGGTCGATGCGCACGGCGTCGCCGCGCTTCTCCAGTGTGCCGAGCGCAGCGGACGCTTCGCCCTGCGAGCACCCGAGCTCCTTTTGCACGTCCGCCACGAACGGCGGCGTCGCACCTGCCTGCTCCAACAGCTGCAGCGCCGCGTTCGCGCGCGCTTCGGCCTGCCGCTTCGCGCCGGCGCCCGCCTTCGCGTGGCTC
>CASEJD010000166.1 GCA_949288145.1 uncultured Coriobacteriia bacterium
CATCTTTCGCTCGACGCCCTTGAGCTTCGTGAGCGCGAAGGCGACGTAGGCGAACAGGACGAGGAACACGAGCACGTACGCGCCGATGACGAACGGGGCGGACGGGATGATGGTGGAGTAGATCTCTTCGAGAACGGGGTTCATTTAGTCCTCCAATGCTTCCTGGACGGCGGTCAGACGGTCTTCAAGGATCTGGGCGCGCAAGCGCAGGCGGAATAGCCCGATCGCCACGAGCGCGAACCCGATGACGGACAGCAGGATGGGCAGCACCATCTCGAAGCTCATGCCCGAGTCGGCGCGGAAGACGACCGGGTGGACGCTCGAGGGGATCAGGCGCGTGACCATGAGGCAGATGGGCACGTCGACAAGAATCAAGATGCCGAGCACCGACGCGTACACGGCACGACGTTCAGAATCCGCCACGGCGTTGCGCAGGATGAAGTACCCGAACACGAGGAGCATCAGGATGAAATACGTGGTTAGGCGCGGCTCCCACGTCCACCACACGCCCCATTCGAAGCGCGTCCACAACAGTCCCGTGACCATGGTGCACAGCACGAACACGAGGCCGATCTCCATGCACAGCTTGCTTCGCACGTCGTACGCGGCGTCCTTCGTCATAAGGAAGCGGACCGCGTAATATGCGGCGAAGGCGATGCCGACGAAGCTCACCGCAGCCACCGGCATGTGCCAGTAGAAGATCTTCTGCGAGAGTAGCAGCATGTTCGAGACGGCGACGCCGTTGATGACCTCGACGCCGTTGACCGAGGCCCCGTTCACGAGCGGCGTCACCGTGAACGCGTACACAAGCCCCACGAGCGCGAGCACTGCGCCGACGGCCAGGCCGATGGGCGCGAAGCGATCGAGCGCGCCGCCAACGCGCGGCCCTTTCGCACGATTCTCAGCCATGTTCCCTCCTTGAGCATTCGAGCGCGCTGTATCGCGCGCAAGGTTGATTCTATCGCAGCAGGGGTCTTCCCTGCCGCATCATGCGCTCACGACGAAATCGTAGAGCACCCACGACACCAGGATCATCACGACGTCGTAGCCGCCTGCGAGCGCCATGGACATCGTGAACGTGTCCATGAACCCTTCGGTGCCCACGAGCACCGCCGTGGCGGCGGACACGCAGCTCCACAACAGCGGGAACGACAGCGGGATGAACAGGACCGCCAGCATGACGTCGCGCCCGCGCGTGTTCACGGTGATGGTGGAGAGCATCGTGCCCACGCCAGCGATGCCGATGGTGCCAACCGCCAAGACGGCGAGCAGCAACGGCCAGGACGGAGCGACGCCCACGGTACCGAGGAAGAAAAAGAAGAACAGCGGCACCACGACGACTTCGACGATGGCCAAGAACGCCAGGTTCGCCGTGGCCTTCGCCAGGAACAGCACCGAGCGGTCCATCGGCACGAGCATGAGGCCGTCAAGGCAGCCGTCGGCGGTCTCATGCCCGAAGCTGCGGTTCAGGCCTAGCAGCGACGTGAACAGGACCGCTGCCCAGAGCAGACCGCCCGCCATCTGCTGGACGTCCAGCTGCGAGCCCGCCTGCGCGAGCGCGGCGCCGTACACCACGAGCACGAGCAGCGCGTACAGGCCCATGGACGTGAGCATGTCCTTGGTGTGCATCTCGTGCAAGAGGTCCTTCTTCACGAGCGCGCGGTAGTGCGCCCACGTGGACGGCCGTTTCACACGGACAGGCCGCTCGACGCCCGTAGACAGCTCATCAGCCACTTACGCCACCCCCATTCCAACGGTCTCGCGGTAGAGCTGCGAGAACTCCTGGAAGTCGACGCTCTCCTTCTCCTGGAAGAGCACCGTGCGGCCTTTCGCCAGCACAAGCACGTGCGTCGCAGCGTCGAAGCCCTTCTGCAGGTCGTGGCTCACCATAACGAACGTGCGGCCCGCGCGCATGCGGTCAATCAGGTCGTCGAAGATGTCGACGGCGTGCGGGTCAAGGCCCGCGTACGGCTCGTCGAGGAAGACGACCGACGGGTCGTGCAGCAGGGCGCGCGCAATGGAAAGGCGCTGCGTCATGCCGCGCGAGAACGTGCGCACCGCGTCGTAACGGCGATGGTCGAGCTCGACAGCTTTGAGCATCGTGCGAACGCGGTCCTCGGCGTCAACGACACCGTGCATGCGTGCCACAAACATGAGGTTCTCGAACGCCGTCAGGTCGGCGTAGAGCATGCTCTGGTGCGAGATAAGGCCAATGCGCTCGCGCACCTGGTCAGGATGCTCCTTCGCGTCGATGCCCGCCACGCGCACCGTGCCCTCTGTGGGACGGGCGAGCGTGGAGAGCACGCGCAAAAGCGTCGACTTTCCCGCGCCGTTCGGCCCGAATATCGAAAGGAACGCGCCTTCTGGCAGCTCGAAGGAGACGCGATCGAGCGCTTTGCGGCGGCCGAACACCTTCGAGACGCGCTGTGCGACGACGGCGCTCACTGCCGTGCCTCCGTGGTGTCATCGGTGCCTTCGACCGCCGTGCCCTCCGCATTCTCCACAGCAGCGGCCGCTGTGACGGCAGGGCGCTCTGCGCTTTCGTCCGCGGTGGTCTCTTCCTCACGGACGCTTTCGGCGCCTGCACCGGACGCGGAATCGTCATCGGAAGGGTCCGCGGGCTTCGCGGACCGCAGGGACGGTCCGCCCGCGCGGCGGCCGACGAAGGCGAGCGCCGTGCCCGCCATGAGCACGAAGAAGCCGACCCACACCCAGCTGATGAGCGGGTTGATGCGCACGTCGAGCGAGAACGAGCCGTCCTCGGACACGCCACGGTACGCCACGAACAGATCGTGCATGGGCGTGCCGACCACGCTCGCATTAAGCTTCGACTGCTGCGTCTGCGCATCAAGCTGGACGGACGGGCTCAAGTGGCCCACGTAGGTGCCCTCGGAGGATTCGGAGATGTCGTACACGTCGAACTCGACCTGGTACAGCACGTCCGTGCCGGAGTTGATCTCCTCCACCACGTTGCCAGTGTAGCGCAGCTCGTAGTCCTGGATCTGGAAGTTCCCCTCGGTCTGGTCCGCCTCCTCGTCGTACGGCAGGTAGCCCGTGACCTCGGTCACGTACATGGACGAGCCGATGAGGCCCACGAGCACGATAGCGATGCCCGCGTGCGCGATGTAGCCGCCGAACGCGGAGGAATTGCGCCACGCGCCCTTGAAGAACGCGACGATGGGGTTGTCGCCCGTTGCCTTCACGCGGTTGCACACCATGCGGCCCATGAGGAAGAGCGTGTTGAAGAACAGCAGACTCGCCACGAATATGCCCACAACCGCCAGGCCGTTGTAGTACCACACCGGGCCTTCGGAGAGCAGCTCGTCTGCCTGGGTGCCGCCCGCCTGGATGACAGCGTCGTAAGCCGGGTAGAGCGCGATGGCCCAGTAGGCCATGAGCGCGGCGAACAGCATGAGCGCGCACACGAAGGGAACCTTCGCGTGCTTCAGGAACGCCGCGCGGTCCGTGCGGCCCCACGACAGCAGCGGGCAGACCGCCAGGATGAGGCAGTAGACGATGCCGATGGGGCGCGCGATGGCGTTGTACGTGCCCGTCGAGACGCTCATGCCGCCGAACGGCAGGAACGAGGGCAGCGCGCT
The DNA here is from genome assembly GCA_949288145.1 of uncultured Coriobacteriia bacterium. Taxonomy (GTDB): domain Bacteria; phylum Actinomycetota; class Coriobacteriia; order Coriobacteriales; family Eggerthellaceae; genus Aveggerthella. Next base: position 3,600 of record CASEJD010000166.1, read on the forward strand.
CGCCACGGTCAGGTACGTGAGTAGCAGCGTGAAGACCACCATGATCACGTTGTTGAAATAGTACGCGGCGTTCTTCGAGGCCATGGTCTCGATGTCGTCGTCGGCGGCGAAGCTCTTCCAGCGAAGCACCAGGCCGACGATGCCCGCGACCACGGAGACGATGATCAGGCCGCCGAACAGCTCGAGCGAGATTGGATCGCCGGAGAAAGCGTGCACCGACTGCACGATGCCGGAGCGCGTGATGAACGTGCCCACCACCACGAAGGAGAAGCTCAAGCACGCGCACATGACGCTCCAGCGCTTGAATCCGCCGCGCTGGCGGTAGACCGTGAAGCTATGAATGAGCGCCAGCGCCATCATCCACGAGAGCAGGCTGGCGTTCTCGACCGGGTCCCAGCCCCAGTAGCCGCCCCAGCCAAGCACGACGTAGGCCCACACGGCGCCCAGGCCGATGCCTACGCCCAAGAACAGCCAGCTGAACATGGCGTACCGCTGTGCGCGACGGACCCACGCGTCTGACGCGTCGTTCACGATGAGCGCAGCGATGGCGTAGGCGAACGGAATGGTGAGGCCCGCATAACCCACGAAGAGCGTGGGCGGGTGGATGGCCATGGCCCAGTGCTCGAGCAGCGAGTTCATGCCCCACAGGAGCGCGGCGCCGCGCAGCTGGCCGTTCGCGTCGAAGTACTGTGCCTCGGTCGCGGTGAAGGGCATGTTGCTCTCAGAGAACAGCGAGACGCTCACGAACGCGAGCAGCACGATAGAGCTCACGAGCAGCGCCACGCCGTCAAGGCGCTCGTGCTTGCGCAGGACGCGCGCGGCGACCACGGCGTTGAACACGGAAATGAGCCAACCCCAGAACAGCAGGGAGCCCTCACGCCCAGCCCACAGGCCGGAAACGCGGTACAGCACGCCCAGGGCGCCCTCAGCGTGGCTCTGGTTCTCGAGGACGTAGCGGATAGACGGGTCCTCGGTCAGGAAGCAGAAGACGAGCAGGCCGCAGCAGAACGTGAGCGCCACGGCGGCAAGGACGGAGCCGACGGCGCCCGCCCACGCGGCGGTCTCGGAGCCGGACGCGCGCCCGCGCGCCCCAAGAACGGAGCTCGCGACGAGCGAGCCGATCGAGACGAGGATGGCCGCGAGGGCGACGACCATTCCGAAGAGGCCGAACATCGCCATGCTAGTTGCCCTCCTCGATCGCGACGTCGGTGGCGTTGAAACGGCCGTCGGCGCCGAGCGATCCCTGGATTACGACGGACGTGCCGTCCTGCACCTCATCGGGCAGCGCGCCGTCGAAGGCGATGGAAACCTCCTGCGAGGCGTCGGCGGAATCGACGACGACGAAGCGCTCGTCAGAACCCGCGGACACGAGCGTGCCCTCCTTCACGACGCCGGTGATCTTGACGGTCTTGTCCTGGATGTCGGCTCCATAGCCCAGAAGCTGGCCGATGCCGAGCGCGTCAGTGGCGCTCTCGTACTTCGAGGGGCACTTCGTCACGAGCTCACTCGCGTTGAGGACGAGCCCGCCGTCGTCGGACAAGCGGCCGGTACAGATGGCCGTGACGCCGTTGCCGAACGTGGAGGACGCGGCGCCCTCGTAGCGGACGTCGAGCGTCTGGGAAGGATCGCCCTCCGGATCGTAGATGGAGAAGGCGAGCACGCCGCCTTCAGTGGAGTACGAGTTGTCGACGACGTTGCCGGTCACCTGCACACGCTCCCCTGCGCCCGACCCGCCGACCGCGTCGGCGATGGACAGCGAGCGGGCGGCACCGCCGCTTCCCACGACGGCCAGCACGATGGCCAGCACGACCACGATGACGCCGGTCACCACGACCAGGCGACGCTTCATCTGAGCGTTCAAATCCAAGCTCCTCTCCCAACCTGCTCCCAGCAGGCCCCACAGTGGACGATTCCCTTCGCCACTCCAGCCAGGGCATAGTACAATAGATAGCAACCTATAAAATTATCAGATGTTGTCCATCACCCACTAGGGGTGAAACCCGCGATTTTGCGCTCGATACACATATATATGCGCTTCCTTCAGGACAACGAGACGCACATGCCCGCTGAATCAGGCCAAGACGACGGCAGATCCAGCGGGCATGATGCGAAGCGAGCACGTTGCTATTCGACGATGGACGCGCGCTGCACGTCCTCGCCCTCCTTCTTGGGCGCAGGGCCGTCCTCGTCCCTGTCGCGGTCCGATTCCACCGCGTCGATGACGATAGGCTCGTTGACGGACTCGCGCGCCTCGTCGGACTCTTTGAGCGCGGACTTGAGCGACTCGGAGTCCTCATCGTTCATAGGCATGAGGAAGTACGCGTCGCCGCCGATGAAGATGGGCGTGAACGGCACGGGATCCTGGTCGAAGCCCAGGGCGTCTCCGCGATCCACATCCTGCTCGGCCGAGCGGGCGTCGTATTTCGCTTTGAGCGCGGCGATCTCAGCCTCAAACTCGCCTTCCGCCTCGCTGCGAACGCGCTTGACCTGCTCTTTGGTCTCGTTCTTCCAGCGATTCTTACGCCACGCGTAGTAGTTCGCGTTATAGCGCATCTGGATGAGCTCGAGCACGATGCAGAACACCATGGCGAAGTAGACGATGACCTTCTCGAGCGGCATGTGGATGAGCTCGATGCCAGTGTGGAAGCCTGCCGCGTCGATAACGAGCAGGCAGCCGATGGCCACGATGAACGTGAGCGCAAGCATCTTCATCTCGGGGTGGCCATTGATGAAGTTGGAGATGGGGTCGATGAAAATCATCATCATGAACACGGCAAGCATGACCGCGATGATCATGATGATAAGGTGGTCCGCCATGCCCACGGCAGTGATGACAGAGTCGATGGAGAAGACGATGTCCATGACCATGATGGTGCCGACCGCCTGCGGCAGGCCGATCATGTGCAGGGCTTTGTGCTCCTCCGAATGGTTAGCCTTGACCTCGGTCAGGCGCAGCATGTCGACCACTTCGGAGATGCCTTTATAGATGAGGTACGCACCACCGGCCAAGAGCACGAGGTCGCGCACGGAGAACCCGTGGCTGTACGAGCCGAGGTCGATAGTGAACAGCGGGTTGGTCATGTGCACGAGGAACGAGGCGAAGCTCAAGAAGATGATGCGCATGACGAGCGCGCCGCCCAAGCCGAGCTTGCGGCCGATGTGCTGTTTCTCGGGAGGAAGGCGGTTGGTCGTGATGGAGATGAAGACCAGGTTGTCAATGCCCAGCACGATCTCCAAGAATATGAGCGAGATCATGGTGATCCATGCCTCGGGCGTGGTGAATACTGCCAAATCCACGGTGGCGCACCGTCCTTTCATACTTGCTCGTCCTCGCGCGTTCGACCGGGGAGCACAAAAAAAAGACCCATGGCTGAAGCCATGAGTCTCGTCGTTCAAGACACGCCAGGCGAAACGCCAGGATGTTGACGGGCCACATGCCGAAGCATGCCGACTACTCCCTCAATCAAAACGTGCAAGCATCGTAGCAAAGCCCTTGGAGTGGCGCAATGGTATACTGGTGTGTTGAGCATTGATGTAACCCGCGCGTCATCTTGCACGATGCCGCGCCGGAGCACGCGCAGGACGCACGTCCGCCGACCGCTCCCCCGCCGCGGGCACGCCCGCGCGTCGCTCCCAGCGCGAGCCGGGAGCCCTGAAGAAGGAAGGAAACCGTATGTCCGACGCCCCCAAGCACGCTAAGCACGCCGCCCCCGAGGGCGACGGAGCGGACGGTAAGGGCTTCGAGCTTTCGCGCATCACCAAAAGCGGGAGCAGCCTGGCACGCGGCGGCGTCGCTCACGCCGTCAAGCCCGAGGTGCTCTCCGACAAGCCCACGGTCGTGCAGAAACTGCACGAGTTCGCCGAGAACCGCAACCCGTACACGCCCCCCGAGCGGTTGTACACCGACCGCACCTCCGAGGGCGTCTCGCGCCTCGACGGCACGGCGCTCTCCCGACCCTTCGACCTCACCATGCCCGCGAAGATCGTCATGGGCATCGCCGTGGCCGCCGCCGCCGTGCTTGGCGGCTTCGCCGTCTTCAACGTTGCCGACACGGTGCTCAACGCCGACGCGCGCAACCAGGCGGCGTTCGAAGACGTGCTCTCGCGCGAAGTCTCGCTCGACCTGCCAGTGCTCAAGGACATCGCGCTGGCCGACGATGCTACTATCCGTGGCACGCTCGAGGCAAACGGCGCGGCCCTTGTCGACGTGGAGGACATGTCCGCAACCGGCGGCCTGAGCGTCATGAAGCTGCCCGCCGACGTGGATCCGGCATCCGCGCTCGCGCTCTGGGCGGGCACGGGCAGCGTTTCCGTCGCCGACGCGGCGGGCGCGCTCCATGGCGCGTGGCTCCTCAACGTCGAGCGCGAGGACTACGTGAGCATGACGCTTCGTTACGCCGACTTCGAAAGCGGCGACGAAGCTGCCGCGCTTGCGGCGGCCGTGACTGCCGAAGGCCTTGACGGCACTCAGAACAGTGAGATCTCAGAGGACTCCTCGGGCAACACCATCCAGACCGGCGCGGTGGACGCAGGCGGCGTCATGTTCAACTGGCAGGTGTCGGTCTGCCCGCTCGGTGAGGTCTTCTCCATTGACGGCATGCCGAGCTCGGCTATGTACGTGGGCGTTCGCTTCACGCAGCAAGCTTCGTAACGTCAGCACCGCTCACCCGGCAAACACCTCAAATAACGAGGCCCGAGGCGAATGCCCCGGGCCTCGTTTCGTTGCATGGGTTGAAAGAGCGCTATTCGCCGGCCTTCACGACCAGGACGTCACAGCGCAGGTTGCGGATGAGGTACGTGCTGACACTGCCCACGAACACGTACGCGACCTTGGAAAGACCGCGCTCGCCGCACAGCACCAAATCCGCGCCGTACGGCTCGATGAGCTTGTGGTGCAGCGTATCGGTGATCTGGCCCGCGTCCACCTTGACAGTCACGCGCGGGATGCTCGGATTGTTGCGGGCCTCTTCCAGCACCTCGGCCAGCTGGTTCTCAAAACGCTCCTGCACCTCGCGGCACAGCTCGCCCATGTCGATGCCGGTGGCCTCGACCGGAACTGCGTCGACGACGTGGCCGAAGCACAGCTCGGCCTCGTTCTCGGCAGCAAGAGCCATGGCCTTGCGGGCCACGTCGACCTGCATCTCGGAACCGTCGAGCGCGGCGAAAATCTTCTTGTACACGTTTGCCATCTTGCCCTCCTAACTACCCTCGGAAAAGCGTCCGAAGGCTCACGCGATCACGCCCGTGCGGGCGGGGCAGGACGTGACATCGTGCCCACGTCAACCATACCACATTCACGAGCGGGCAACGCGCTCCGAGCGTGCGCGCAGCGGTTAGGCGAGGTACGTGACCTCGTAGCCGGCGTCCACCACCGCAGCCGTCAGCGCTTCGTCCGAAACGTCCTCGGACAACCCAACGACGGCACGCTCCTCCTCGAGGCTCACGTCCACCGTCGCGACCCCCGGTACCGACTGGAGCGCTTTCGTCACGAACTTCACGCAATGCTGGCACATCATCCCTTCCACCCCGATGGTCCGCTGGGCGACAACGCGCAGCGCGTCTTCCACTTGGAGCGTGTGCTGGCCTGCATCCTCCGGGATCGAAGGCTCCTCCGACTTGGACGAGGAAGACTCGATCGAGGGGGCTTCCCCGCCCGCCACGTCACGCAACGCCGGCTTCCAGCCCCTGAGGCGCAGCGCGTTCGTCACAACGCACACGGAGCTGCAACTCATGGCCGCCGCGCCGATCATGGGGTTCAGCGTGAACCCAACGCCCGAAAGGACGCCGGCGGCCACAGGAATGCACACCGCGTTGTAGACCAGCGCCCAGAACAGGTTCTGCTTGATGGTGCGCATGGTTGCCCGGGAAAGCTGGATCGCCGCGGCCACGTCGAGCAGGTCGGAACGCATGAGTACGACGTCAGCGGACTCGATGGCGATATCGGTCCCAGCACCGATGGCGATACCGACGTCGGCGCGCGCAAGGGCGGGCGCG
>CASEJD010000167.1 GCA_949288145.1 uncultured Coriobacteriia bacterium
CGCTCATCGCGTGCGGTGGCGACGGCACGTTTCACGAGGTGCTCCAAGGTCTCATGGCGCTGCCGCGCGAAGACCGCCCTACGTTCGGCATCCTGCCGTGCGGTAACGGCAACGATTTCGCGCGCACCGTGAACATGCCGCGCACGGGCGTCGAGGACGCCTGGCGCGCGCTGCAACAGGCGCAGCCTGAGCCGTTCGACGTGGGCGTGTGCAACGGGGAGCACTTCCTTGAGACGCTCAGTTTCGGCATTGACGCCGCCATCGCGCTCGGCACGCACGATCGCCGCGAGCGCACCGGGCATCAGGGCACCCTGCTGTTCCTGGAAGAGGGGGTCCACCAACTTGCGCACCATCGCAACGCGCTCCCGTGCACGATCGAGGTGTTCGACGAAGCGGGCAAGATTGCGCGCACCATCAAAGAGAGCGTGCATTTGATCGCCGTGCAGCTGGGTCCTACCTACGGCGGCGGGTTCGCTGTCTGCCCGGACGCCTCGCCGAACGATGGCGTGTTCGACGTGTGCGCCTGCCATGCGCCGCTCGGGTTCTTGCACGCGGCGGTTTTGTTCCTGCTTGTGAAGGGCGGGCACCATCAGGGGTTCGAGCGCGAGTTCGCCTTTTTGCGGGCCCCGGGGTTGCGGATCGCGTTTCAAAAGGAGCCGCCCGTCCAGATCGACGGCGAGCCCATTCATGGCACTGTGTTCGACATCGGCACGATTCCTCACGCGCTCGACGTGCTCACGTGCCGATAGGGAAATCCAGCCCAAGGAGCGAAATGGCCGCCGGGCGCGTGCTCGGCGGCCAAATTTGCTCAAAGGAGTGTTGCGCCGTGCTTCCTCACGTCGCGCGCGTTGCGGTTTAGCGATGGTCGGCCAGGAAGAACAGCGCCAGCGTGCCCGGGCCGGAGTGGGCGCCGATGACCGGGTCCACGTAGTTCACCGTGATTTGCACGTCGCCGAATTTTTTGCGGATGAGGCCGGAGAGGTACTCAACGTCCTCCGGACAATCGCCGTGCGTGATGAAGACGGGCTGGTCGGCCACGGGCTTCTGCGCGGTCTCTTCCATGTGCTTCACGAGGCCCTGAATGGCCTTCTTGCGGCCGCGCACCTTCTCCATGGGGATAAGGCGGCCTTCGTCGTCCACGTGCATGACGGGCTTGATGTTGAGCATCGTGCCCATGTAGGCGCTCACTTTCGAAACGCGACCGCCGCGCAGCAGGAACATGAGGTCGTCCACGGTGAACCAGTGCGCCAAGCGCAGGCGGTTCTCCTCGACCCAGCGTGCCGTCTCCTCCAGCGAGGCACCTGCCTGTGCCTGCTTGCAGGCGTGATAGACGAGCAGGCCCTGGCCGCCGGACGCAGCCAGCGTGCCGACGGTGCGCACGGTGCGCTCGGGGAACTCCTCGGCCAGCTGCGTGCACAGCAGGCGCACGGCCTCGTACGTGCCGGACAGCGCGCTTGAGAATCCCAGGTACAGCACGTCACGGCCGGACTCCAGCAGGCTCCTCAGCAGCGTCTCGGCGTCGGCCATGTTCGGTAGGGAGGTGGTGAACACCTTGCCGTCGCGCATCATGGTGTAGAACTGCTTGAGGTCGGTCTTCTCGCCCTTCAGGTAGCTGCGGTACTCCTGGCCTTCGGACATGAAGACAAGCGGCAGGATGTGCACGCCCAGCTCGTCGATCATCTCTTCTGTCAGGTTGCAGCTTGAGTCGGTGACGATTTCGAAGTCCATAGCTCTCCCTCCTGCGAACAGCGCGGTCATCATCGCGCCCAAAGCGGACGCTGCGCGCTCAACCCTTCAAGTATAGTGCACCAAGCCGCTCACGCGGCTGACGGCGGCACAGGGAGCGTGCGTTGACAGTGCGTTCCCGGGCACGGCGCGCTCAAGCGGCTAGCCGATCTCCGGCCACTCCATTTTCACGATGGTCGTGATAGCAGGGTCGACGAGCGGCAGGAAGTCGTCCACGTCCTCTTTGCGGCCCACCGCGGTGCCGTAGTGCGTGGGCACGACCGCTTGCGGGCGGATGGCGTTCACGAACGCTGCTGCTTGCGCGGCGTCGAAGGTGTACGTGCCTCCGATCGGCACGATGGCCACGTCGCAGCGGACCTGCCGGGTGTCCTCGTTCTCGTCGGTGTCGCCGGAGACGTAGTAGCGCATGCCGTCCACGGTCGCGATGTAGCCCAGCCAGTCATTCTCCTTCGGGTGGAAGCCCAGGCGCTCGGGCTGCACGTTGTACGCGCGCACCGCTTCCACGCCCACGCCGGCAATCGCCGCGGTTTCGCCCGGCTGCAGAGCGCGCACTTCGGCGGGGTGCAGGGCCGCTTTGACCTCGTCGGCGCAGGCGGCGGGCGCCACGAAGACGGTGCGGTCGTTCATGACCTTCGCGGCGTCAGCGGGGGAGAGGTGATCGTAGTGGCTGTGGGTGATGAAGACGACGTCGGCGTCGTGCGGCTCCTCGGCAAGCTGGAAGGGGTCGAAGTACAGCACGATGCCGTCCTGCGCCTCGATGCGCACGGCGCTGTGCGAAAGGACGCGGACGTTGTCCAGGCTCAGGTCTGCCATGAATCCTCCTTGCGGTTTTGCCGCCGATTTCTCCGGCGGTGTTGACTTCGAGCAAGCTTCAAGGAAGAGAATACCAGCGATTTGATCGATTCGTGAAAGGCGGCAGGCATGCAGTACGCGAAATTAGGATGGTCGGGCATCGAGGTGTCGAAGGTGTGCCTGGGCGGCATGAGCTTCGGCGAGGCTTCGCCGGACTTCCATCAGTGGACCATCGACGAGCGCGGCACCGAGGAGGTCATCGGGCACGCGTTCGAGCAGGGCGTGAACTTCATCGACACCGCGAACACCTACGCGTTCGGCACGAGCGAGGAGTACATCGGGCGCGCTCTCAAGCGCCTCGACATCCCGCGCGACCAGGTGGTCTTGGCCAGCAAGGTCTACTTCAACGACGGCAACCTCTCGCGTGAGGCAATCATGCGCGAGATCGACGGCACGCTCGCACGCTTGCAGACCGACTACCTGGATCTCTACATCATCCACCGTTTCGACTATGGAACGCCCATGGAGGAGACCATGGAGGCGCTGCACGACCTGGTGCGGGCGGGCAAGGTGCGCGCGCTGGGGGCGAGTGCCATGTACGCGTACCAGTTCCACAACCTGCAGCACGTGGCGGAGCAGAACGGCTGGACGAAGTTCACGAGCATGCAGAACCATTACAACCTGCTCTACCGCGAGGACGAGCGCGAGCTCATTCCCGTGTGCCGCCAGTACAACGTGGCGCTCACGCCGTACAGTCCGCTCGCGTCCGGGCACCTGGCGCGCGCTGCGTGGGACAGCGACTCGGTCCGCAGCACGACGGACGCCACCATGCGCAACAAGTACGACGCCGCCCGCGGCAACGACGAGGAGGTGATCGCGCGCGTGGCCAAGGTCGCCCGGGAGCACGGCGTGCCCATGGCGCGGATCGCGCTCGCGTGGCTGTGGGCGCGCGGGGTGGAGTCGCCCATCGTGGGCTGCTCGAAGCCGGCGCGCGTGGACGACGCCGTTCTCGCGCTCGATGTGGAGCTTTCCGCTGACGAGGTGGCGTTCCTGGAAGAGCCGTACCGCGCTCACGAGCTCGTCGGCCCGCTCGCTCGCCCCGGCGAGAAACCCCTCGCCGGCACTACGAACGCCAAGACCCGCCGGTCGTAAGGCACGGGCGAAAGCGCACGTCGCTCGCCTTCGCCTGTTGCGAATGGCATAAATCTGCCGATGTCGGTGCCTGCGATACCTGTTTCGTCTGCGCATGTGGAACAAACGACGGCCTGCATGGAACGAACGCAGGCTCTCGTGCGCATTCTCATGTCTCGCACACCGACATCGGCGGTTATGTGCCATGCTTGCTCGTGTGCAGGCATATCGCAAGCGCTGGCGTCTTTGTTCGCACCGGTCGGCAATCCTTATTCGCGGACGGGCAGCCCAAGCGTTCGCCTTAGGTGAATATGGCGGGCGTAGTGGTCCTTGAAGCGAGGTCTCGCTCTTCGATGGAGGTGCTTTCGGGCAGTTTCCGCGATTGCGGCGAGCGTCGACACGCTATCGAGTTCATCGTTCGTGATAGCGATAACCGTCCAGCCCATTGAAGCGAGGGCATTCGCGCGGCGCGAATCACTGATGCGGCTCTCTTCGTTGGCGTGGGATTCATGGCTTTGGTATTCGATATCTAGCTTCATGTCCGGCCAGCACAAATCGCATCGAAACGACATCCTGTCCGAAATGATGCGCGCTTGCTCGGATGCTTCGATCTTGTAGTTCATGACGGGCATACCAAGCGCATGACCGCCGTCGCGCAAGGGCAATCCGAGCGCGAGCGCGAGCATTGATTCGCGTGGAGAAGCACTGCCGTCTGCGATGTACCGTAGGGCTTCAATCGCTTTCTGCGCGCCTCGAAGCTGCGGGTTGTGACGCGCGAATTCGCTGATTTTGTCCCTTGTTGTGAGGGGTCGAAGATTATATGCGGTATCGCGTCCTGTGAGCTCGGTGCAATACGAGCCGCATAGCTCCCAACCGAGCAATATCAGGGGCATTCTGTCTTTCGCGATTGCCGCCTCTTGCACGAATGCCAGCTCGGGCGTGACGCACCAAGCGCCCCGTGCTATGCGTAGCACCGATTCCCGAGGTAACGTTCCCGCATGTTGGTGCCGTCTGCACAAACGGGGAGAGCTATGCCGCGAGCTCGATCGAACGAGATAATGGACAGGAGCGCGAAAGGCAACGCCCGGGCATTCCGACTTCATTGCCTTGGTCGCCGCGCGTATGAAGCTGATGCCCGGTGCATTATCCGACAGGATAAACGACGATGTGATGGGCACATTGTCGCGAAGGCACGCCGTGCGCACGATTTGTAGCGCGGTGAGGTGAGAGAACACCACGTCGTTGCTTGCGGTTGGGGCGTAGTTCGACATTTCGCTTGGCAAAGGGTCGTGCCCAGATTGCCGTTGAATGCAGATGGTGTTACGCGAGGGGAGAGCGGACATGATTCGCTCCTAAAGTGCCCTGTGCGAAGAGGATGCGTAGGCTTTGCGAAAGAAGAGGGCTCCGACTTCACGATGGGTTTCCTCAAAAGGCTTGCGTCGGTACAACGCCCATCGTGTATGCGCGAGGAAAGCCTACTCTAGCTCATTGATGATGGCAGGGTAGCACGCTCAAAAGGCCTTGCGACCGACGGCGCACGACATCGCGGATACTCCATGGTTTACCTTACAGCGCTCGGATGCTTTGCGGTGCATCTGGCGTCTTCGGTTCGTTCGTGCGCGGGCTCGCCTTTGAGCGCGATGGCGCAAACGTGCCGATGTCGGTGGTGGGTGCGGGCTGCAACGCGACGGAATACGAATGAATGCCATCTATGCCGGAACGAATGCGGCGTTGAACACGCAACTTTGCAATTTAAGGCACCGACATCGGAAGAAACGTACCATCGCAGCAAGAAGCTACCGTTTGGTTCGTTTCGTGGGCTGGGCGCGTGGTTGCGCACTGGGGAAGGGGCGTTTCTTCATGCTTGCACGCGAAGGCAGGAGAAGTGGAGCATTTTACGCCCGTGAAACCCAAATGCGCGCGCTGTTGGCCTGGCGAATGCTACTATACGTAAGTTGCAAACAAACGAACTATCCCGTGAAGTAGAAAGGTCCGGCACGTGGCGAACACCTACAAGAACACGATGAACTTGCCGAAGACCGACTTCGCAATGCGCGCGAACCTGCCCGAAAACGAGCCGAAGCGCCTCGCGAAGTGGGCTGAGCAGGACATTTATCATAAGGTCCTCGAGAAGAACAAGGACGGCGAGCCTTTCGTCCTGCATGACGGCCCGCCCTACGCCAACGGCCCGATCCACATCGGTCACGCGTTCAACAAGATCCTCAAGGACTTCGTGAACAAAAGCCACGCACAGCGCGGCTACTTCACGCCGTACATCCCTGGTTGGGACTGCCACGGCCAGCCCATCGAGAACATGGTCGAGAAGACCATGGGCACCGAAAAGTTCGCCCAGACCTCGCAGCCTGAGATCCGTCAGGCGTGCCGCGAGTGGGCCAAGAAGTACATCGACGTGCAGCGCGAGGGCTTCAAACGTCTGGGCGTGAACGCCGACTGGGAGCACCCGTACCTGACCTTCATCCCGAACTACGAAGCCGGCAACGTCGAGATCTTCAAGAAGATGTACCTCGATGGCGCGGTCTACCGCGGCCGCAAGCCCATCCACTGGTGCAAGCGCTGCCACACGGCGTTGGCCGAGGCTGAGATTGAGTACTCCGACGAGACCTCGCCGTCCATCTTCGTGGACTTCCTGCTCGACGAGGTGCCGGCGCCTTTCGCCGCCGCCGGCGTGGAGCAGGCCTACGTCCTCATCTGGACCACGACGCCGTGGACGCTGCCGGCGAACACGGCCGTGAGCCTGGCGCCCGACGCGGACTACTGCATGGTGCGCGCGAACGGCAAGGCGCACCTGTTCGCCAAGGAGCTCGTCGAGACCGTCGCCGGCATCGCGGGTTGGGAGTCCTACGAGGTCGTCTCCGGCGCTGACGGCGCTGAGGTGCTCGTGAAGGGCAAGGACCTCGAGGGCGCCACCTACACGTGCCCTGTCCGTCAGGACCTCAAGGGCCGCGTCATCTACGGCGACCACGTCACCATGGACTCCGGCACCGGCGCCGTCCACACGGCTCCCGGCCACGGCATGGACGACTACCTGGTCGCCCAGAAGTTCGACGTGCCCACGCTCATGCCGGTCGATGATAACGGCGTTTTCACCGAAGCCGCCGGCCGCTTCGCGGGCTTGGACATCGACGAGGCGAACCCGCAGATCATCGAATGGCTGCGCGAAGAGGGCACGCTTGTCGCCGAGAAGAAGATCTCGCACAGCTACCCGCACTGCTGGCGCTGCCATCAGCCGGTCATCTTCCGCGCCACCGACCAGTGGTTCGTCTCCATGGACGAGACCGGCCTGCGCGAGTGCGCGCTCGACATCATCCACAACAAGGTGAACTGGGTGCCCGCATGGGCGCAAAACCGCATTGGCTCCATGGTTGCCGACCGTCCCGACTGGTGCATCTCGCGCCAGCGCAGCTGGGGCGTGCCGGTGCCGGTGTTCAAGTGCGCGAAGTGCGGCGAGACCGTGGCGACGGAGGAGACCTTCGACGCCGTGATCGACCTGTTCTACCGCGAGGGCGCCGACGCCTGGTTCACGCGCAAGCCGGAGGAGTACCTGCCGGAGGGCACGTGCTGCCCGCACTGCGGCTGCACCGAGCTCGAGCCCGAGAAGGACATCCTGGACGTGTGGTGGGAGTCCGGCGTGAGCCATACCAGCGTCTGCCGCCACCGCGCCGACGAAGGCCTGCATTTCCCGGCCGAGCTCTACCTGGAGGGCTCCGACCAGCACCGCGGCTGGTTCCAGTCCTCTCTGCTCACGAGCGTGGGCGCGTACGGCTGCGCGCCGTACAAGTCGGTCATGCATTGCGGCTTCACGGTGGACGAAGAGGGCCGCAAGATGTCGAAGTCGCTCGGCAACGGCATCGACCCGGCGGACGTCATCGCCAAGTCCGGCGCGGACGTGCTGCGCCTGTGGGTCTCCTCCGTCGACTACAGCCAGGACGTGAGCATCTCCGAGAACATCCTGCAGCGCACGAGCGACGCGTACCGCAAGATCCGCAACACGTTCCGCTTCATCCTTGGCAGCCTTGACGGCTTCGACGACGAGAAAGACGCGGTGCGCGAATGGGGCGCGCTCGAGCCCATCGACCAGTGGGCCATGGTTCGCCTGGAGCGCTTGCTCTCCGACGTGGAGAAGGCGTACGACGAGTTCAAGTTCCACATGGTCTATCGCGCGGTGTACGACTACATCGTCGGCGACCTGTCAGCCGTCTACCTGGACGCCACGAAGGACCGCGTCTACGCCGAGGCTCCGGACTCGCCGCGCCGCCGTGCCGCGCAGACCGTCATGATGAACATCCTCGAGGTGCTCGTCCGCGTCATGTCGCCCATCCTGTCGTTCACCTGCGACGAAGTGTGGGAATGCTATCCGGAGGCCGTCCGCGGCCG
>CASEJD010000168.1 GCA_949288145.1 uncultured Coriobacteriia bacterium
CGCGAGGCGCGTTTGGCGCCGGCCTGCGCGGCGCGCGCACGGGCTGACGGCCTGCCGGCAGAAGACGTATGCGAAGGACGACGCGAGGGCACGGCGCTCCTTTCCGAACGAACGGGACCGAGCGTGCGGCAGGGGGCGCTCATGCGCTCCGTCATGCCTGGTGGCGGGTGGGGCGGGCGCTGTGCATGGCGACCGTACTGCTTCCGCGGCACCGCTGGGTACACCGGGGGTTGTAGGCTGTGGCTTCGATTGTGTCATTTCGGAACCGGTCGGAAGCGCCCTTGTGCGCAATTGCTACAATAAACGCAGACAAGCCCGCGCACGGGGCTTTGGCTTCGTGCGGCGTTGTTCGCCCCGGCGTTCCCCTCATTCGCGCCGAGCGGGCATGAGGTGAAAAGGAGCAGTGCACTTATGAGCAATGAAACTCGACGCATCTTGCTGGTTGAAGACGAAAAGGCCATCCGCGACGCCGTCGCGGCTTACCTCGAGCGTGAAAATTACTGGGTGACCGCCGTCGGCGACGGTCAAGAGGCCCTCGAAGAGTTCTCCAAGCACCACTTCGACCTGGTGGTCCTGGACCTGATGCTTCCCCGCGTCCCGGGCGAGCGCGTCTGCCGCGCCATCCGCGACAACTCTGACGTGCCGATCATCATGCTGACCGCGAAGGGCGAGGTCGAAGACCGTATCATCGGCCTGGAGCTCGGCGCCGACGACTACCTGGTCAAGCCGTTCAGCCCGCGCGAGCTGGTGGCTCGCGTGCGCGCCCTGCTGCGCCGCGTCCACGCCGATTCCGAGCCCCAGCGCGAAGTGCTGGAGTTCGGCGAGCTGACCATCGACGTCTCCGGCCACAAGGTCCTCGTCTCCGGCAAGGAAGTGGACCTTACGGCCAGCGAGTTCAAACTGCTGACCACGCTGTCCCGCTACCCGGGCCGCGTGTACTCGCGCATGGAGCTCGTGGAGAAGGTCCTGGGCTACGACTTCGAAGGCTACGAGCGCACCATCGACTCACATGTGAAGAACCTGCGCGCCAAGATCGGCGACAACCCGCGCAACCCGCGCTGGCTGCACACCGTCCACGGCGTGGGCTACCGCTTCGAAGACCCGACGAAGGCGTAATGATCATCTGACCACCGCGCGGCCGCTGATGGGCGGCCGCGCTTCTTCATGTCAGGGCCCTGCGCCACGCACCGCACGGCGCAGGATGCCGTCCATGATGGGCGGCCATGTTTCACCTGGGGAAAGGGGAGCACGTGGCGCTGTTCGCTCGCCGTGCCAAGGAAGACGCCCCCGAGGGCGCCGCAGAAGACACTGACCGCGCGTCGTACGGCCGCACTGCCGAAGAGGCCGAGAAAGAGGCGCGCCGTTCCATCTGGAGCCGCTTCACCTACACCACGCGCGTGACGGTCTCCTTCGCGCTTATCGCCGCCATGACCGCGCTCGTCGCCATCGGCGTGCTGTCGTTCGTGTGGGAGGACCATTTCCAGTCCTACACGCGCGACAACATGGACACCATGGCCGAGCGCATCGCCGACTCTGCCGAAAGTCGCCTGGCCAGCAACGGCGGCGACTGGCACGATGACGCGGTCTACGCTTCCGCCCGCTCCGCCCAGAGCCTGTACTCGGGCATCGGCATCCAGATCATCTCCTTCGATGCGTCGGGCGTGCCGTCCGTCCGCTACGACAACACGTGGAGCACCAATGGCTCCGACGGCATCTCGCTCGCGCCCGAGCCGGGCGACGGCAACATGGTCAGCGCCTCCATCGTCTCGGAGGACGGTGCGCGCCTGGGCGAGGTGAAGCTGTGGGTCTTCGGCTCTGACCTGCTGCTGCGCTCCACCGACATCCAGTTCCGCGAGCAGTCGTACCAGGCCATGGCTTTCGCGGCCGTCCTGGCCATCGTGCTCGCGTCGTGCATCGGCTTCCTGTTCGCCCGCGGCCTGGTGGCGCCCATCAACCGCATGACCGCCACAGCGAAGGCCATCAAGAAGGGCGACCTGTCCGCGCGCACCGGCCTCAAGGGCAACGACGAGGTGGCGCGCCTGGGCGAGACGTTCGACGCCATGGCCGAGTCCGTCGAGAAGGACCGCGAGCTGGAGCGCCGCCTCACCACCGACGTGGCGCACGAGCTGCGCACGCCGCTCATGGCAATCCAGTCCACGGTCGAAGCTATGGTCGACGGCGTGTTCGAGCCCAACGCCGAGCGCCTCGAGACCGTGAACTCCGAGGTTCAGCGCCTGGGCCGCCTGGTGGAAGCGCTGCTGCGTCTCTCGCGCCTGGAAAGCCGCAGCAAGCCCATGAAGAAGGACCTGCTCGACGTGGGCGAGCTCGTGCAAGGCATTGTCTCCACGCACGAGGCGTTCGTGGCCGACGCCGGGCTCGCGCTCTCGTACGAGAGCGAGCCGGGTGTGCAGGTGCTCGGCGACGCCGACATGCTGCGCCAGGCCACGGCGAACCTCATCTCGAACGCCGTGCGCTACACGCCCGAGGGTGGCAAGATCACGGTGCGCGTGGCTCGTGGCGACCTCATGGCGTCCATCATGGTGAAGGACACGGGCATCGGCCTGTCGCCCGAGGAAGTGAAGATGGTGTTCTCGCGCTTCTGGCGCGCTGACGCCGGCCGCAACCGTGCGAGCGGCGGCCTGGGCATCGGCCTGGCGCTCGTGAAAGAGATCGTCGACCAGCACGGCGGCTGGGTGCGCGTCGAGGGCAAGAAGGACGAAGGCGCCTGCTTCACCATCTACATCCCGCTCTACCGCGAAGATCAGAAGAAGGACGACAAGGGCCGCAACAACAAGAACAACGACAAAGGCCGCAGCGGCAAGCTCGATCGCGTGCGGTAGGGGCTGTGGACGGTTTCCTGGCGCAACCTGCGCCTCCTCCATGGGTTTCCCGTTGATTGAGAGGCACGAACGCGCGTAAAACGGTATGCTGTCATTCGCACTGTTTTCACGCGGGCGTTCGAAGCTCGCGCGCGGAGCGCCTGCCGCATTCGGCGGGCGCGGAGGAAGCGAAAGGAACATGATGGCTGGCATCGACATCCGCCCTGACGCGCAGGGCAAAGTGCGCGACCTCTACGACCTGGGCGACAAGCTGCTCCTGGTCGCGACGGACCGCATTTCCGCGTTCGACTACATCCTGGAGGACGAGATCCCCAACAAAGGTCGCGTGCTGACGCAGCTGTCGTGCTTCTGGTTCGACCTGCTCTCCGACGTGGTGGAGAACCACCTCATCTCCGCCGACGTGGCCGACCTGCCCGAGGAGTTCAAGCCGTACGAGGAGTACCTCGAAGGCCGCTTCATGCTGGTCAAGAAGGCGCAGATGTTCCCGGTCGAGTGCATCGTCCGCGGGTACCTCACCGGCTCCGGCCTGAAGGATTACCAGAAGACGGGCGCCGTCTGCGGCATCGAGCTGCCGGCCGGCCTGGAGAACGGCAGCAAGCTGCCCGAGCCCATCTTCACCCCGTCCACGAAGGCCGAGATCGGCGACCACGACGAGAACATCAGCTTCGAGCGCTGCGCCGAGCTGCTCGGCGACGAGGCGGCGCAGGACCTGCGCGACCTCACGCTGGCTGTCTACACGAAGGCGAGCGAGCACGCTGCCGAGCGCGGCATCATCATCGCCGACACGAAGTTCGAGTTCGGCACCATCGATGGCACGGTCATCCTGGCCGACGAGGTGCTCACGCCCGACTCCTCCCGCTTCTGGGGCGTCGACGATTACGAGGTCGGCCGCGAGCAGCCCAGCTTCGACAAGCAGTTCGTGCGCAACTGGCTCAACGCCAACTGGGATCGCACGGGCAACCCGCCGCGCCTGCCGCAGGACGTCATCGACCAGACGAGCGCGAAGTACGTCCAGGCGTACGAGACCATCACCGGCAAGAAGTTCGCGTAAGCGAGCACGATTAGGCCGCGCGGTCGCGACGGGCGTCCTGCCCGCCCGGCCGCGCGTTGCCATATGACCTGTCAGCAACCAAGGAGCACCATGACCACACGCAACCCGATGAACGAACGGTACACCAGCGACGAAGTCCGCAAGGGCAAAACGCGCAAGAGCGCCGCGTCGGCGAAGCCTGCCTCGAAGGCCGCCGCGTCCGTGTACATCGAGCCGGCGAAAAAGCAGCCGCAGAAGAAGGGCTTCTTCCAGAAGCTGGCCGGCGGCGACCAGAACGAGTCCGGCAAGAAGCAGGTCGCGCCGCAGGGCAACACCCGCGCCGACTACTTCAACCCGCCTACGGAAGAGTACAAGCGCCTGCGCCGCATCTGGTGGGCGCTGCTCATTGTGGCCATTGTGTTCACGGCGCTCTCGTTCGTCCTGAACTCCATGGGGCTGCAGGGCCCGCTGCCCATCGTGGTGCTCGTCATCGCGTACGGCTCCATCATTGCGGCGCTGTACCTGGACTTCGTGAAGATTCGCAAGGTGCGCCAGAAGTACGCCGACGAGATGGAGCACTCCAAGACGAAGGCTGCCAAGCGCGAGCGCAAAGAGCGCGAGGCGCAGCTGGCCGCCGAGCGCGCCGAGCAGGAGCGCATCGCCGCCGAGAAGGCGGCCAAGAAGGCTGAGAAGAAGGCCGCCCGTAAGGGCCTCTTCGGCGGCAAGAAGCAGGAGGAGGGCGAGCAGTCCGCTGAGGACGTCTCGTCTTCCGAGAACTAGCCGCGCGCGATGCCTGCGCGACACGCTGTCGGGCAGGAGTTGACGCAGCGCGCCCACTCGGTGGTTTGCCGAATGGGCGCGCATCTGCACGAGGTCGCGCTTCGGCGCGCGACCGTACGGGCTGGGTTGTATGCCGGGTCGAGAGGCATACGGGTGGGATTCACGCCGCGTGCCGTCTGCGGACGGGCGCGGCGTTCGTCGTGCTGACGGGCTGCCGCATGGCGCTGTGGCCCGCGGCGAAAGGAAAGGACGCGCATGAAGTTCGTGTCGTGGAACGTGAACGGCCTTCGCGCCGTCGTGAAAAAGGGCTTCGAGGATATCTTCGCGGAGTTCGACGCCGACGTGTTCGCCCTCCAGGAGACGAAGTTGCAGGAGGGCCAGATCGAGCTCGACCTGCCGGGCTACTACGATTACTGGAGCTACGCCGAGCGCAAGGGCTATTCCGGCACCGCGGTCTTCTCGAGGGAGGAGCCGCTGCAGGTGCTGCATGGTTTGGGCGTGGAGGAGCTCGACGACGAAGGGCGCATCTGCGCGCTCGAGTTCCCGCAGTTCTGGTTTGTGGACGTGTACACGCCGAACGCCCAGAACGAGCTGGCGCGCATCGACCACCGCATGACCTGGGACGATGCGTTCCGCAGCTTCTGCAAAGGACTCGAGGGCGGTACGGCGCCCGCGGGCGCCGAGGCGCCGACCGGGCCGAAGCCCGTGGTCATGTGCGGCGATTTCAACGTGGCGCACAACGAGATCGACCTCAAGAACCCGGGCCCGAACCGTGGTAACGCCGGCTTCTCCGACGAAGAGCGCGAAAAGTTCACGCGCCTGGTGGATGCGGGCTTCGTTGACACGTTCCGCGCGCTGCACCCCGACGAGGTGGGCGCGTACTCGTGGTGGAGTTACCGTTTCAACGCGCGCAAGAACAACGCCGGGTGGCGAATCGACTACTTCCTCGTGTCTGAAGCGCTGCGCGCCCAGGTGGAGGCCGCGCGCATTCATAGCGACGTCATGGGCTCCGACCACTGCCCGGTGTCGCTTGAGCTCGCGGTGTAGCCGCGCGCCGCACTCATCACGTCTGCCGCGTCGTCGCTTTCGGCGCGGATGGCATGTACCGAACAATCCGTTTCGCAAGGCAACGAAAGGAACCGTCCATCATGGATTTGGAGAAGATCGAGCAGGGCGTCCGCATGATCCTCGAGGGCATCGGCGAGGATCCTGACCGTGAGGGCCTCGTGAAGACGCCCGAGCGCGTGGCGAAGATGTACCAGGAGGTCTTCCAGGGCCTCGAGCAGGATCCGGCAGTGCACTTCGAGACCACCTTCGACGAGCATCATCAGGAAATGGTGCTCGTGCGCGATATCCCGTTCTACTCCATGTGCGAGCATCACCTGGCGCCGTTCTTCGGCAAGGCGCACATCGCCTACATCCCGGCGAAGGACGGGCGTATCTGCGGCCTGTCGAAGCTGGCGCGCCTGGTGGACGTCTACGCGAAGCGCCCGCAGGTGCAGGAGCGCCTGACCTCGCAGATCGCCGACACGCTCATCGAGCAGCTGCACCCGCAGGGCGCCATCGTTGTGCTTGAAGCGGAGCATTTGTGCATGAGCATGCGCGGCGTGAAGAAGCCGGGCTCGAAGACCACCACGAGCGCAGTGCGCGGCATCTTCGCGAAGAGCCAGACCACGCGTTCCGAGGCGCTGTCGCTCATCTTCCGGCCGTAGCGTCGGTGCCGTCCTGGCGCGCGGTGCCAGCGACTGAAGGCGCCGCACGCCCGCGCCTTGTCGGCAGCCTTCCGCTTCGGGTTCGTGCAAGGCGGGCTGTCGACACGCGAGCAGCTCGGTATAATGGTGGCTCCGCCAAGTGGCGGGCAGTCGAGACGAGAGGAATCTCCTATGAAGTGCGTCATTTCCGTTCTGGGCAAGGACCGCAGCGGCATCGTTGCCGCGGTGTCGCGCGTGCTGGCTGATTGCGGCGCGAACATTGACGATATCTCCCAGACCATCATGAACGAGATTTTCACCATGACCATGCTCGTCACGCTGAATCCTGAGGTCGCCGGCTTCAACGAAGTGCAGGAAAAGCTCGACGCCGAAGGCGAAGAGCTCGGCGTCCAGATCATCCTCCAGCGCGAGGACGTCTTCCAGTACATGTACAAG
>CASEJD010000169.1 GCA_949288145.1 uncultured Coriobacteriia bacterium
CCGGGGCCTCCCCTGCCTCCGCCGCGTCGGCGGCAGGCGCGGCGTACGCGTCGGCACCGGTGGGCGCGGCGTACTCGGCGTCCTGTACGTCGTGCGTGGTGGTGTACTCGTCGACGACGCCCAGGAACTCCTTGATGTTCTCGACGCGCCCGCGCGCCTCGTCGGTGTTCTCCTGCTGCAGCGCCGCCACCAGGCCGCTCTTGTCGATGATGGCCTCCACCACGCGGCGCAGGTCGCCGCCGTACGAGGCCGCCTCTTTTACGAGCTCCACGAAGCCGCCGAGCGCCTTGCGAGCGGCAGGGCGCAACTCCGTGTCGACGATAGCGAGCTCGGCCGCCTGCATGAACGTGAGGCCGCCTTCGCGCGCGCTCTGTTCGACGTGCTCCACCGTGGACTTGCCGATGCCGCGGCGCGGCACGTTGATGACGCGCTTGGCCGCCACGTCGTCGGACGGGTTCACGACGAGCGTGAGGTACGCCATGACGTCGCGGATCTCTTGGCGGTCGAAGAAGCGCGTGCCGCCCACGATGCGGTACGGCACGCCCGCGCGCAGCAGCATGTCTTCGAGCATGCGGCTCTGGGCGTTCGTGCGGTAGAAGACGGCGATCTGGTCGTAGCCCACGCCGGCGCGCCGGCGCTTCTCGATCTCGCCGGCGATCCAGCGGCCCTCGTCGCGCTCGTCGCTGGCCAGGTAGACCTGAATCTTGTCGCCGTCCTCCGCGTCGGTGAACAGCTTCTTCTGCTTGCGGTGCGCGTTGTTGGCGATGACGGCGTTGGCGGCTTTGAGCACGTTGCCCACGCTGCGGTAGTTCTGCTCGAGCTTCACCACGTGCGCCTGCGGGTAGTCCTCCTCGAACTCGAGGATGTTGCGGATGTCCGCGCCGCGCCACGAGTAGATGGACTGGTCATCGTCGCCCACGACCATGATGTTGCGATGGCCCGCCGCCAGATAGCCGCAGATGGCGTACTGGGCATGGTTCGTGTCCTGGTACTCGTCCACCAGGATGTAGCGGAAGCGGCGCTGGTAGGCCGCGAGCACGTCCGGGTGGTTTTTGAACAGCAGGTAGGTGTAGAGCAGCAAATCGTCGAAATCGAACGCGTTCGCCGCCTTCAGGCGCTCCTGCAGGCGCGTGTAGACGCGCGCCGCCACCTTGCCCACCGGGTCCGCCACCTGCGATTCGAAGACGCCGGGCACGAGCAGCTCGTTCTTCGCCTCGGAGATGCGGCCGCGCAGCGTCTTCTCCGGCCAGCGCTTCGGGTCCAGGTCGAGCTCGGCCATGATGTCGCGGACGAGCTGCTTGGAGTCGCCGTCGTCGTAGATGGTAAAGTTCTTCGAGAAGCCGAGCACCTCGGCGTTCGCGCGGAGGATGCGCACGCACATGCTATGGAACGTGGAGACCCACATGCCCTGGGCGGCAGGGCCCACCAAGCCCGCCAGGCGCTCGCGCATCTCGGCCGCGGCCTTGTTCGTGAACGTGATGGCCAGAATCTCCCATGGGCGCACGTTGCAATCTTCCAGCAGGTGGGCGATGCGGTACGTGAGCACGCGCGTCTTGCCCGAGCCCGCGCCCGCCAAGACCAGCAGGGGACCTTCCGTGCACAGGACCGCCTCGCGCTGCGGGCCGTTCAGGGTGTCCAAATCGATGCTCATGCGCCGTCCTTTCGCTCTCGCGCGGTTTTTCGCGAACGGTCATTGTACCGCTCGACGGGGCGCGGGGCGGCTGGACACAATCCACGTTCTGGGTATGCACGAAAAAAGCTCGAACGATACGATGGGACGGGGTGCAATCGCCCTCCTAAACGACGAAGGCCGGCGTCATTGAATCGCCGACCTTCGATGCTCGCTCGCGCGCGTTCGAAGCGATATCCCGCTACACGATCTTCTTCCCGAAGACCGCGGCGATCTCGCGCAGCTCCGCCACCAAGTCCGTGAACTGGGCCGGGGTCAGCTGCTGCGGGCCGTCGGAGAGCGCCTTCTGCGGGTTCGGGTGCACCTCGATCATGATGGAGTCGCAACCCACGGCCACCGCGGCCTTCGCCAGCGACGGCACGAGGTCGCGCACGCCCGCCGGATGCGAGACGTCCACGCAGATGGGATACAGGCTCTGCTTGTGCACCACGGGCACGGCCGAGATGTCCAGCGTGAAGCGCGTGGCGGTCTCGAACGTGCGGATGCCGCGCTCGCACAGCACGACGTTGTCATTGCCCTCGGCGGTCACGTAGTCGCACGCCGCCAGCCACTCGGAGATGGTGCCGGCGAAGCCACGCTTATAGAGCACCATCTTGTGGGAGTCGCGCGTGACGTGGCCGATGTTCTTCAGCAGGCTGAAGTTCTGGAAGTTGCGCGCGCCCACCTGCAGACCGTCCACGTAGGAATGGACGAGCTCGCAGTGCGCGGAGTCCATGACCTCCGTGAGCGTCTTCAGGCCATAGCGGTCGCCCGCGGCCTTCATGATCTGCAGCGCCTCTTCGCCCAGGCCCTGGAACGAGTGCGGGTTCGTGCGCGGCTTGAAGGCGCCGCCGCGAATCCAGCGCAGGCCCAGGCCGGCGATGCACTCGGCCACTTCGTTGAACTGCTCTTCGCTCTCCACGGAGCACGGGCCCGCGAAGATGGTGATCTCGTCGGTGCGGGTGCCGTAATCCGGGAGCTTCGTTGCTATCTGTTCGCTCATACTGACGGCGTCTCCTTCATGACTTTCAGGATGCAGGCATAGATCTCGCGCAGGTTCTCGTTATAGAGCGGGCCGTCGTTGTAGCTGTCGACCTTCTCAAAGATCTCTTCCTCGCGCTTGGGGTCGTAGAGGCCCATGTGGGCGCCGGGCTTCAGACCGCGGATGACGAGCGAATGGCCCGCGCGCTTGTTCAGAAGCGCGACCAGCTCCTTGTCGATCTCGTCGATCTTCGCACGATGCTCTTCGATCTGCGCAAGCACGCTGCTCTCTTCGGACATCGTTCGTTCCTTTCCCTCTGCTTCGCTGCGTGGACATGCCATGGCAGCACGCAGGGCAGACCTGCGTGCTGCCCACTATAATGCAACAACCCCACCCCGCCGGTATGCTTCGACCGTGCAACAAAGTCGTAATAGTGTGGGAATATCCCGCACGCACGAAGGCCCTCGGACGGCGGGGATACCGCGTCCGAGGGCCTTCGGAGAGAATCGTGTTTCGCTGCGCCTCTTTAACCTGTCTACACCGAGATGACCAGGAAGTAGAACAGCACTGCGGCGCCCACGATGATGCGGTAGACACCGAACGCCGTGAAGTCGTGCTTCTTGACGTAGCCCACCAGGAACTTGATGGCCAGTACCGAGACCACGAACGCCACCACCAGGCCGATGGCGAAGATCATCCACTCGACGCCCGTGTAGGCGAAGCCGTGGCGGAAGAACTTCAGCAGGCTCCAGCCGAACATGATGGGGATGGCCAGGAAGAACGCGAACTCCGTAGCGATGGTGCGCGACGTGCCGAGCAGCATGGAGCCGATGATGATAGAGCCGGAGCGCGACGTGCCTGGGATGACCGCCAGGCTCTGGAAGATGCCGATGGCGAAGGCCTTGCCGTAGGAGAGCTCGTCGAAGGTGTTGACCTTCGAGATGACGCTGGAGGCGTCGTACTCGGTGTCGGCGTCGGGGTCGACCGACTGATAGGCGCCCTCGCCCGCCGCGGCGCCACCGCGCGCGTGCTTGCCCAACGGGGCGTTCGCCTCCGCGATGCGGCGGCGGTTGCGCAGCTCCATGACGATGAAGATCACGCCGTAGACGATGAGCGCCGTGGCCACCACGATGGCGGCGACGTCCTCGTTCGTCATGATATTCGACTCCACCCAGTCGTCGAGCGCCAGGCCCACGATGGCAGCGGGGATGGAGCCCACCACGACCTTCGCCCAGATGTTCCACGTCGTGCGCTTCTGCTGCGGCGTCTTGCGGCGCGAGAACGGGTTGAGCTTGTTGAAGAACAAGATGATGACGGCCATGATGGCGCCCAGCTGGATGACCACGAGGAAGGTGCTGTAGAACTCCTCGGACACGTTGAGCTTCACGAACTCGTCGAGCAGCATCATGTGGCCCGTCGACGAGATGGGCAGCCATTCGGTGATGCCCTCGACGATGCCGAACAGGACCGCCTTGAGCGCTTCGAACAGAATCATGCGGTGTCTTTCTCTTGGGTGAACGCGTGCATTTAGTGCATGCCGTTACGGCGTCGGACATTCTATAGCAAGTGCGGTATGCTTAAAGGCACGCTTCAAGCACCCGACAAAAGGAACAAAGCACATGAACGAATCCTCCTACGCAGGCCAGAAAGTCCTCGTCTTCGACTTCGGCGCCCAGTACGGCCAGCTCATCGCTCGCCGCGTGCGCGACCTCCACGTCTACTCCGAGATCGTGCCGTGCGACATCACGGCCGACGAAGTCCGCGCTATCGCGCCTGCCGCCATCATCCTTTCCGGCGGCCCCGCCAGCGTCTACGCCGAGGACGCTCCCTCCATCGACCCGGAGGTCCTGGAGCTGGGCATCCCAGTGCTCGGCTTCTGCTACGGCCAGCAGATCATGGCCGTCACGCTGGGCGGCGAAGTGGGCCACACCGAGAAGGGCGAGTACGGCCCGGCCCCGCTCATGCGCACGGACGACGGCGCCTCCGCCCTGTACGGCGACACGCCCGCCGAGCAGACCGTGTGGATGAGCCACCGCGACGCCGTGAGCCGCGCGCCGGAGGGCTTCCTCGTGACGGCGAAAACTGACGTCTGCCCCGTCGCCTCCATGGAGTGTGCCGAGCGCAAGCTGTACGCCACGCAGTTCCATCCGGAGGTGCGCCACACCCCGCACGGCAACGACCTGCTTAAGAACTTCCTGTTCGGCATCTGCGGCCTTGAGCAGAACTGGACCATGGACTCCATCATCGAGGACTCCATCGCCGCCATCCGCGCGCAGGTGGGCGAAGATCGCGTCATCCTGGGCCTTTCCGGCGGCGTCGACTCCTCCGTGGTGGCGGCGCTCTGCGCGAAGGCCATCGGCCGCCAGCTGACCTGCGTGTTCGTGAACCACGGCCTACTGCGCAAGAACGAGCCCGAAGAGGTCGAGGAAGTGTTCACGAAGCAGTTCGACGTGGACTTCGTGCACGTGCACGCCGAGGACCGCTACGCCGAGCTGCTGGCGGGTGTCACCGACCCCGAGCAGAAGCGCAAGATCATCGGCACGCAGTTCTGGCAGGAGTTCTTCGCCGTGGCGCAGGACCTGGCCGAGGACGGCCGCCCGGTGAAGTTCCTGGCGCAGGGCACCATCTACCCCGACATCATCGAGAGTGGCGCGCGCAAGACGGGCGGCAAGGCGTCCACCATCAAGAGCCATCACAACCTCATCCCGTTCCCCGACGGCGTGCACTTCGACCTGATCGAGCCGCTAGACCACTTCTTCAAGGACGAGGTCCGCGCACTGGGCACGGCGCTGGGCCTGCCGGACCACATCGTGCACCGTCAGCCGTTCCCGGGCCCGGGCCTGGCCATCCGCATCATCGGCGACGTGACGCCCGAGAAGCTGGAGATCCTGAAGAACGCCGACGCCATCGTGCGCGAGGAGCTTGACGCATACAATGCGCGCCTGTTCGAGGAGACCGGCGAGCGCAACAGCGAGCACAGCTGCTGGCAGTACTTCGCCGTCCTGCCCGACATCAAGAGCGTGGGCGTCATGGGCGACGAGCGCACCTACCAGCGCCCTGTCATCCTGCGCGCCGTGGAGAGCTCGGACGCCATGACGGCCGACTGGGCGAAGCTCCCCTACGAGGTGCTGGCCCGCGTGAGCGGCCGCATCGTGGCGGAGGTGCCGGGCGTCAACCGCGTGGTGTATGACATCACATCCAAACCTCCGGCGACGATCGAGTGGGAGTAGGCCGATAGGGTTCTGACCTGCATTTTTGAGTGCCGCACTGTGCCGCTGAGTTTCGTTTCGTACGAGAGTCATGGCAAAGCCACCAGCGATGTTGGTGAGTAAATGCGATAACCGAGCCTCCGTTCCCGCGTTGGGACGGAGGCTTTTTCTTTGTCGTTTTACTCCCTTTCACCTGCGATTTCGCAATTTACTCCCCCGTGTTTCAAGACGGCAAGGCACGGTGCGGCATTCGGAGGAACGGGAGTAAGGATTCATCCCAAGTGAGTAGACGCGCGATTTTTGTCCCCGAGAACGAATCGGGGCCGTTTTGGGGTCTGTGAAACTCAAATCGAACTCAATGGGCTTTTTGAAGGTCTCCGTATAGCGTTTCCCCAGTTGGTTAATGGGGAGTAAAGAATCTCGCCGTCTCAAGGAAAACGGGAGTAATCAGGGGAAATGCCGCTGCGTACTGCCGCGTACCGCCATGTAAGCCACCGCGTTTTTTACTCCCTATGTACGCCGGAAATGCCTTGGCATGCAATGGGGAGTAAAAACTCAGCAGACGCAGGAGCGGGCGGCGATCACCGCCTAGTCTGGCGTTCTGATTTGGTTGCGTTGATTGCAAAAAGCTAGGAGTCGCTACAGCGAGGCTTTCCAGTCCTCGTACTCGCTGTCGTCGATCTCGCCGTTCTCGAGCTGCGCGCGCTTCTCTGCCCACAGCTCGATTGCCATCGCGGCTTTGGGCGCGTGCGGCGCCATGGGGTTCAGGGAGAGGCCCGAGCCGTCGGCTGCGGGCACGATGCCGAAGGAGTCCTCGAGCCGCACGAGAAGCGACATGAGGTCGCCCGCGGTCTCGACGCCGTAATCCTTGAGGGCGTTGACGGAAACGACGAGCGCCGCGGAGATGGACTCCAGCAGCTCGGGCTTCACCGCGCGGATGCCGCTCTCGTAGTGGCGCACGGCCCCCTCGGTCAAGCCGACCGCCTCGGCGAGCTGCGCCTGAGTCATGCCTCGTAACTTGCGGTACCGCCTTATGTTCTCGCCTACGGACATGCGCCCTCCTCCTGGAATTACGTATTCGCACATCTTATCAGCGTACGCAAATGTACGCAATTCTATTGACAGTACAGATATGTACGTTTACTCTGAATCTGTAAACCGTACGTATATGTACGCTAATGATAGGAGGAGCCATGGACGAGAAGGTGGCGAAGACGCCGAGGCCGCACATGCTGGACGCCGACGAGGTCGCGGAGCTGCTGAGGATCAAGAAAGGCAGCGCCTACGAGGTGATCAGGAAGATAAACGCCGAGCAGGAGGCGCGCGGGCGCGTGGTGATCCGCGGGCGCGTCCGGAGCGACGTCTTCGACGCCCTGTACTTCCCGGAGGTGGACTGACATGCCGGTGTACAAGGACGACAGCAACGGCACGTTCTACGTGCAGTGCTACTACCGCGACGCCCGCGGCTCGAAGCGCCACAAGACGAAGCGCGGCTTCTCCTCCGAGGTGGAGGCCGCCGTGTGGGAAGGCCAGTTCAAGAGCCTTAACGGCGGGGCCATGGACATGACGTTCTCCGAGTTCGTCGAGGTGTACGCCTCAGAGGTGAAGCCGCGCATACGCGAGCACACGTGGATCACCAAGGAGTACATCATCAACGACAAGCTGGTGCCGTTCTTCGGGGACATGCGCATGTGCGACGTGAGGCCGATCGACGTCATCAGGTGGCAAAACGAGCTCACCGAGCACCGGGACGCCGACGGGAAGCCCTGGGCGCCGACGTACCTGCGCACGGTGAACAACCAACTGAACGCCATCTTCAACCACGCAGAGCGCTACTACGGCCTCACCGACAACCCGGTGCGCAGGGTCGACAAGATAGGCTCGAAGAAGGGCGGCGAGATGCAGTTCTGGACCAAGGACGAGTACCTGAGGTTCAGCGAGGCAGTCATGGACAAGCCGCTGTCGTTCCACGCCTTCGAGCTGCTCTACTGGACGGGCATCCGCTGCGGCGAGCTCCTGGCGCTCACTCCGTCCGACTTCATGCTGGAGAGCTCGCGGCTGCGCATCAACAAGTCGTACCAGAGCCTCCACGGCGTGGACACCGTTACCGACCCCAAGACGCCCAAGTCGGTGCGCACAATCGTCATGCCCGCCTTCCTGCGCGACGAGATGGCGGAATTCATAGAGCTCCGCGACGACGTCGCCCCCGACGAGCGCCTGTTCGCCGTGACCAAGCACTTCCTGGCCCACGAGATGGAGCGCGGGTGCAAGGCGTCGGGCGTGAAGCGCATCCGAATACACGACATACGCCACAGCCACGTGAGCCTGCTGATCGAGATGGGCTTCTCCGCGCTGGCCATCGCCGAGCGCATGGGCCACGAGGCGGTTGACATCACCTACCGATACGCGCACCTGTTCCCCACGAAGCAGGACGAGATGGCCGCCGCGCTCGACGGAGCGAGGGGGTAAGAAGGATGCCGTGCGAGAACAGCGCCCGCAAGCGCAGCAAGACGATGGCGTTCCGCTGCACGCCCGAGGAGCACAAGCTCATATGCGAGATGGCAGCTTGGAGCGGTATGAGCAGGCAGGACTACATCATCGCCAAGCTCACCGATACCCAGGTCGAGATGAGGCCCTCCGTGAGCGTTCAGAAGGCGCTGAGGGGCTCGATGGCGGAGTTGGCCAAGGAAGTACGGCTGGCGGTCTCCTACGGCGAGCTGAGCGATTCCCTGCAGCAGAGAGTCGAGCTCGTGATGAGGTTCTTCCTGGCACTCGGCGAGGGGGTTGACGATTCAGCGCCTGAACAGTTGCAGCGGGTCGCACCCCTGGAAGAGCCAGCGACAGCCGTAATGGATGCAGAATCCAACACCGCAAGCATCTTCGGAATGGGACGCGGTTAACACTCGTCTAAACGTAGACCTAGGGCTGCGATTCTTTAGTGCGATGATCGCAAAGCAAATAGTTAATCTTCCGGGAAAGGAAGTTAAGCGGTTCGCTCCTCGGCGTAGAGGATCTCGTTCTGCGCCTCCAGGATGCGCGCGGCGTCGCCGATGCGCTCGGCGCACCTCTCGCTTATCGACCTCAGGGCCAGGATTCCCTCGACGTCGAGCGGGTCCAGCTGGTCGGCGTGTGCCAGGGACTCGAGCAACTGGTCCAGGCCCCTCGCCAGCCTCCCGGCATCGCACACGGCATCAATCAGCTCCATGCGCTCCAACTTCTCTTCGTAACCCAACATCAGCTCGACTCCTTCTCTCAACGGACGTGTCGCGCAGCACCGTAGCCGTTCCATGTGGAGAGCCATCTCGCCGCCAGCGATCTCGTGCGCATATCGTCCGCAAGCGGCGCGGGAAAGCCGTCCGTCCCGATTCATGCTGCGGCACTTCAACCTGAGGTTACGCCGCCGTCCCCGCCACGACGTCGTCGTCAATCCCCGCAGGAGCCCAGCAACCGCCGACGGGCCGCATCCCACGCCCGGAGGGTCTCGGCGCCCACGCCGGATTCCATGCCGCACGCCTGCGCCCCTTTGATCCGAATACCCGCCCTGGCGCTCCTTGGACGCGCAGGGTCGCACGCCGGCGGGCGGCCAGCAAGGGTCGCGACACTTTTTCGGGTTCTTCGCCCCATGCGCTCCGCGCGCGAACAACGCGAAAAACTGCCGTCGGGAGATTTCTATATCCACGCCCGACTTCGCTTCCTCCCTTGCAGGCGCGCCCGCGCTGCATGCGACTCACGCGACGCAAGGCACGCCACAGGGGCGGGCCTTAAGAGTCTAAGGAGCAAGACATGAACGACATGAAGGAAAAGGCGATGGGCGCGGTCAAGGCCTTCCTCGAGCGCAAGGGCTACGAGATCGTCGACGAGGCCTGGCAGGGGCCCGAGGGCATCGGCGGGATCGACCTCGTGGCGGTGGACGAGGACGGGACCCTGGTGTTCGTCGACGCCACGGTCCGCATCGGGACGGACGGATTCCCCGAGGCCCACAGGGCGCGCGGGCTGCGCGAGGCGCTGGCGGCGACGTGGCTCTCCGGCAACGGCGACGACTACGCCGACACCCCGGTCCGCTTCGACGAGGTGGCGATGATGGTCGTCAAGGAGAACCGAGCGCTCCTGCGCCACCACGTCAACTGCTTCGGCGAGATGGAGCCGCTCTCCTAGGCGGCGCGCCCGGTCCCGGGCTCCCGGGGCCGGGCTTTTCCCGAATCCGGCCCCTGTACCACGAAAGCGTACATATCCGTACGTTTTCGTGGTACACTCCGCTTGTCGGACAAATCCGTACGGTTTTGTCCCGACGCTCCGAGACTCGGGGCGCGCCGGACCTGATGCGGCGAGGCGCGCCCCACACTAGAGAGGACGCGACCCATGCGCACGATAGCCATTTCCAACTACAAGGGCGGCGTCGGCAAGACGACGACCGCCGTGAACCTGGCGGCGATCTTCGCCGCCCGGGGCCTTCGGACCCTGCTCGTCGATCTCGACCCGCAGGCGTCTGCCACGGACTTCTTCGGCCTCTACGACCGGGCGGCCTCCGAGCGCCGCACCTCGGTCGAGCTGCTCTACGGCGGCGCCCCCGTGGAGGAGGTCGCCTACGCCGCCGGGGAGGGCCTCGACGTGGTGGCCTCGACCATCGACCTCGTCGACCAGAACGAGATGCTCCTGCGCGAGCAGCGACTCAAGTTCGCCCTCGACGACGCCTCGGGCTCCTACGACGTTTGCCTCATCGACTGCAGCCCCGTGATGCGCAGGCTCGCCTTCAACGCCTACCTCGCCGCGGCGGAGGGCGGCATGGTCGTCATCCCCGTCAAGCTCGACTCCACCGTGATGCGCGGCACGGCGCTCACCGTGGAGGCGACGCGCTCCATCGCGGACGCCCTGCGCATGCCCACGCCCAGATGGAAGATACTGCGCACCTGCGTGCCCGGCCGCATGACCAAC
The DNA here is from genome assembly GCA_949288145.1 of uncultured Coriobacteriia bacterium. Classification (GTDB taxonomy): domain Bacteria; phylum Actinomycetota; class Coriobacteriia; order Coriobacteriales; family Eggerthellaceae; genus Aveggerthella. The sequence goes on from CASEJD010000169.1 coordinate 10,793, forward strand.
GCCGAGGCCACGGGCGCGGCCGTGCTCGACGGCTTCTTCCCTGGCGAGCAGTTCGAGACGGTCATCCACGCGAGCAGCAAGGTCTGCGAGGGCAGCTGGCAGTGGAAGCCGGTGGCCGCCTTCGAGCCGGGGAGCCGCCCCGCGCGCGACTACGAGGCGCTCGCAGACGAGGTGTCCCGTGAGCTCGCCTAGCCAGGTGGCCGCGGGCTTCACTATCACGGGGCTCCTCGACGGCGCGTCGCGCACCCGCGGGCGCTACCCGGTGTCCGAAATCGCGGTGGCCGACATCGCCGACCACCCGGCGAACGCCGCCTACTCCATGGACCCGGCTGGCATAGCCGAGCTCGCCGAGTCCATACGCGAGGACGGCCTCACCGACCTGCCGCTCGTGCGAAAGGTCGGCGACGGCTCGTGGCAGATGGTCTCCGGGCACCGGCGCAAGGCCGCCTACGCGCTGCTCGCCAAGGACGACCCCGCCTACGAGAAGATGCCCTGCCGCGTGATAGAGGGCATCGACGACGAGCGGGCGGTGACGCTGCTCCACGCCGCGAACTACTTCACCCGCGCCCTCACCGTGACCGAGCGCGCCGCAGCGACGGAGGCGCTCAGGGGCGACGCCGTGCGCCTGCGCTCCGAGGACCCGTCGCTTTCCGGCATGCGCGTCGACGACGTGAAGGCCGCCATCATCGAGCGGCAGACGGGCCGCAAGGTCTCCGGCAAGACCATCGCGCGCGAGGAGAGGCTGGCCCGCCGGATCGCCGAGGACCTCTCGCCCGAGTGGGCCGCCGAGGCCGACCGCGGCAACCTCAGCGCCGAGGCGGTGCGCTCGCTCGCGGGCATGTCGAAGGAGCGCCAGGCGGAGATGCACGCCGCCATGGAGCCCTGGCGGCGCACCAAGCGGGAGCTCTCCGACTACGTGAGGAGCGAGGGCAAGACGCAGGCCGGCCCCGACGGGCGCATCGCGAAGGCCGCGAGGCTCGTCGCCGACTTCCTTGAGAGCCCGCCCGAGAGCCCGAGCGCGGCCGACCTCTCGCTGCTGCGCGAGATGGCGATCATGACCGCGCCCTACGCGGAGGCGGGCGGAGGAGCCCAGAAGGTTCGAAGAAGGGCCTCAGGTTCGAAATCCAGCAAGTAGCCTATGGCGTCCGACATCGCGTCGGGCGTCCATAGCACTTGGGGACCGGGCGGCCTCGGACCCGTCATGCCGCGGGCCGTTGGGGAGCCCGCTTACGCGAGGCCCGGTCCCAGAGGCGGCGCCCGAGCCGGGCTGCCGCCTGCGGGGGATCCCCC
>CASEJD010000170.1 GCA_949288145.1 uncultured Coriobacteriia bacterium
CAGGGCGCTACGACCGAGCCGAGCAACCCAGGCGGCGCAGGAGGACAGCCCTCGAGCCCCGAGGCCGGCAACGCCTCGAACGGCCAGCAGCCGGAATCCCCGCAGACCCCGCCCGCGGAGGAGCCTGCGGCGCAGGCCGTCTCCGCGCAGGTGGACTCTTCTGCCGTGGGGGGCTCCGTTTTCTTCGACGGCACGGTCGAGTACCGCGAGGGCATGACCGTCTTCGACGTCCTGGTGGAGACGGGGCTGCCGTACAACGCCGAGAGCTCCGCGTTCGGAATCTACGTGAGTGCCATCGGTGGCCTGGCCGAGAAGGACGGCGGCTCGCAAAGCGGCTGGAAGTACAGCGTGAACGGGGAGGTCGTCATGGTGTCCGCCAGCGCGTGCACGGTGCAGCCGGGCGACGTCGTGAAATGGTTCTACACCACGGTGGGCTAGGCGTGCTATGGTGGCGCAGTACGAAGCGAAAGGAAACGTCGATGGGCTTCTTCAAGAATCCGGTCGTGGCCGTCGTGATGGCGATTATCGCGGTCGTCGGCGGCTTGGGCGTGGTGATCAGCTACGCCTTGAGCGTCGCGTAACGGCGCTTGACTCGTGCCATCCCGCCGTGCCCGCCGCGTTCTTCGCGGCGGCGCTGGCGCTTACGATGGCTGCCGTGCAGCCGGTGCTCACGGCCATCTCGCTGATCGCGGCGCTGTCGTGCGGCGCGCTGCTGCGCGGTTGGCGTCGGACGCTTCGCTCCCTGTGCTGGCAAGTCCCGCTCGTCCTGCTCGTCGCGGTGGCGAACCCGCTGTTCTCCGCGTCGGGGTCCACCGAGCTCTTCCGCATCGGCCTGCGCGCGGTCTACCTGGAAAGCGTCTGCTATGGCGCGGTCATGGGCCTCATGCTCGCCGCGGTCATCGCATGGTTCTCCAACGCCGCGTGCGTGCTCACGTCCGACAAGGTCATGGCCGTGCTGGGCAACCGCCTGCCCACGGTCTCGCTCATGGTGTCCATGGCGCTGCGCTTGGTGCCGCGCTTCGTCGACCGCGAACGCGAGATTGCCACCGCGCACGATGCGTGCACCGTCGCCCGTGCGGGCGCGCGGGATTTCAAGGCGCGCGTGCGACAGGCGTCCGTGCTCATGGAATGGAGCATGGAGGACTCGCTCGAGACCGCGGACGCCATGCGCGCTCGCGGATGGCAGAGCGGGCAGGCGCGCACGCGCTACCGTCGCGGGCATTTCACCTCGCATGACGCGGCGCTCTCGGCGCTGCTCGCGGCGCTTGCCGTCGCGGCCTTCGCCGTGGCGTGGGTCGCCGCATCCCACTATCAGTTCTATCCCACCATGGACCCGTTGCGCCCGTGGTGGGGCTATGCCGTCTACGCGGCATTTCTGTTGTTCCCGCTGATCGCGCGCGGAGAGGAGGCGCTGCGATGGACGCGCTGAGCTTCGAGGGCTTCTCGTACGCGTACCCGAACGTCGAGGCTCCGGTGCTGCGTGATGTCGACTGGCAGGTTCCGGCGGGGGCGTTCGTCATCCTGGTGGGCGCCACTGGCTCGGGTAAGACGACGCTGTTGCGCTGCGCCAAGCCCGAGCTCGCGTTGGCAGGGGAGCGCTCGGGGAAAATCCGCGCGTTCGGCCGCTCGCTCTACGCCGAAGACGCGGGCGGCATTGCCGAAAACACTACGGCCGTCGACGCCGCCAACGGGGCCAGCGACGTCCCGCCTTCGCAGCTGGTCGGCTACGTGGCGCAGAACCCCGAGACGCAGATCGTGTGCGACACCGTGTGGCACGAGCTCGCGTTCGGGCTCGAGAACGCGGGAACGCCGCCCGCGCTCATGCGCCGGCGTGTGGCGGAGGTGGCGCACTTCTTCGGCATCGAGCCGTGGTTCGGCCGAGAGACGGCGAAGCTCTCCGGCGGGCAAAAACAGCTGCTGAACCTGGCGTCCGCCCTGGCGCTGCGCCCGCGCGTCCTCTTGCTCGACGAGCCTACAGGGCAGCTTGACCCGGTGGCGGCGAAAAGCTTCCTGCACGCGCTCTTCCGCGTGAACCGCGAGTGCGGCATCGCGGTCGTGGTGGCCACGCACGCGCCCGAGTCGGTGGCGGCGTACGCCACCGCGGCGGTCCGCCTAGAGGAGGGGCGCATCGTGCCCGCCCGTCTTGAGGAGTTCCTGCCGCAGCGTGCGGCGGGCGAGGGCGGCGCTGCGCCCTCAGCAACGGCTCCCGCGCGCGCATCCGGCGGCGAAGCTCACCGGGCGGACCCCGTCACCGAGCTGCGCGAGGTTTCGTTCCGCTACGAGCGCGG
>CASEJD010000171.1 GCA_949288145.1 uncultured Coriobacteriia bacterium
ACCCGGCGCAGCCCGCGATCGAGCCCAGGGCGATCGCCGCCGCCCCAGCGCCTGCTGCCTTCACGAACGTGCGGCGCGAGACCGCGCGCCCCGCCTGCTGACCTGCCGCCATGCTTCCTCCTTGGCATGCGCAGGGCGTGTCAGTCTGCCAGCGCCCTGCTTAGTGTTACGAATTCAGAACGCGTAACACCATACCAGAGGGTGTTACGAAGCACAAATTCGTAACACCATTCGCACACGCAAAGCGCGCCAGCGGCGCATCTCGCCCGGAGGCGGCGCCGGCGCGAAAAGCGGCCCCATCTCGAAAGCAAGCGCGCCACGACGCCCGCGAACCCCGCGCGCGTTTCGAGCGCTCCCGGGATCACGACGTGGCGCCCTCCTGGACAGTTCACCAATAATGGCCGAAGCCCCGAGCCTCCCTCCAGCCCAGCAAGCAACCCGGTGGTACGATGTCACGAAACGAACGATCGCCCCATGAGAAAGGACCGCCATGGACAGCACTCCCTCCATTGGCTTCATCGGATTCGGCAACATGGCGCAGGCCATGGCGAAAGGCCTGGTGAACTGCGCGTCGTTCCCCGGAGAGCGCGTGCTCGCGTGCGCCGCGCACTACGACAAGCTCGAACGGAACGCCCAGGCCATCGGCGCGCAGCCCTGCGAGACGCCGCAGCAGGTCGTCGACGCGAGTGACATCGTGATCGTGGCCGTGAAGCCCTACCAGGTGCGCGACGTGCTGGCGCCCGTGCGCGAGGCGCTGCAGGGCAAGGTGGTCGTCTCCGTGGCGGCGGGCATCCTGTTCGACGACTACGAAGAGATCCTCGCACCCGGCACGCACCACCTCAGCACCATCCCGAACACGCCCATCGCCGTGGGCGCCGGCGTTCTGGCCGTGGAGGACGTGCATTCGCTCACCGACGAGGAATACGCCACGGTCTGCGGCCTGTTCTCCCCCATCGCGCTCATCGAGCCCGTGCCAGGGCGCCTGCTCTCGGTCGCGAGCGGCGTGGCGGGCTGCGGCCCTGCCTTCGCGGCGATGCTCATCGAGTCGCTCGGTGACGCCGGCGTGAAGAACGGCCTCCAGCGCGCCACCGCCTACCGCCTGGCAGCGCAGATGATCCGCGGCACCGGCATGCTCTACCTTGAGAACGGCGAGCATCCGGGCGCCATGAAGGACGCTGTCTGCTCGCCGGGCGGCACCACCATCCGCGGCGTGGCGGCGCTCGAGCAGTGCGGCTTCCGCAGCGCCGTCATCTCCGCCGTCGACGCGACGCTGCAGAAGTAAGCGCGCAAACGACGGGCGGGCGGCGGACCGGGCGGCGAGCCAACGCCGCTGCTCGCGTGCCGCTCGCCATGATGAAGGGCGTCCAGCCGCGAGCGGCTGGACGCCCTTTTCGTTCACAAGACCGCAGGCTGCATCTCGCTCCGCCGTGCTAGCGGTACGCGCGGGTCGCCTCCACGGCGCGATGCCAAGAATCCATCAAGGACTCGCGCACGGCGGCGTCCATCTGGGGCGCGAACAGCTCGTCACCCGAGCGGAGCGCGCGCAGGTTGTCAACGCCGTCCCAGAAGCCCGTTGCCAGGCCCGCCAGGAAGGCGGCGCCGAGCGCCGTGCTCTCCGTGCAGGCGGGACGGCGCAGGTCGCACCCGAGCACGTCGCTTTGGAACTGCATGAGGAAATTGTTCGCAGCGGCCCCACCGTCCACGTTCAGCTCGCGCAACGCCGCGCCCGCGTCTGCCTCCATGGCGCGTACCAGGTCGGCGACCTGGTACGCGAG
>CASEJD010000172.1 GCA_949288145.1 uncultured Coriobacteriia bacterium
CGACCGCGCGCGCCAGTTCATGCCTTTCGCCGCCCTCAAGGGCTACCACGAGATGGCGCAGGAACAGGAGGCCGTGCGCGAGCCGCGCCACGACATGACCGAAGAGCGGGCGCTCGCCCTCTCGAAGGAGGTCGCCGGGCTGCGCAAAGGAGACGTCGTGCGCGTCGTCCATTACGAGGACGGCGCGTACCGCACCGCCGTCGGCGCCGTCGCGGGAATCGACGAGGCATTCCGCTCCCTCACGGTCGTGAAGCGGCGCATCGCCTTCGACGACGTTCTCTCCATCGAGCGGCTACAATAAGCCTGCACGCCGTGACCAGAAAGGCACACCATGATCAGACCCATCATGCAAGACCTGCTCTTCCTCATGCTCCCTTCCAAGGAGGCCACCGCGGAAGACCTGCCCATCGCGCACGACCTGCTCGACACGCTCCGGGCGAACCGCGAGGCGTGCGTCGGCATGGCCGCGAACATGATCGGCCAGCGCAAGCGCATCATCGCCTTCGCGGACGGCGCGAAGCTCACCGCCATGCTCAACCCGCGCATCATCGAGCACGCAGGCGAGTACGAGACGGAAGAAGGATGCCTGTCGATTCCCGGCGTGCGCCCCGCCACGCGCTACCGCACCATCAAGGTCAGCTACCAAGACCTGCAGCTGAAAGAGCGCGTGAAGTCGTTCTCCGGCTGGACCGCACAGATCATCCAGCACGAGATCGACCACTGCAACGGCATCCCCATCTAGCACGTAGTGGCGTGGACGATGCGGTTGCGGCCGAACAGCAGGCCCGCCAAAGCGAGCGCCGTGCCCAATCCCGTGTAGAACACGGCGATGAAGACCGTCGGCGCCAGGCCGAGCGACCTGATGAGGATGCCGCCCGTCATCATGACCGCCATGATGACGAACGAGCGCACATCGAAGAACTTCCAGAAATACTGCCGACGCTCCTCGGAACCCACGATGCGGTTCGTGTGCTTCCGCGTGAGCTTACTGAACACGAAGAACCAGAACACCGCGCCCACCACGACGGAAAGCGCCACGTTGAGCGCGCTCAGGTAGCCGGCTGCATACGACTCGACGCCAATGCGCAGGATGTTCACGCCGGCGACAATCCACACGATGGCGGCAATGACCAGCAAGTTCAGCTTGTTCACCTTGAGAATCGACATGGACTTCCCTCTCGCGTTTCCATGGCGCACGGCCATAATGAACATTGTTCACCAACACCCGCTATGCTACCGTCCGAACGAAGGGACAAGCGGCGTGCAGCGAAACCGCCACCGCATTCCCACGGACGATTCCTGAACACTCCACGGCGTCGTTCACCACGGTGCGCGCACGCCAACGTGCTACCCTGGACAGGTTGCGAAAACCCGCACGTCGACGAAAGGGGCGCGCCATGCTGACCATCTACGGCGTCACGAAAGGCCATCTGGAAGAACGCCAGCACATTGCCCCGCGCTCGCTCATTCGCCTGACCGACCCGGAAGACTGGGAGATCGACTACGTCCGCAAGACGTGCGGCAACATCGACGGCTCGGATTTGCGCGTCGCCATGGACGACGACGAGCCTGCCCGCTTCGAAGAGCACGGCGCCTACTCGCTGCTCGTGGTGGACGTGCCCGTGCTGGAGAAGCACGGGAAATCTGACGCCTACCGCGCCTACCCGCTGTCCATCATCACCGCGGCCAACGGCAGCGTTATCACCACCTCGCGCATCGACTTCGCCTCGCTCGACCGCGACCACGCCGAGCAGCGCAAGGTCACCATCAAAGACGGCAAATCGCGCCTCGTCTACGACCTGCTTATGAACATGGCCGTCTCCTATCAACGCTACCTGCGCGCCATCGAACGCCGGCGCGCCGAGCTCGTCTCCGGGCTCGACCACCACACGAAAGTGAGCGACCTGGTGGCGCTCCACGGGCTCGAGGCCGACATCGTCTACCTGGAGACGTCCCTGTCCGGCAACCGTGCCGTGCTCGAGCGCGCCGCGCGCAGCCCGCGCATTCTGGCCGACAAGATCGACGAGACGCTCTTCGATGACATCCTCATCGAGATCCGCCAGGCGGACGAAATGGCGCGCACCTACCGCCAGCTCATCACGAGCACGCGCGAGCTGTTCTCGAGCGTCATGGACAACAGCCTGAACGCCACGATGAAGTTCCTGGCGGCCGTCACCATCGTGCTCGCCATCCCCACCATGATTGCCGGCTTCTACGGCATGAACGTGGACTCCGCCGGCATGCCGTTCGCCAACAGCCCCTTCGGCTTTTTGATCGTGGCGGTGCTTTCAGCCGTCGTCTGCGTCATCGTGGTGCGCGTGCTGAAGGAGCGTGACCTCCTGTGACCGACCTGCTCGTCAAGCTGTTCGTGAAAAACTGGCAGGATGCCGCGAACCCCACCGTGCGCACGCGTTACGGGCAGTTCGCCGGCATCGTCGGCATCGCGTGCAACGTGGCGCTCAGCCTGGCGAAGGGCGCCATCGGGCTTGTCGCCGGCTCCGTCTCCATCGTGGCGGACGCCGTGAACAACCTCTCGGACGCCGCGAGCAACATCGTGAGCCTGCTTGGGTTCAAACTGGCCAGCAAGCCGGCCGACCCAGGCCACCCTTACGGGCACGGCCGCTTCGAGTACCTCTCCGGCCTCGTCGTCGCCATCCTTGTGGCGGCAGTGGGCATCGAGCTCCTGCAAAGCTCCGTCGACAAGATCATGAACCCCACGCCCACCGAGTTCTCCGCCGCGCTCGTGGCAGTGCTTGTGCTGTCCATGCTCGTGAAACTGTGGATGATGGCGTTCAACCGCCGCATCGGCCGGCGTATCTCCTCGGAGACGCTGGAAGCCACGGCCGTCGACTCGCGCAACGACGTCGTCGCCACCGGCGCCGTGCTGGCCTCCGCCGTCGTCTCGGCGCTCACCGGCTACGACCTGGACGGCTGGGCGGGCCTGGCCGTGGGCGCGTTCATCATCTGGAGCAGCATCGGGCTCATCCGCGACACCGTGAACCCGCTGCTCGGCACTGCGCCCGACCCCGAGTTCGTGGAGCACGTCCGCGCGAAGATCATGAGCTACCCCGGCGTGCTCGGCACGCACGACCTCATGGTGCACGACTACGGCCCCGGCCGCCAGTTCGCGAGCGCGCACGTGGAGATGGCCGTCGAGACCGACCCAATGGAAAGCCACGACACGCTCGACAACATCGAGCAGGACTTCAAGGACGAGGACGGCCTCATCATCACGCTGCACTACGACCCCATCGTCACGAACGACCCGCACGTGCAGGACCTGCGCAACTGGATTGACCGCCGCGTGCGCGCAATCGACCCGCGCTGCTCCATCCACGACCTGCGCACCGTGCCCGGCCCCACGCACACGAACGTCATCTTCGACTGCGTGCGCCCGACCGACCTGGCGCTCTCCCCCGACGAGCTGCGCCGCCGCGTGGAGGCCATCGTGAAGGAAAAGGTCCCGGACGCGGTGTGCAAGATCACCGTCGACGAGAGCTACGTGAGCTCCGAGCAGTAGCACCCGGACAGGGGCGCCGAGCAAGCCAGCGCACCGCGCACCGCAACAGGGACGCAAGCGCGCACCGCGCCTCAACCGCGCCCACATCCTGCGCACGCGCGCGACCAGCACGGCAGGCATCACGCCCAACGTCTACGCCAGTCCGTCGAGCCCTTCCAGCACGTCCTCCACGAAGCCGACGCGGTAGCGCGCGAAGACCACCTCGCCCGCATCCTGCGTCGCGTCAAGGTCCACGTCAGCCGAGATGACGAAGTCGCGGTCGTCGTCGGAGTCCTTGAACGTCTGCAGCACACGCCAGCGGTGCTCGTCGCGCTCGGGCTCCTCGTCGATGGCCAGGTAGTCCAGCGAGCGCGCGTCGGCGTCCACCACGATCTCCTCGTGCGCCACGTGGAATTCGTCGAGCAGCGCCCCCCATTTGCGCGCCGGGTACCCGTTGTCAGCGTCCAGCTTGCCCAAATCCTCCACACGGCCGCGCGCCGCCAGCTGCACGCGGCGGAACAGCGCGTTGCGCAC
>CASEJD010000173.1 GCA_949288145.1 uncultured Coriobacteriia bacterium
CGTGCGCGGCCGGCGTGTGCGCGCTAGGCCGCCGAACCCTCGCCGCCGCGGACGCTGTCGCCCGCCTTTTCGAGCGCCCTCTGGAAGCCTTTCGACATGCCCGCGAGCTTGCCGTACAGGTCGACCTTCGGCGGGTTAGCGTACCCCGCCTCCACGTAGCGGCGCATGACGCTCACAAGAATGTACGGCTCGATGAAGGCGCCGTGCACGCCGCCCCAGAAGACGAGCGCCACGATGACGCACAAGATGACGAGGCACGTGCCCGCGGGAACGGGCGTGCCGTCGTCGAGCGTGGCGGCGGCGTCGAGGTCTGCCAGCACGCTCGCGAGCGGCTCGATGGAGCCGAGAATCGCGAAGAACAGCCCGAAGAACGCGCCGCCGATGACAAGGAGCGAGACGGCCGTGAGGGCAAGGACCTTGCCCGCGTTCTTCAGCAGCGTCTTCCAATTCTGGAAGTAGATGACCGCACCGTCGCACGTGCTTTTGAAGGCATTCTGGTCGCGGTGGAGGAACACCCAGCCCAGGCTGCAGTAGTTCAGGTACTCGAGCACGATGCCGATAATGGCGGAAGCGATGCCCGCGGCAGCCGCGGCAGGGTTGTTGCCATTGCCCATGCCGCCCACGGCGCCGGCAGCCGCGTTCAGACCGTTCGTAATCTCATTGGAGATAGCGCGCGTGACCGTCATGAGCGCGAAGTAGATGCTTGCGGTGCCGAAGCGATCCTTGACCGCCTGCTTGCCCGCAGCGTACGTGTCAGCAGGCAGCTGGCCTTCCAACACGCCCTGGGCGATCATGGCAATCTGACCGGCGCGGAACAGGTAGCCCGCATACCGTCCGATGATGACCATGACGACGATGCCCAGAACGAGGCCGACGATAGCGCCGATGACAGCGGCCACCTCGCCCATGCCCGCGAGCGCAATGAAGCCCACGATGGGCAGCGCGATCAGAAAGACGATGCCGACAATCGTGCACAGCATGCGCATGAGCGCGAACCTCAACGTACGACGGTAGATCTCGGAATTCTTCATGGGAGCCTCCCTTCTCGCGCCGCATGACGACACGGCCGCGTACCAGCCATTGCGTCAAGCGTCTAGGCCCTGCGAGGACATTGTATCCCAGCCACGTATGACCACTCCGCCCCAAGAATGAATGTCCCCCCCCCACAGGGAATGAACGCAGGCTGTGCCAAACGGCCAAGTGGCAATCGCCATTCCGACTGCGCCATCTCAATACAAACCCTCGTCGTTTTCGCGAGATAAAACGCTCGTTAATCTCGCTAAAACGACGAGGGTTTGCCATGAGTTGGAAAGTAGACTTCACAGCGGCAACAAAAAAGGCCTGCTGTTAAGCATGCCTGTAAGTTTGGTGGAGCGTAGGGGGATCGAACCCCTGACCTCATGGCTGCCAGCCATGCGCTCTCCCAGCTGAGCTAACGCCCCGAAATGGGTTTGCCTCGTTCGCTTCGGTTTCCCTCGCGCGTCGGCAAGTGGATATATTACTAGAATCGCAAAGCTTGTAAAGGGGGTATTTTGAAAAAATTTTCTTCCCCTGCTGCAGGCCAACCCACTCGATGTGCGAGACCCCGAATAGCGTGCGAGGGCGCCTTTGGCAGGCGCCCTCGCACGTTGGCCTTACAGGCCCATCTCCGCCTTCAGCGCGGCGAGCTCCGCGTCCACGGACGCGTTGCTGCCGGCGTCGGCGTACTTCTTCTCGAGGTCCGCCAGCGGGTCGGACGGCGCGGCGTTGAGCTCGGCCTCGGCGTTGGCGCGGTCGAGCATGGCGTCGGCCTTCGCCTCCATGCGGTCGAAGGCGCTCATAGCGCCCTCCGCCTTGCCGGCGGCGGAGGTCATGTCGTTGACCTTCTCCTGCGTCTTGGCCACGGCGACCTTCGCCTTGATGGCATCGCGGCGGCCCTTCAGCTCCTCGATGTCGCCCACCAGCTTGTCGTGCATCTGGCGCATCTTGTCGGCGTTAGCGCGAGCGGCGGCGTAGGACTCGGCCAGGCTCTGGCCCTTGGCCTCGAGCTGCTGCTTCTTGGCCAGGAACGCGCGGGCGTCCTCCTCGTTGCCCGATTGCAGCGCCGTACGCGCGAGGCCCGCGTACTTCTCGACCTCGGCGGTGTTCTCGTCCACCAAGCGCTTCGTGCGCGTCTCCTCGGCCATGACGCCGGCGGTCTCCTCCTTGACCTCGGCCAGGCTCTCGGTCATGTCGATGAGGTACTGGTCAATCATCTTGGCCGGGTCCTCGGCCTTCTCGAGAAGCTCGTTGATGTTCGCCTTCACGATGGTGGTGAAACGTTCGAGAATGCTCATGCGGTGTCCTTTCACGCGTTGTTGCCGGGCTTCTGTCCGACCGTGTACTTTTTCTCCAGCTCTTCCAGAGCCTGGTCTCCGAATGTCGCGGCCGGCGCGCCGGCCGCTTGCTGCGGCATGCCGGAAGAGGAGGCGCCCTGCGGGGCTGCGCCCGTCGAAGGCGCGCTCGCTTGAGGGACGGCGCTCGGCGCGCTGGCCGCTTGCTGTTGCGCGCCCTGCTGCTTCGCGGCGCCCGCCGCGTACTTCTCCGCCAAGTCGTCGATCTTCCCGTCGCCGAAGGTCTCGAGCGGCGTGTTCAGAATCTCTTGCTGGCGTCGCTGCTCTTCGGCTTTCGCCTTCGTGCGATGGCGCACGATGATGATGACACCGCCGACCACCACGACCACAGCGATGCACACGGCCACCGGCACCACCGGCGAGGGCGTCACCTCCATGATGCGGTCAGCCGTGCTGGCGAACGTCTCCGAGAAGAGCTCCTCCTCGGAGAGCGAGGTGTCGTAGTAGTAGCGGTCAAGGTACTGCGAGAGGATGGTGATCGCCTCGTCATCGAGGACGCTTTCCGCCTGCGCGCCAATCCAGTAACCGCACGCGTACGAGCCCATGTTGTTGTCGCAGAACACGAGGAGGAAATGCCCCTCGTCCTGGAACAGCTGGCCGTAGAGCTGCTGCGCGTACTGGCTGAGCTCCTGGGTAGAGGTGGTGGCGCCGTTCGGCAGGATGCACAAGTAGGGCTGCACGCCCGTCTCCTGGTAGAACTGCCGCATGCCCGCTTCGAGCGTCGACGGGCTGGAGATCCAACCGCCGTCGTCGGTGTAGTAGCCGGTCTCCTGGACCGAGCCCGCCGGCAGCGCCTCGCGCTGCACCGTGGACGCTTCGACGCTGGAGCTGCTGCACGAGAAGCCGCCGAACGCCACCGCGATTACGATCACGACCACCACGACGAGCACGAGCGCGGACGCCACGGACATGCCGCAGCCGGAGCCGCCGTCCTGCGGGCGGTTGTTGGGATTGTTAGGTCCGCCCGGCTGCTGCGGACCGCCCATCGGAGGCATGCCGCCGCCCGAGCCGCCGCGCCTGCCGCCGAGCAGGCTGCCAAGGATCACGCCGTTCAAAAAGCCGCCTCCTCCGAAGCCGCCGCCCGAGTAGCCGCCAGGGTAGCCGCCGCCAAGGGAGCGGCCTCCCCCGCCGCCGAAGCCGCCGAACGAACGACCGCCGCCCCCGGAGAATCCGCCACCGCGGCCTCCGCCGGAAAAGCCGCCGCCGAAGCCGCCTCCTCTGAAGCCGCCTCCGCCGCCTCCGAACGACCTGCCCATAGGGCTCCTTCCTTTCGCGCCGACGACCGCCTTCGTGGCCCCACGCCACACTGGCCATCCGCCGCGCGCATACAACCATCATGATTTGCCTGCGCTGAAGCAGCTACGCACGCGAAAACGCCCCAATGACGACCGTGGATGCGTCGTCTCTTCACGAAACGGCGCCACATGCAAGAAACCGCCTTGAGCGCAGAGCGTCTTCATTATGCAGCAAACGAGCAGCGTGCCTTCCCGAAGCTTCGCACGGTCAACGATTTGTCATAGGAGGGCGCTCCGCGCCCATGAGCGATCGCGCGACACGAAGCAGGAACGTAGAAGTCACGGCGCCAGGCCAAAGTGCGGAGCGTAGGCAACGGGCCGTCAAAACGAGCGTACCTGCCGCGGACGGCACGCCAGAAACGCAAAACGCCGCACCGCCCGAAGGCAATGCGGCGTTTATGGCGCCCAGCGCAAGCGGGCACGATCAGGACGAAGCGTCCTTACTTCTGCTTGAACTCGGCAGTCTCGACCTTCTCGATGACGGCATCGAGGGCGCCCTTCACGTCGTAGTCCTCGACGCGGCCCTGGTCGCACAGGTGCGCGAACTCCGGATCGATGGGCAGCGTGGCGCACGCCGGAATGTTGTAGTGTTTCGCCACCTCTTCACCCTGCGGCTCGCCGAAGATGAAGTGCTTCTTGCCGCACTCGTCGCAGACGTAGTACGCCATGTTCTCGACGAGGCCGAGCACCTCAACGTCCATCTCCTGCGCCAGGTGGACGGCCTTGCCCACGATCATGGCCACGAGCTCCTGCGGAGCGGAGACGGTCACGATGCCGTCGATTGGCAGGCTCTGGAAGACGGTGAGCAGGACATCGGAGGTTCCCGGAGGCATGTCGACGAACAGGTAGTCGAGCTCGCCCCAATTGACCTCGTTGAAGAACTGGCGGACGGCGTTGGAGACCACCGGGCCACGCCAGGCAACCGGCATGTCGTCTTCCGGCAGCATAAGGTTGGTGGACACCATCTTGATGCCAGACTGCGTCTGGGCGGGAAGGATGCCGTCCTTGTCGGCGGTGAGCGGGTTGCTCACGCCGAAGGTCTTCGGGATGGACGGGCCGGTGACGTCGGCGTCGAGGATGCCGACCTTGTTGCCACGCTTCTGCATCTCGGAAGCAAGGAGCGAGGTGACGAGGGACTTGCCCACGCCGCCCTTGCCGGAGACGACGCCGATGACGTGCTTGATGGAAGAACGGGAGTTCGGGGTAAGGACGTTGCTCTGGGGAGCAGTGCGGTCACCGCAGCCTTCGACCCCGCAGCTGGAGCATGAATGCGAGCACTCTTCTGCCATGACAGCCTTCTTTCTACTCGTCTTGGAGGGGTTGTCGTTCGGTAGGAATGGTAGCACACCCGTCACATCCTGAAAGCCCTTTTTCGCACTCTCGGGCCGAGAGTGCCAACTAATTCCTGAGAAACGTACGGGATTGAAAGCCGGGCGCGATAATTCGCCCATCCGGCATACCGCCTCCCGCACGGCTATACTGGTCGGGACATGCACCGCCGGCGCCCGCGCGGCGCGCGGCTTGGCCGAAAGGAACCCATGCTTTTCTCTGACATCACCCTCATCGACGAGGACTTCGCCGCCCGCGAGCACCAGTGGGTCGGCACCATCGACGGCCGCATCGCCTACGTGGGCGACACCGCGCCTGAGGACCCTGCACGCTTCGGCGAGGTCTACGACGGCCGCGAGCGCGTGCTCATGCCCGGCATGTACAACGCGCACAGCCACGCGCCCATGACGCTGTTGCGCGGCTACGCCGAGAACCTGCCGCTGCAGACGTGGCTGTTCGAGCAGATCTTCCCCTTCGAGGCGAAGATGACGCCCGAGGACTGCTACTGGGCCACGAAGCTCGCCTGCGCCGAGATGTTGCGCTACGGCACCGTGTCGTTCTCCGACATGTACTACCACGTGGAAGAGTGCGCGCGCGCCGTGCGCGAGGCCGGCATGAAATGCAACCTCTCCGACACGCTCATCGCCCCCGACGAGAAGCCCTACGAGGAATACCCGCTGGCGAAGGCGAACCGCGCCGCCATAGCCGGGTTCCAAGGCGCCGACGACGGGCGCGTCCTCGTGGACTTCAACGTGCACGCCGAGTACACCACCAACCCCGTGTCCGTCCGCACGCTGGCGGAGGCCGCGAAGGAAGCGGGAGTGCGCGTGCAGGTGCACGTCTCCGAGACGCGCTCTGAGCACGAGGAGTGCAAAGAGCGCCACAATGGCATGACGCCCGTTCAGTACTTCGACAGCCTGGGGCTCTTCGACGTGCCCACCACGGCGGCACACTGCACCTGGATCGAGGGCGAGGACTTCGACATCCTGGCCGAGCGCGGCGTGACCGTGGCGACGAACCCCGTGTCGAACATGAAGCTGGCAAGCGGCTTCGCCCCCGTCCCGCGCATGCTCGAGCGCGGCATCAACGTGGCGCTCGGCACGGATGGCTGCGCGTCGAACAACAACCTGGACATGTTCCAGGATCTCTACGTGCTCGCGCTCATCAGCAAGGGCGCGGCGGGCGATTCGACGCTCGTCTCTCCTGCCCAGGCGCTGCGCATCGCCACGCGCAACGGCGCCCTGTCCCAGGGGCGCGAGGACTGCGGCCTTGTGCGCGAGGGCATGCGCGCCGACCTCGTGGTGCTCGACGCGAGCTGCCCCTCGTGGCACCCCTCGGGCGACGCCGCCTCGCACGTGGTGTACGCGGGCCACGGCGCTGACGTCGTGCTCACCATGGTGGACGGACGCGTGCTTTACCGCGACGGCTCGTGGCCGACGCTCGACGTGGAAGAGGCGAAAGCCCGCGTGGAGGCGGCGAAGGCCCGCATCGTGAGCGAGCTGTAGACGCCGGTCGCGAGCGCCGCGGTCTCGGCACCATCGCGGCAACCGCGACAGTGCCATCGCACGCCGCGTCCGCGCGCGCCGCTCGCAGCAACCGCCAATCTTTCCCGAAAACGACGAAAGCCCCTCGAATCGAGGGGCTTTCGCGCTGTATGCGGTGTTTCGAAGCTAGAGAATCTCCACCAGCTCGATCTCGAACGTGAGGTCCTTGCCGGCGAGTTCGTGGTTCATGTCGAACGTGACCACGCCGTCGACGATCTCGCGCACGAGGACCGGGAAGGGCTGGCCGCCCGGGCCCTGCATGTAGACCGTGTGGCCGACCGGCAGCGCCTCGCCGTTGGGAATCTGGTCGACCGGGACCTTCTGCACGAGGTCCTCGCGGTACTCACCGTACGCCTCGGCGGCGGGGATGACGACCGTTTTCTTCTCGCCCAGCGCCATGTCCTTCACGGCGGCGTCGAAGCCGGGGATCATCTGACCGGCCATGCACGTGAACTCGAGCGGCTCGCCGCGGTCGAGCGAGGAGTCGAACTTCGTGCCGTCGGCCAGCGTGCCCGTGTAATGGACCCTGACCTTCTTACCTTCGTTGCTCATGTAACGAGCTCCTTTCTTCGCGCGGCCCGGAGGCCTTCCGCGACAGCGCGCTCGTCTCGCGCCGCGCGGCGCCGGGAACGCCCGGCTTTCGCTGTGCGAGGCATAAGTCTAGCGGAAGTTGGACGTTTCGTCGCGCGCGCCGCAGAAGAAGCGGTTGCGGCCGCCCGTGCGAGCGGCGCGCCCGCACGCCGCGTTAGGACGCGTGCGGCGCCTTGCGGCACCCCGCCCTCGCGGCTTCGACCACCTCGCTCGGAACCGTCGGACGCTTACGCCAGCCCCGCGCGCTCGGCGGCGAGGTAGCCTTCGTCCACGGCACGGTTCGCGCCGTCGGCCGCCGCGGTGGCCAGGGCGTCGCAGCGCTCGTTCTCGGGGTGGCCGGCGTGCCCCTTCACCCACACGAACGTCACCTGGTGCGGCTCCTTCGCCTTGAGCAGGCGCTGCCACAAGTCCACGTTCTTGACCGGCTCCTTCTTCGCGTTCTTCCAGCCGCGCTTGAGCCAGCCGTCCACCCAATGCTGGTTGAACGCGTTGCACAGGTACTGCGAGTCCGAAACGAGCTTCACCCGGCACGGGTGCTTGAGCACCTCGAGCCCGCAGATTGCGCCGAGCAGCTCCATGCGGTTGTTCGTGGTGCGCTCGAAGCCCTGCGAGAGCTCCTTTTCGTGCAGGCGGCCATTGCGGTCGACGAACTGCAGCACGGTGCCGAAGCCGCCCGGCCCCGGGTTGCCGCGCGACGAGCCGTCGGAGTAGATGGTGACGTCCATGCGGTCCTTTCGTTCGATGCAGACGACGCCGTGCGGTATGTTGCGATCGCGCGCCGCCCTGCAGCAAAGGAGCCCCGCACTGCAGGGCTCCTTCGTGCATATCCAATTGTTCGCGAAGCGTTGGAACGCTTCCAGGGCTTACGCCTCAGGCTTGTAGGAGGCGTAGAAGGTGGCGTCTTCGAAGACGTCCTCGATGCACTTGCCATCGGCCAGGAAGGGGAGCTTCAAGAACTCGGAGACCACCGGGACAAGCTCACTGCAGTCAGTGTAGTGGTCCTTCTCGTTGAGCTTCGTGGTGTCCTGAGCGCGCCAGTAAATATCATTGGCGTCGGTCAGGTAGTACAGATCCTCGCCGTACTGCATGTACACGGAATGGTTCGCATGCAGGTAGGTGGGGAACTCGTCGTATCCGATCTCGAGAACCTCTTCAGACTTCATTCCCATAGTCGGACCCCTTTCGTTGGACGACGGTATTTCGATGGGTTCATGATACCAGCTTTAACACGGAATTTACGCGCCGTGGGCAAAGAACTCTCCCGCCAAGCGCGCGCTTTCCGCCGCGTCTTTCGCGTAGTAGTCCGCGCCCACCATCTTCGCGTACTCTGGGTTGAGCACGGCACCGCCCACGAACACCGTGGTGCCGGGCGCCTGCTCGCGCAAAAGCGCGATGGTCTCCTCCATGCCGCGCACCGTGGTGGTCATGAGCGCCGAGAGGCCCACGAGCTTGATGCCGCGCTGCAGCACCGCGTCCACGACCGCCTGCGGCTCCACGTCGCGGCCCAGGTCGACCACCTCGTAGCCGTAGTTCTCGAGCAGCATCTTCACGATGTTCTTGCCGATGTCATGGATGTCGCCCTTGACGGTGGCCAGCGCGATCGTGCCCTTGCCGGCCACGGCGGCACCCTGCCCCGCGCCTGCGCTCGTGGCCTGCTTCACCACGTCGAAGCCGGCCTTGACCGCCTCGGCGGAGGCCATGAGCTGCGGCAGGAAGAACGCGCCCGACTCGAACTTCGCGCCCACCTCGTCGAGCGCGGGGATGAACACGCCGTTGACGACGTCGAGCGGCTCGCGCTCGCGAAGCAGCTCCTCGGTGATGGCGGGCACGTCCGCCTTGCGGCCGGTCAGGATGGCGTGGCGCGCGCGGCCTTCGGGCGTGTCGTCGGCGGCGTCAGCGCCCGCGGCCTGC
>CASEJD010000174.1 GCA_949288145.1 uncultured Coriobacteriia bacterium
ACCGGCAGCACGCCCACTGCCCTGCCCGTGCCGGGCGC
Source organism: uncultured Coriobacteriia bacterium (assembly GCA_949288145.1). Taxonomy (GTDB): domain Bacteria; phylum Actinomycetota; class Coriobacteriia; order Coriobacteriales; family Eggerthellaceae; genus Aveggerthella. The sequence goes on from CASEJD010000174.1 coordinate 39, forward strand.
CGACAAGCCCCTCGTGCACGACGCGCTGGCGGTGCTCGACGGCACCGTGGAGCCCGCAGGCTCGGTCGTGGTCGTCGGCGGCGGCCTGGTGGGCACCGAGACGGCGCTCGAGCTGGCGGAGCGCGGCTGCAAGGTGACGCTCGTCGAGATGCTGCCGCAGATCATGACCGGCGTGGCCGCCACGGACTGCCTGGCCTACCAGGAGCGCATCACGAAGGTCGACCTGGACGTGCTCACCTCCACCAGCGTGACCGCCGTGGAAGACGACGCCATCTGCGCGCGCGGCCCGAAGGGCGCTGCCACCATCCCCGCCGACAGCGTGGTCGTGGCGGTCGGCCTCACGGCACAGCATGACCTCTACGACGAGCTCGTGGAAGCCGGCACGGAAGCCTACCTGGTGGGCGACGCCATCGTCCCGGGCAAGATCTTCGACGCCTTCCACACCGCCTACCGCACGGCGCTGAAGCTGTAACGAGCGCGAACGGCTGGCAGAAAGCGCAAAGGGGAGCGACCCGAAAGGTCGCTCCCCTTCTTTGTGGGCGTGATTCGTGCGCTAACGCAGTCGGACGCGCGGTTCGAGCGCTCGCCCGGCTACGACGCGCCGCACGCTCGGCTCGCGCTCCAGTGCGCGCGCCGTGCGCCCCTACCCCACCGGGCGCTCGTAGCCTGGCTCGGTGGTGAGGACGAGCGGGCCGTCAGGCGTGATGGCCACCGTCTTCTCGAAGTGCGCCGAGGGCTTGCCGTCGCGCGTGACCACGAGCCAGCCGTCGGGCATGGCGCGCGTCTTGCGCGTGCCCATGTTGATCATGGGCTCGATGGCCAGCACCATGCCCTCGCGCAGCTCGATGCCGCGGTGGCGCCTGCCGTAGTTCGGGACGTTCGGCTCTTCGTGCATCTTACGGCCGATGCCGTGCCCCACGTACTCGCGCACCACGCCGTAGCCCGCGCCCTCGGCGATCTCCTGCACCGCGTGCCCGATGTCTCCCAGGTGGTTGCCGGCGCGCGCCGCCGCGATGCCGGCCCACATGCACTCCTCGGTCACGCGCAACAGGCGCTCCTTCTCGGGCGAGATCTTGCCCACGGGGTAGGTCCAGGCGTTGTCCCCCACCCAGCCGTCCACGATGGCGCCCGTGTCGATGGAGAGGATGTCGCCCTCTTTGAGCACCACGTTGGCCGACGGGATGCCGTGGACGATCTGCTCGTTCACGGAAGCGCAGATGCTGCCCGGGAAGCCCGCGTAGCCCTTGAACGCCGGCACGCCACCGGCGGCGCGGATCTCTTCTTCCACGAACTGGTCGATCTCCAGCGTCGAGACGCCCGGGCGCGCCAGGGCGCCCGCTTTGCGCAGCACCATGGCAGAGATGCGCCCCGCCTCTTTCATGGCCTCGATCTGCTCCGGTGACTTGATGTAAATCGGCATGCTTCCTCGCCTTGCTTTCTTGCTCGTTCCCGCGCGTTTGCATTCCGCGCACACCATAACAGAAAAGGCTCCCTGCAGTGCAGGGAGCCTTCGTGCTTACAGGCTTCTAACTGTAAGAGAGGTGCGTGCTACTCAGCCGTGTAGCCGCGGGTCACGGAGCTGTCGACCTTGATGCCCGGGCCCATCGTGGAGGTGATGGTGACGCTCTTGACGTACTTGCCCTTGGCGGCGGACGGCTTCATGCGCAGGATCTCGTCGTAGACGGCGCCGTAGTTCTCGGCCAGCTTCTCAGCCTCGAAGCTGCACTTGCCCAGGATGACGTGGGCAATGCCGTAACGGTCGGCGCGGTACTCGACGCGACCGCCCTTGAGCTCCTTGACGGCCTTCGCCACGTCGTTGGTGACGGTGCCGAGCTTCGGGTTCGGCATGAGGCCGCGGGTGCCGAGGATGCGGCCCAGGCGGCCAACCTTGGCCATCTGGTCCGGCGTGGCAACCGTCGCGTCGAAGTTGATGTTGCCGGCCTGGATGTCGGCGATCAGGTCGTCGGAACCGACGATGTCAGCACCGGCCTCCTCGGCAGCGCGAGCAGCGTCGCCCTCGGCGAACACCGCGACACGGACCGTCTTGCCCGAGCCGTTCGGCAGGCTGACGGTGCCGCGCAGCTGCTGGTCAGCCTGGCGCGTGTCAATACCCAAACGGAAGTGAACCTCGATGGTCTCGTCGAACTTAGCGGAGGAGATCTCCTTGGCGAGCTTCATGGCCTCGATCGGCGTGTACAGCTTGCCCTCTTCGATCTTCTCGCGCTGAGCCTTCTGGTTCTTGGAAAGTTTTTTAGCCATGTGTCAGTCCTTTCGTGGTGTGACGAGCGGCCAGCTCTTCCACAGTGTCAACGTGCGCTTACGCGCGGCCAGCCAGGATAGCGGCCAGCTTCTTGGAGGGCACGTAGGTCTTCTTCATCTCGCGACCCTCGATGCGAACGCCCATGGAACGAGCGGTGCCGGCCACGATCTCCATGGCGGCCTCGATGTCGTTGGCGTTCAGGTCCGGCATCTTGATCTCGGCGATCTCGCGCAGCTGATCCTGCGTGAGCGTGCCGACGAACTTCAGCTGCGGGATGCCCGAGCCGCTCTTGATGCCCAGCTTCTCCTTGATGAGAACGGCAGCCGGCGGGGTCTTGCAGATGAAGGTGAAGGTCTTGTCCTCGTAGACCGTGATCTCGACCGGGATGATGGTACCGGCCTGGTCCTGCGTGGCGGCATTGAACGCCTGGCAGAACTGCATGATGTTGACGCCCTGAGCGCCCAGGGCCGGGCCGACCGGCGGCGCCGGGTTGGCCGCGCCAGCCGGGATTTGCAGCTTGATGAAGCCGCTCACTTTCTTGTCAGCCATCTGACGTTTCCTTTCAGCTGAGTTTGGGTACCTGCTGTTATCGACAAAGCACCCGCGCGAGAAGCTCCGGCTTGCCGGCACGCGAGTGCGTTGTGATCAAAGTTAAATGCGGGCCACCTGATCGAACGAAAGCTCGACCGGGGTCTCGCGACCGAAGATGGAGACGAGCACCTTGACCTTGCCGTTCTCCGGAGAGACCTCGGCGACGGTGCCGTCGAACTCCGCGAGCGGGCCGGACGTGACCTTGACGGCCTGACCGGGCTCCAAGACCGTGGAGGTCTTCTTCGGAGCGGTGCCGCGGTTCGATCGCTTCATGATCTTGTTGTACTCTTCGCGCGTGAGCGCTTCCGGGTTGCCCTGGCTTCCCACGAAGCCGGTGACGCCCGGGGTGTTGCGAACGGCCGCCCAGCTGCGGTCGTCCAGCTCCATGCGGACGAGCACGTAGCCCGGGAACACCTTCTTCTCGCTCTCAACGCGACGGCCGCCCTCTTTAATCTCGGTGACCGTCTCGGTGGGAATCTCGATAGCGAAGACGTTGTTCTCGAGGCCCATGGTCTCGACGCGCGTTTCCAGGTTCTTCTTCACCTTGTTCTCGTAGCCCGAGTACGTGTGAAGGACGTACCACTTCTTAGCCATCCGTTACGCCCCCAAGCTCGAGATGCCCAGAAGGACCGGGGTGACGATGAAGTTATCGAGCACGAGCACGAACACGCTGAAAAAGACGAGCGCGACCACGACAACGCCGCTCCAACGGAGCACGTCCTGCTTGGTCGGCCACGTCACGCGTTTCATCTCGGAGCGGACCTCTTTGAGGAAGCCGGGCTTCTTGGCCTTCTTCGGCTTCTCGGCCGGCTTGGCGGCAGCCTTCTTCGGCTCCTGCTTGGCCTCGGCCTTCTTCTCGGTCTTGCTCGTAGCGGACTGCGGCTCCTCTTCGTCCTGGGCGGCGAGCTTAGCCTGCTCCTCAGCGGCCATCGCCTTCTTGGCGGCGCGCTTCTCAGAGGCCTTCGCTCGCTGTGTCTTCGATTTATGAGCCATTCTTATCCTTCGGTTGGTAGAGAAATAAAACTTCCTCTAAACGCCAAACAAGCAGCCTTTTCAAGCTGCTCGTACCAAACAAGCTGGCAGGCCAGGAGGGACTCGAACCCCCAACATGCGGTTTTGGAGACCGCCGCTCTACCAATTGGAGCTACTGGCCTGTTTCCTTGCCAATTCTACCCTTAGCGAGTTTCCTTGTGAAGCGTGTGCTTGTTGCACCACTTGCAATACTTCTTGAACTCGATGCGCTCAGGGTTGTTCTGCTTGTTCTTCTTGGTCGTGTAGTTACGGCGCTTGCACTCGGTGCAGGCCAGAGTGACCATCGTACGCATTGATTCTCCTTCAGGTTCTGTAAAGCATCGCCTGAATGCCACACATGATACGCAGGCTGCTTTGAAAAGGGAGCCCGCCCGAAGACGGGCTCCCTGCATGCTCAGTAAAGCAGAGCTACTTGATGATCTTGGTCACGCGACCGGAGCCAACGGTACGGCCACCCTCGCGGATAGCGAACTTGAGGCCTTCCTCCATAGCGATCGGGTGAATGAGCTCGCCCTTGATGGAGACGTTGTCGCCCGGCATAACCATCTCGGTGCCCTCGGGCAGGTGCACAACACCGGTGATGTCCGTGGTGCGGAAGTAGAACTGCGGACGGTAGCCGTTGAAGAACGGGGTGTGACGGCCGCCCTCTTCCTTGGTCAGGATGTAGACCTGGCCCTCGAACTCGGTGTGCGGGGTAACGGAGCCCGGCTTGCAGAGAACCTGGCCACGGACGATGTCCTCGCGCTTGACGCCACGGAGCAGGCAGCCGATGTTGTCGCCAGCCTGAGCCTCGTCGAGCAGCTTACGGAACATCTCGATGCCGGTGCAGACCGTGTTGCTGGTCTCGCGGATACCGACGATCTCCAGCGGGTCGTTGACGTGCAGAACACCGCGCTCGACACGACCGGTGGCAACGGTGCCGCGGCCGGTGATGGTCATGGTGTCCTCGACAGCCATCAGGAACGGCTTGTCGACGTCGCGGGCCGGGGTCGGGATGTAGGAGTCAACGGCGTCCATGAGCTCCCAAATCTTCTCCTGCCACTCAGCCTCGCCCTCGAGGGCCTTCAGAGCGGAGCCGCGGATGATCGGGGTGTCGTCACCCGGGAACTCGTAGGAGGACAGCAGCTCGCGGACTTCCATCTCGACGAGCTCGAGGAGCTCCTCGTCGTCGACCATGTCGCACTTGTTCAGGAAGACAACGATGTACGGAACGCCGACCTGACGGGCGAGCAGGATGTGCTCGCGGGTCTGGGCCATCGGGCCGTCGGTCGCAGCGATAACCAGGATAGCGCCGTCCATCTGAGCAGCACCGGTGATCATGTTCTTGACGTAGTCAGCGTGACCCGGGCAGTCGACGTGAGCGTAGTGACGGGTGTCGGTCTCGTACTCGATGTGAGCAATGGAGATCGTGATGCCGCGCTCGCGCTCCTCGGGAGCCTTGTCGATGTCCTCGAAGGCGGTGAAGTCGGCATGAGCGGTGCCATGGGAGCCGTCGTTCTCAGACAGCGTCTTGGAGATGGCAGCCGTCAGCGTTGTCTTGCCGTGGTCGACGTGGCCGATCGTACCAATGTTCACATGCGGCTTGGTACGCTCGAACTTCTCCTTAGCCATTAATGTCCTCCTAACGGGTTTCGCACTGCGAAAGCCTACTCAAACGAAAACGCATGCTTTCGCATGCGAGTTTTCCAAAAATGGTAGCGGTGACTGGATTCGAACCAGTGACGCCACGGGTATGAACCGTGTGCTCTAACCAACTGAGCTACACCGCCACTTTGCTCTCCCTGAGGACGCCGAATACGGCGTCAGACTTCGACGATCTTTCGGTCACGACCTCAAGGTCGCTCCCTCAATCTCGCCTTCGTCTTCCTTGCTTCGACGCCCTCAGGGGCGCAAAGAACCAAGGCGGGAGTTGATGATAACTGGAGCCCGCGACCGGACTTGAACCGGTGACCTCTTCGTTACCAACGAAGTGCTCTACCGACTGAGCTACACGGGCGAAGATGGTGGGAGCGCTAGGATTCGAACCTAGGTAGGCAGAGCCAACGGGTTTACAGCCCGTCCCCTTTAACCACTCGGGCACACTCCCAAATTGCTGCAGTTCACTGCTCTTATCATGTGCGTTTTCAAGCTGCCTGCCTGCTCATCCGGCACTTCCGAACCAGCAAGCAGGTGCATGATACGCTACGTTCTTCGAGGTGTCAACACTTGTCACGCCCCCGGGCGTGTCTCCTGCTTCTCCCTCTCAGGAACCTCAAGCAGCGCTTTCGGCGAGGCAATATATTACTTGATGCCCGCCAAAGGTCAAGCCCCAATTTGAAAAAGTCTTTACGTGCTTTGTCGTGTGCGTAATACCAGGTCACGGTCCTGTTATGCCCGCCATCCGCCGCTGTTCGACTCCTCAGAGCGCATCTTTTTTCGCCGCGGTGCTCCCCTCCCCTGCCGTCGTGCAGGCCGCCTTCGCGCCCATGCTTCACCCCTGAAAACGAAAGGACGCCGGCGCAGGGCCGGCGTCCTTCGAGCATTCTGCACGAGTTCTCCACGCGGGGCGTTTCGCCTTAGACGTCCGCCTCCATATAGTGATCGAACTCGTCGTAGACCTCTTGCGGGGGCTCCTTCGTGAGCAGCGACACCACCACGATGGCTGCGGTGGCCAGCACGAAGGCCGGCAGCAGCTCGTAGATGGCGAAGATGCCGCCCAAAGGCGAGATGAAGTTCGACCACACGACCACGGTGATCGCGCCCACGATCATGCCCGCCAGAGCGCCCTGCAGGTTCGTGCGGCGCCAGTACAGGCTCAGCAGCATGAGGGGGCCGAACGAGGCGCCGAAGCCCGCCCAGGCGTAGCTCACGACGTTGAAGATGGACGAGTCCTCGTCGAGCGAGATCAGGATGCCGAACAGCAGGATGACGACGAGCGTGACGCGCGCCACGAGCATGATCTGACGGTCCGTGGCGTCCTTCTTCAGCAGGCCCTTGAAGATGTTGTTCGCCACCGCGGAGCTGGAGATCAGCAGGTACGAGGACGAGGACGACATCGAGGCGGCGAAGATGCCCGAGACCACGAGGCCGCACAGGAACGCCGGCAGCATCATCTCGGAGAGCACGATGAAGACGTTCTCGGCGGCGGACTGGGTGGCGAACTGCGCCGGAATGATGGCGCGGCCCACCAGGCCGATGCACACGGCGCACGCCAGCGAGGTGGCGCACCACACGGTGCCGATGATGCGGGCCTTCTTGATCTCGCGCGAGTGCTTGATGCTCATGAAGCGCACGAGCACCTGCGGCATGCCGAAATAGCCAAGGCCCCACACCAGGCCGGAGGCGATGGTGATGGCGCCGTACGCGCCCGCCTCGCCGAAGAGCGGCTGGCCGTTCTCGACCACCTGGTGTCCCGCCTCGTCCACCACGGGCGTAGCGATCTCCGTGGCGGAGAGGTAGCCCGGGATGTCGGAGAGGAAGGCGATCATGTTGTCCACGCCGCCCGCCTGCGTGACGCTGCCGACGAACACGACGGCGAGCGCGAAGAACATGAGCAGGCCCTGGATGAGGTCGGTGGTGCAGACGGACATATAGCCGCCCACGAAGGTGTACAGGAACACGATGATGGCGCCCAGAATCATCATGGTGGCGTAGTCCAGGCCGAACAGCGTGGTGAACAGCTTGCCCACCGTGACGAAGCAGCTGCCCACGTAGATGCAGAAGAACAGCAGGATGATGAGCGCCGACACCGTCATGAGGATGTGCTTCGTGTCATGGAAGCGGTTGCTGAAGAAGTCCGGCAGCGTGATGGAATTGTTCGCCACCTCGGAGTACTTGCGCAGGCGCTTCGCCACGATACGCCAGTTCATGTACGTGCCGAGCGCCAGGCCGACGGCCGTCCACATGGCGTCGGACGCGCCGGTGAAGTACGCAACGCCCGGCAGGCCCATGAGCAGCCAGCCCGACATGTCGCTCGCGCCGGCCGAGAGCGCCGAGAGCCACGGGCCGAGCCCGCGCCCGCCGATGAAGTACTCCTCCGAGTTCGCGTTCGACCGCTTCGCGTACACGAAGCCGACGATGACGACGACCACGAAGTAGCACAGCATGGCCAACAGCACCCAGAAGTCGTGTGAAACCATGTCCCCTCCCCTATATAATGAGATGGTTGTGCGGCCAGGCTGCCGAAGGCGCCGCGCGTCCCCGCGCGCGTGCCCAGCCGCGAGCTTTCCGCCGGATTATATACTTTATTCGGCTAGAGTGACCGCACGAAACAGCCCGGCAATTATCGGACGACGGCGAAAGGACGCCCATGACGAAGTACGAGGATATGCCGCGCGAGGAGCTTCAGACGCTCAAAGCGCAGCTTGAAGAAGAGTACGCCCAGTTCAAGGCAAAGGGCCTGAAGCTCAACATGGCCCGCGGCAAGCCCTCGTCCGCGCAGCTGGACCTGAGCCGCCCCATGTTGGGCATCCTGGGCCCTGATACCGACCTGACCGCCGCCGACGGCACCGACTGCCGCAACTACGGCGTGCTCGACGGCCTGCCGGAGGCGAAGGCGCTCATGGCCGCCATGCTCGACGACGAGCCCGAGAACGTCATCGTCCTGGGCAACTCGAGCCTGACCGCCATGTACGACGCCGTGGCGCGCTGCTGGGCGTTCGGTACGCTGGGCTCCGCGCCGTGGTGCACGCTTCCGACCGTGAAGTGGATCTGCCCGGTGCCCGGTTACGACCGTCACTTCGGCGTGACCGAGGCCTTCGGCATCGAGATGATCCCCGTGCCCATGGGCGAGGACGGCCCCGACATGGACGAGGTGGAGCGCCTGGCCGCCTCCGACGCGTCCGTGAAGGGCATCTGGTGCGTGCCGAAGTACTCGAACCCGGGCGGCGTCACCTACTCCGACGAGGTCGTGCGCCGTCTGGCGTCCATGGAGTGCGCGGCCGAGGACTTCCGCATCTTCTGGGACAACGCCTACGCCGTCCATCATCTGTACAGCGAGCCGGAGCGCCAGGACATGCTGCTCGACATCGCCGCCGCCTGCCGCGAGGCGGGCACAGAGGACCGCTACTTCAAGTTCGCCTCCACCTCGAAGGTGACGTTCCCAGGCGCCGGCGTGGCCGCACTGGCGGCAAACCCCGCCAACATCGCGGAGATCAAGCGCCGCATGGGCGCCCAGTGCATCGGCCACGACAAGCTCAACCAGCTGCGTCACGTGCGCTTCCTGAAGGACGCCGCGGGCATCGCCGAGCACATGCGCAAGCACGCCGAGATCATCCGCCCGAAGTTCGAGCTGGTGGGCCGCAAGCTTGAGGAAGGGCTCGCGGGCACCGGGTGCGGCGCGTGGACCACGCCGCGCGGCGGCTACTTCGTGAGCTTCGATGCGCCCGAAGGCACGGCATCGCGCGCCGTGGCGCTGGCGAAGGAGGCCGGCGTGGTCATGACGGGCGCTGGCGCCACCTGGCCGTACGGCAAGGACCCGCTCGACAGCAACGTCCGCATCGCGCCGACGCTGCCGCCGCTGGAGGAGCTGGACACCGCCATGGACGTGTTCGTGTGCTGCGTGAAGCTCGCCACGGTGGAGAAGCTGCTGGCGTAAGCGCGCACGCTGCGGCATGGAGGCCGCGCGGAACGTGAAAGCTCCAGCGCGAACGCCGTGCGAAACGGCGGCGCGTGCGGCCGCTCGGCTGGCGGCCGCCTGAACGATACGAGATCAGCGGGCCTGCGTTCGCGGGCCCGCTTTCAGTATGGGAGGACGAGGATGGACAGCGTGACCGTAGGCCTCATCTGGGCGCAAGGCCGCAACCGGGAGATCGGCGAAAGCGGCGTGCTGCCCTGGCAGGTGCCGGAGGACCTGGCGCACTTCGCCGCGCTCACGCGCGGCTGCCCGGTAGTCATGGGCCGACATACCTGGGAATCCTTGCCCGAACGAAACCGCCCGCTGCCCGGGCGGGAGAACATCGTGCTCACGCGGCAGGCGGGCTGGAGCGCACCCGGAGCGCACGTCGCGCCCAGCCTGCGTGAGGGTGTTGAGCTGGCGCGCAAGCTTGCGGGCGGCAGCCGCGACCTGCCCGCGCATGCGCTTGCCGAGGATGGCGCCGACGGGCAATCTGGCGCCGGCGAACCCGCCAGCCCCTGTGCCGGCGGCCGTCCCAGCACTGACGGCCGCCCCGGCGTCTGGGTCATTGGCGGGGCGAGCGTGTACCAAGCGGCGCTCGACGAAGGATTCGCGGACGTCGTCGAGGTGACCGAGGTCGACGTGGAAGCCCCAGGCGCCGACGCCTTCGCCCCCGCGCTCGACCTCGGCGCATGGAGGCTTTCGGACGAAAGCCCGTGGCGCACGTCCGAAAGCGGGGTGTGCTACCGGTTCGCGACGTACGAACGGCGCGCGTGAGGGCACGCTTCGCCGACTCTCGGCTTCGCCTGGCTGCCCGGCCTCTCTTCACCTGACCGTCTACTTAGCCCAACCGTCCGGCTCGCCTTCGCCTGGCTCCTGGCTGCGCCCGAGCTCCTATCGCACCTGGCCGTTCACCTTTCGCCAAGCGGCGCGAACGGCGTCCTCCAACGCAGGTAGGTCCGCGCGCTCGAAACGGTAGACGACCTCCTGCGGCTGGCCTGGGCGCTCGGCATCCTCCTGCTCCACGCGCACGAAGCGCAGCTCGACCGCGGGCGCGCCCTGGCGCAGCACCGCGAGCGCGTAGCAGCGAGCCTGCAGGCCGTGCTTCTCCTGCAGACGTTCCGGCGTCTCGTCGGCGCAGCCGCCGGTCTTGTAGTCCACCACGAGCACGGGCTCGCCTTCGCCGTTCTCGCACAGAAGGTCAATCTCGCCTTCGAGGTAGAACGGGTTGCGCGGCACGAACCCACCTTCGCTCGTTTCGACAGCGTCGGGCGCAAGGTCGCCCGCCTCGCGCGCGCCCCCCGCATCAAGCGCGATGCAGAACGGCACCTCGGCGCGCACGGACTCGCACGCCGCAGCCCGCGCGGCCGTCTCGCTGGCGAACCAGCGATCGAGCGCTTTACGCAGGCGGAACGTCTGATCGGGCGTCACGCGGCACGCGCGTTCGATGGCCCGCACGCGCTCGTCCGACGGGCAGGCCAGCAGCGTGCCCGCGGCGCGCTCCTCCACCGCGCACTGCGCGATCAGGTGGAACGCCGAGCCCAGATCCGTCGCACGGTCGGCGTCTTCTGCCAGGTTGGCTGCGATCTCCTCCCATGCCGCGTCGTCGTCGAGCGCGAACGGCGACGGCGCCATCGCAGGCTCAGCGAGCGCACGGGCGAAAGCTTCGTCCGGCGCATACCCAGCGTCCAGGCCGTCCGCTTCGCCAGCGAAGGCGTCCGCGCCAGGAGCTTGCTCCGGCAGCGCGCCAGAGACCGGCTCGTCAGCTGCGCGCCCGCCTTCTTCGCATTCGTCCTTTCCGGATTCACCCGCGCCCGCATGCTCGGACAAGGACGAGTAGCTCCACATGCCCTCGCGCACCGGACGCCATGGCGCAGGGCACAACGGCTCGCGCTCGCCGTACTCCGGCACCGTGAACGCCGGGCGCTCTCCAGCGCGCTCCGCCTGCGCGCGACGGTACGCATCGCGCTCTTCGGCCGTCACCGTCACGCGCGTGAAGCGCGCAGGCTCCGCCCCGCCGTAATCCAGCAGGCCCTCGCGCTCAGGCCACGGGCCGTCGCCGCACAGCGCCGTGCGCACGTCCTCCACGATGGGCGCCCCTTCCTCCGTGAACACGGGGATGAGCGCTTCGGAGGCACGCGTGACCGCCACGTAGAAGCAGCGGCGGCGCTCTTCGAGCGATTCCTGCGCGATGAACGCCTTCAGCAGCTCGCGGTACGCGAACGCCGAGCGCTCCGTCCGCACGCGCTCGAACAGCGGCGTCGTGGATTCTTCCGGCGCGTACGCCTTCTCGATCTTGCGGACCGCCTCGTCCGCGCGACCCGGCCGTAGCGAGCAGTAGACCGTGCCGCGCGCGTGCTTCACGAGCAGGTTGCCCGCCGTCTCGCGCGCCGAGACCTTCCAGCAGTCGGCCAGCGCCACGATGGGAAACTCGAGGCCCTTCGACGCGTGCACGGTCATGATCTGCACGTAGTTGCGCTCGCTTGCCGTGAGGGCGCCCGGCTTGTCCTTGCCGCACTCGTCCACAAAGCGCGCGAACGAGCGCGCCACCTGCGCCAAGCCCGCGCCGTCCGCTTCGAAGTCCTCCACCAAGCGCACCGCCTTGAGCACGTTCGCCGCCTGCGCGACGCCCTGCGCGCCCGCCTGCTCGCAGCGCACGAGCGCGCCGGAATTGCGCAGCACGCCCTCCACGATGCGGCTCGGACGCTCCGTCCCCACGCGTTCGCGCGCATGGTTCAGCGCGCGCACG
>CASEJD010000175.1 GCA_949288145.1 uncultured Coriobacteriia bacterium
AGGTCGCTCACGCGGAACGCGGCCGCTTCGGCGAGCACCTCGTCGAGCACGCGCTCCACCTCGTCTGCCTGCCCCACCTTCCAGCGCGCGAGATTCGACTGCGCGAGCGCGTCCCCCCGCTTGAGCTCGCAGAGCGCGCGCAAAAGCTCAGGCCTGCCGTCAAGCCTGCGGAGCGCGCGCTTCACCGAGCGCGGCGTGGGCGCGATCTCGACATCGTGCATCGCCACCACGGCGAGCACGTCCGCAGTGAAGCGCGCGCTCTTGCGCATCCGGCGCAGCACGCCGCGCGCGAGCGCGACGCTGCGCTGGGGATGGCCGCGGAAGTGCCCGACGCCCTCTTCGTCGACCGTGAGGCACGACGGCTTGCCGAGGTCGTGCAGCAGCGCCGCCCAGCGGACGAGCAGCTCAGGTCGCGCGAGCTCCACCGCCCACGCCGTGTGCTCGTAGGCGTCGTAGCGGTGGTATGGGTTGCGCTGGTCGAGGCCGCGCAAGGGCTCCAGCTCGGGCAGGACCACCGCGATCACGTCGGCGTACCGCATGAGCGCACGGTGCGGACGCTCGCCGAGTAGGATGCCATCGAGCTCATGGGAGATGCGCTCGCCGGAGAGCGCGCGCATGCCGCACGCCTGCCGGCGCAGTGCGGCATCGGTCTTCGGCTCCACCGAGAAGCCCAGCTGCGAGGAGAAGCGGACCGCGCGCAGCACGCGCAGCGCGTCCTCGCGCAAGCGCTCGTCGGGGTCTCCCACCGCGCGGATGGCGCGCGCGTCGATGTCCTCCGCGCCCCCATAAGGATCGAACATCCCGCGCTGCGGATGGTACGCGAGCGCGTTCATCGTGAAATCGCGACGGGCCAGGTCTTCTTCGATGCTGCTTACGAACGACACGACGTCCGGATGGCGCCCGTCGTGGTACGCGCCGTCAGAGCGGTATGTGGTGACCTCGACGTTGTGCCCGCCCGATCGGACGGTGACGGTGCCGTGCTTCGCTCCCGTCTCAATCACCGCGCATCCGCGCGCGGCGAACAGGTCGCGCACCTCCGTCCACCGGGCTGAGGTGGCGACGTCCACGTCTGCCGCAGGACGTCCGAGCAGCGCGTCGCGCACGAACCCGCCGACGCACCACGCCTCGTGGCCCGCGCCCTCAAGGACGCCGAGCACGGACGCGGCCCATGCGGGAATCTCGATGCCAGCCAAGCGGACCTCCTGTCATGACCGCCGGAATCACAACCACGGCGCACCACGCCACCGTCAGTGCGCGCCCTTACGGGCAATCTCGCAGGAAGCATACCATCCTCATGGCATCGTCTCATACTACTTATCACCGTAGGGTATTGCGATAATTTTACATTTCACCTGATAAAAGCAGCTTTTCTTTTGCTATGATAAACACTCCTGCCGCGGTGGAAAGGGATTGGAACGTCATGGACACGTTCATCCGCTCGTGCGCGTGCGAAGGCCGCAGGCCTCCGGGCGTGCACCCTGCGCGCTGCCTTCCACGCTACGGCCTCATGGCCAAGATGATGCAGGATCGTGGGGCGGTCCGCTACATCACGGCGCCGTCGCGCTATGGCAAAAGCTGCGCCGCGTTCGGGTACGCCGAGGACATCTTCCGCCTCAAGAACGTATTCTGGATTCCCGCCGGAGACCCTCGCTTCCTGCGCGACCTCGACCAGGGCGACCTTGCCGACTACCTGCTCGCCTCCTCCTCGCGCCCGAGCCTGCTCGTGCTCGATGACCTGCCGCACTTGGAGCTCGAACGAAGCGAGGGCCTCTCTGCCGCACTGGAGATTCTGCTTTCCCGCGAATGGGAGACGGTGGTCACCGCCCTGCCCTCGCGCGACAACACCGGCTCGCTCGACGTGCCCGTCATGAAGCTCGACGTGGAAGACTTGCTGCTCAGCGAAGACGAGCATGACAAGCTTGCCTCCCTGCCGCTTGATGCGGGATGCACCAGCTCGCGCATCCCCGGGCTTGCCTGGGCGCCGCCCGAGGAGCGAAGGACGTTCCTGGCGCACGTCCTGGAAGAGGACCTTCCCTCGGAACTGCAGTTCGCCCACCTGACCATGCTCGTGCTCGGGCACGGGAGCCTCTCTGACGTAGCGCGACTGCAGGGTCGAGAAATCGACAGCGTGCTCGCCATCTTGAGCCGGCAGCATCCCTACCTGTGCATCGACCGCGACGCGGGAACGTTCAAGGTCGAAGGCATCCCCGAGGCGACGGTCCTCGACGCGGTGCGGCCGTGCATGGACCGAGCCGTTCGCGCCGTGCGGGGAGCCACGGTCGACGAATGGGCGTCAAAGATGGCGGACCTCCTCGTAGGCCAAGAGCGCGATGCGCGCGCCTGCGACGCCGTGCGCATGCTGTGCTCCTGCTCCACGCGCGAAGCATGGCTGGAGCGCCGGCAGCGCAAGCTGTCGTTCGATGGATGCCTGCTACCCGCTCAACGGCTTGCCGACTCCATCGTGCGCGTTCGCGCTCGCACGCGCGACGTCGTGCGGGTTGGAACGGCCTGGCGCCTGCTCGCCCTCGGCGAGGACGAACGAGCGCTCATGGAAGCGCGTGCGGTGGTGGAGGACTTCGAGGCCGAAGACGACGCGCGCCTTTCTGCGAGCGTCCTTTTGGCCCACTCCCCCGCAGACCGCGCGCAGGCGCTCCCGCTCGTGGTGCGGTTCGCCCGCTGCAGCGCGGTCGACGCGGCGGACGGCCTTGCTGCCGCAGAACGCTCATGCAGGCACGCGCTGGAGCTCTGGCATGACGGCCGCGCGTCGGAGAAGGACGCGCACCGCGCGTGCGCCCGCTGGATGGCGCTCGCGTTCGCGGCCTCAAGGAACGGCACGGTCAAAGCGCTCGTGACGGCGAAAGAGCAGGCGGAGGCGGCGCAGGACATGAAGGAGCCCGCCGACGGGTCGCTCTCGAGCACGCTGCTCGCCATCGCCTTCGACGCCGCCTCCCGGCTGCGCAAGGCAGGCGGGCTCTCCAAAGAGGCCAAGCGCGCCGTGCAGGACGTCCGCTCGCTTGCCGTGCGGGCTATCGTGCGGGCATCGCACAGCGGCCGCCCAGACGCGTACACCTTGCGCTTGGTGGACAAAAGCGCGCTGTCCGTCTCGTCGCTGCTGAAGTCGGGCGCCGACGCGGCCTACCTCGAGCGCTTGCGCGAGCTGGAGGAGGACCTGGCGGCGCAGCGCGCAGCGCACGCCAAGGAGCGGGCGCGACGCCCGCACGGGAGGACCGACGCCGCGCGCGCCTCCGCGCCGTCCGTCCCGCAGCTGCGCCTGAAGTTCTTCGGCGGCATGGAGGCTTACGTGGGCGCGCGCCTGGTCGACCCCGCGCTGTTCAGGCGACAGAAGGTGCAGACGCTCGCGACGCTGCTCGCCATCGCACGCGGTCGGGAGGTGGGAATCGACCATCTGGTCGACACGCTGTGGCCCGCGTCCACCGCATCGCGGGCGCGGAACAACTTCTACAGCACCTGGTCGTTGCTCAAGCGAGCGCTCGAGGTGGCGCCGAAGGACTGCCCCTACCTCGTGCGGTTGCAGAACAGCTGCCGCATGGAGGCGTCGCTCGTCACCACCGACGTCGACGAGTTCCTCTCGCTGTGCGACAAGCTGCAATTCTCCACGCCGGACTCGGCGCTCTTGCCCGCCATGTTCTCGCGCCTTGACGAGCTCTACTCGGGCGACCTGCTGCCGAGCGAGCGCGAGAACCCGAGCATCGTGGCGTACCGCAGCGAGCTCAAAGCGCGCCTTGTCGACGCCTTGTTGGCGGCATCGGCGCGGGCGCACGACGCGAGCGAGAGCGTCGTGGCGCTGCAGGCGGCACGCACGGCGTTGCGCCACGACGAAGGACGCGAAGACGCCTACGACGCGCTCATGCGCGCGCAGACGGCAGCCGGCCAGCGCTCCGGCGCCATGGAGACGTTCTTCCAATGCCGGCGCTACCTGAACGAGTCGCTCGGCATCGACCCCTCGCAGCGGACCTCCGCGCTCTACCAACGCCTGCTCGACGAGGAGGCTCCCGCCGGCGAGCAGCTGCGGCTGCCCATTTAGTGCACGCGTCAGCCAGCACGGCGCTTCGGGACGCACGACGGCCCGGGAGCGGAATGAACTGCCTCCCATTTCTTGGACTAGAAGTAAAGTCCTCGAGATGGGAGGCTTTTTCATGACCATTTACGGCGAGACGGCGCTTGCTACGCCTGGCCCGCCTTCACCTGCTGGGCAAGGCGCTTTGCCGCCGGCTCGGAGGCCAGCAGCAACGCCAGCATGGCGACGCCGCCCACCGCGCACGCGACCCACATGGGCGCGAACGACAGGAACGCGTCGAACACGCGGCCGGAGACGATCGTTCCGATGGCGTAGCCGAGCATCTGCAGGCTCGTGAGCCAGCCGGTGACCTTGCCAATCTCGCCGGCGCCGAAGAGCTTCGCCGCCACGAGCGGCGGCGCCACCGTGCCCATGCACGTGCCGATGCCGAAGAAGAACGCCGAGCCCATCGGGGCGATGTCGGTGGTCGGGAAGCACATGCAGATCAGGCCGGCGATGCAGCATGCGCTGCCCATGATGACGCCCGCGCGCACGCCGAAGCGGTCGTAGACCGCGCCGGTACCGATCTTCGCGATGATGACGACCACCATGTTGAACGAGAAGAAGATGCTCGCGAACGCGGCGTCGTGCCCGCCGGTGACCACCGTCTGCCCGTCCATCGTGACCGCCGTGATGTTGGTGATGGCGTTCGGAATAGCGGCGCCGTTCAGGATGCCCATGACGAAGAAGCCCGCCACGACGAGGAAGAACGAGTAGTGCTTTCGCACGACCTTCCACGGCACGTCGACGTCGGCGGTCTCATTGACCTTCGCCGCGCCACCGGAGGAGTCCTTAGCGCCGGCGGTGGCGCCCACGCCGTAGGGCTCCAGACCCTTCACCGCCGGGCGGCTGTAGAACGTGGCGACCGTGATGGGGAACGCCAGGATGAAGCAGACGGCTGCGAGCACCATGAAGGCGGTGCGCCAGCCCGTCGAGACGATGAGGCCGCTGATGATCGGCGAGAGCACCGCGCCGCCGAAGCCCGAGCCCGACAGCGCGAGCGCCACAGCAAGGCCGCGTTTCTTCACGAACCAGTTCGTGACGACGATGGAGATGAGCAGGCGCGTGCCCGCGATGACGACCAGGCCGTCGATCGCGAAAAACAGCATGAGCTGCCACAGCTCGCTCACCTGCGAGAAGCCCACGAGCACGAGCGCCGTGACAACGACGGAGAACCCGCCGAGCACGCGGCCCGGGAACTTGTCCACCACGCCGCCGATGACGAGCGCGCCCACGATGGACACGAGCGTCGACAGCGAGTTGGCGGTGTTGTAGTCGCCCACCGTGATACCGAGGTCGGAGACGATGTGCGGCTGGAACAGCGACATGCCGTTCACCATGGCTGTGTAGCACGTTGCCATGATGAAGAAGCCTGCAGCGACGACCCACCATCCGAAGAACGGCCGTTTAGCCTTCGCGTTCATGTTTGTCCTCCCCTTCTTTCGCAGGTCCC
Organism: uncultured Coriobacteriia bacterium; assembly: GCA_949288145.1. Lineage (GTDB taxonomy): Bacteria > Actinomycetota > Coriobacteriia > Coriobacteriales > Eggerthellaceae > Aveggerthella. The sequence continues at coordinate 5,532 of CASEJD010000175.1, forward strand.
GCTAGCGGGCGTGCAGGTTGAGCCAGCGGACGGCGCTGCACGCGTAGAGCGCGGCGCCCATCCACAGGACGTCCTCGTCGATGACCATGCGCGGGTTGTGGTGCGGCGCCATGCTGGGGCCGCCCGCGCCGAGCAGGATGTAGGCGCTCGGCACCTCCTCGCTCACGTGGCCGAAGTCCTCCGTGCCCTGCATGGGCACGCCTTGCTTCACGCCGCTCACCCCGGCGACCGCCTCGAAGGCGGGCATGAGGCTCACGAGCAGCTCTTCGTTGTTGAAGGCGATCGGGCAGTTGAAGACGCTCAATCGGTAGTCCGCGCGCCATGCCTTCACGTAATGGTCGATGATCTCAGGGATGCGCTCGAGCACGTGCGATCGCGCCACGACGTCGCGACTGCGCAGGCCGAAGTGCATCTCGGCGGTGTCCGGCAGCACGTTGGAGGCGTTGCCGGCCTTCATGACGCCGCAGGAGAGCGTGGTGGGCGTGCCCGGGGCGATCTCGCGCGTCATGAACAGGTTGATGGCCTCGTAGACCTGGTTCGCCACCATGAGCGGGTCGATGCACTGGTGCGGCGCCGACGTGTGGCCGCCGCGCCCCTGGATGTGCAGGGCGAACGTGTCGAGCGAGGAGCTCGTGACGCCCGGCGTGTAGACGACCATGCCCTTCGGCTCCGTCGACATGATATGGAGCGCGAAGGCGGCGTCGACGTGCGGGTCCTCCAGCAGCCCATCCTCGATCATGGTGCGCGCGCCGTAACCAAGCTCCTCACCCGGCTGGAACATGAGCTTCACCGTGCCCTTGAGCTCGGATTCGCGGCGCTTCAAGATCTGCGCCGCCGAAAGCAGCATGGCGGCATGGGTGTCGTGGCCGCAGAGGTGGCTGCACGGGCGTTGCGAGCGGAACGGCAGGTCGTTCTCCTCCACGATGGGCAGCGCGTCGTAGTCAGCGCGCAGCAGGATGCACGGCGCCCCAGACCCGATGGTGGCCACGATGCCCGTCGAGTGCTCCATGCGCGGGAAGCCCATGTCCACGTACTTCTGGGTCAGGTCCTCGCGCATGACGCCGCACGGATGCCACGGGATGCCCATCTCGTCAAGGCGCCCTGCCACGTAAGCGGCCGTCTCCGGCAGGTCCATGCCCACTTCGGGAATTTGATGCAGGCGCCTGCGGTCTGCCACGACGACGTCTTGCAGATCGCGCGCCTCCTGCACGAGCTCTTTCACAGTCTCCCCTTTCGGAACGCCGACCCCCTGACACCGGCGTCCAGGTCTCTTCGATATCACTTTGAAAGCATCAGTATGCGCCCCTTTTACAAAAAAATGGCGAAAAATGTACCGATTATTTCTTTGAGCGTGCCAGATTTTTCTCGAATCGCACGGAAATCACGCTCGTGCGCGCTGTCGGGACGCGTCCCGGGCGTCAGCATGCGCGTCGCCCAAACCAGCATGCACGCCGAACGACGGCAGAGCGCAACCCGCCGCGCGCCCGTGCTACCGCGCGCGTTGCCGGGGAGTTCGGTTCGTGCAACAATGGCCGAGAAGCCGCGATGCGGCAGCGCCGGAGCGCCCACGAGGCGCCCCTCCCGGCGGTTTGGAGAGGAGCACAGCACATGACACCTGACGGTAGCTTGTTCGTCGTGAACGCGAACGTGTTCACCGCGGACGAAGAGAACCCGCACGCGGACGCCTTCATCGTCGAGGACGGACGCATTTCCTGGATCGGCACCGAGGCCGATGCGCCGGCGTGCGACCTGCCGCGCCTTGACGCGAAGGGCGCGCGCGTGATCCCCGGCTTCGTGGACGCGCACATGCACCCCGTCATGCTGGCGGAGATGAACACGCAGATCGCGGCGCTGCCGCCTGCCGTCCACTCCATCGAGGAGCTCGTGGCCGCCGTGGCCGAGCGCCGCGCGGCGGAGGGCTTCGATCCCGAGCACGATTGGATCGAGGGCTGGGGCTACGACGAGGCGAAGTTCACCGAGCACCGCTCGCCCACCCGATGGGACCTCGACCGCGGCTGCTCCGACGCGCCGGTGTGCATCCTGCGCGCGTGCGCCCACGTGCGCTGCGTGAACAGCAAGGCGCTCGAGCTCGCGGGCATCACGCGCGACACGCCCGATCCGGACGGCGGCGTCATCGAGCGCGACGAGAACGGCGAGCCCACCGGCGTGCTGCGCGAGAACGCCCGCAACCTGGTGACGGCCGTCATGCCCGAGACGAGCACCGAAGAGACCGCCCAGCAGCTCGTCGAACTGGGCCGGCTGCTGTCCTCCCAGGGCATCGTGGCGGTCACCGACATGGGCGCCCTGGACGACACCGACAACATGCCCATCATCAAGCGCGCCATCGAGCTCGGCTTCGAGCAGGAAGTGGGCGTCTACTACATGTGGGACCACTGGATGGACAAGCCGGGCTTCGACGTCACGCCCGCCGACATGGACCGCGGCAACCAGGCGTTCGTGTGCGGCCTCAAGCTCATCGGCGACGGCAGCATCTCGGGCCAGACGGCCTGGATGGACGAGCCGTTCCTGAAACCTGACGGCACGCCGCGCGACGACGCCGACGCCTGCGGTCTTCCTGTCTGCAGCGACAAGGAGACCACGACGGCCATCGAGTTCTGCAAGGCGCACCACTGCCAGCTCTCGCTGCACGCCATGGGCGGGCGAGCCATCGAGCGCATGCTCGACTTCGTGGAGGACGAGAAGCCCTGGACCGACGGCGACGCGCCGTACCTGCGCTTCGAGCACGTGACGCTGCCCTCCGACCGCAGCGTGCAGCGCGTGGTCGAGAAGGGCATCGGCATCGCGAGCCAGCCCATCTTCCCCTACGCCGAGATCGAGGCGTACCTGGGCAACCTCGGCCACGAGCGCACGCGCCGCTGCTACGCCTATCGCTCGCTGCTCGACGCCGGCGTGCGCCTGTGCTTCTCCACCGACGCGCCGGCCACGTCGTGGGCCGTGCCGTCCGACCCGTTCCCGTGCATCAAGGGCGCCGTCACGCGCCACGCCTACGAGGGCACGGACTTCGGCGAGGACGAGGCCGTGGACGTTGAGACCGCGGTGACGCTCTACACCCGCGAGGCCGCCCGCATGGCCGGCTTCGATGGGCTGGGCGTGCTGAAACCGGGCGCGAAGGGCAGCTTCGCCGTGCTCGACCGCGACATCTTCTCCGTGCCCGCCGACGAGATCGACCAGGTGCGGGTGCAGGCCACCTACGTGCGCGGCACCTGCGTGTACGAGCGCGAAGCCTAACCGACCGCGATAGACCGCGAAACCACGGCGGCCCCCGACGAGAGCATCGTCGGGGGCCGCGTTTCGTCAGGGACTCCGAGCACGCTGGGCGCACCCTACGCGCCGTACTCCCACATATGGTTGAGCGGGCCGTTCCCGCGGCCCATGCGCAAATCGTGCGCTATGGCGCCGGTGACATAGCGCTTGGCGCGGCGGACCGCCTCCTCCACGGGAAGCCCCTGCGCAAGCCCGCACGCGATGGCCGAAGAGAGCGTGCAGCCGGTGCCGTGCGTGTCTTTCGTGTCGATGCGCTCGCTGCGCAGCCAGAGCTCGAAGCCGTCAGGCTTCACGAGCACGTCGTTCGCGTCGGCGGTGCCGTGGCCGCCCTTCACGAGGACCGCGCTGCCGCACGCCTCGGCGATGGCACGCGCCGCCTCGACCATGCCTGCCTCGTCCGCGATGCGCCTGCCCGCCAGAATCTCCGCCTCGGGGATGTTGGGCGTGACGACGCTCGCCAGCGGCAGGAGCTCGCTTTTGAGCGCGCCGAGCGCGTCGTCCGCCATGAGGCGCGATCCCGACGTGGCCACCATGACCGGATCGACCACCACCCGCTCGGCACCGTGCGCGCGCAAACCCTCCGCGATGGCGCGGATGATCGCCGCCGACGAGACCATGCCAATCTTCACGGCGTCGGGGCGGATGTCGTCGAAGACGGCGTCGATCTGCTGGCGCACGAACTCGGGCGTCGCCTCGAGCACCCCCGTCACGCCGAGCGTGTTCTGCGCCGTGAGCGCCGTGATGGCGGTCTCCGCGAACAGCCGGTGCGCGGAGATGGTCTTGATGTCCGCTTGGATGCCCGCCCCACCGCTCGAGTCGGACCCTGCGATGCTGAGCACTGCCCGCATGCCTGCGCTCCTTACTCGTTGTCCAGGTCGATGACCAGGCCGTCCATGATGGTGTTCACCGTGCGCATGGCGCACATCTTGCCGCACATGGTGCACGTGCCCTCGTTGGACGGCGGCGCGCTCTCGAAATAGCGGCGCGGCTTCACCGGGTCGATGGCAAGGTCGAACATCTCCTCCCACGCCACGCGACGGCGGGCGTCGCTCATGCGGTTGTCCACGTCGCGCGTGCCCGGGACGCCCTTGGCGATGTCGGCGGCGTGCGCGGCGATCTTCACCGCCACGAGCCCCTCGCGCACGTCGTCCACGTCAGGCAGGCGCAAATGCTCCGCCGGCGTGACGTAGCAGAGGAAGTCGGCACCAGAGGAGGCGGCGACGGCACCGCCGATGGCTGCCGTGATATGGTCGTAACCGGGCGCGATGTCGGTCACGAGCGGGCCGAGCACGTAGAACGGCGCATTGTGGCACAGGCGCTTCTCCAGCTTCATGTTGGCCGCGATCTCGTCGAGGGCCATGTGTCCCGGGCCTTCCACCATGACCTGCACGCCAGCGTCCCACGCGCGCTTCGTGAGCTTGCCGATCTCGATGAGCTCGGCGATCTGGGACGCGTCGCTGGCGTCGTAGCCCGAGCCCGGGCGCATGGCGTCGCCGATGGATATGGTCACGTCGTGCTCGTGCAGGATCTCCAGCACACGGTCGTAATGCTCGTAGAACGGGTTCTCGTTGCCCGTGGCCTCCATCCAGGCGAAGATGAGCGACCCGCCGCGCGAGACGATGTTCGTCAGGCGACCGGTCTCCTTGAACGACTCGATGACGCGACGGTTCATGCCAGCGTGCACGGTCACGAAGTCCACACCGTCCTCGGCGTGCGCGCGGATGACGTCGAGGAAGTCCTCCGCCGTGATGTCGACGAGCGCCTTCTCGAGGTAGCCGATGGCGTCGTACATGGGCACGGTGCCAATCATAGCCGACGAGCGCTCCACGAGCGCGCGGCGGAACTGCTGCGTCTTGCCGTGGTTCGACAGGTCCATGATGGCCTCGGCGCCCAGCTCGAGCGCAACGTCCACCTTGCGCCATTCCTCATCCTCGTCCATAAGGTCGCCCGAGATGCCCAGGTTCACGTTCACCTTCGTGCGCAGCCCTTCGCCCACGCCCTCGGGCGAGAGCGAGGCGTGGTGCACGTTCGCCGGGATGGCGATGCGCCCGGCGGCGACCCCGGCGCGAATGAACTCTTCCGAACGGCCTTCCTTCTCCGCGACCGCTTTCATCTGGGGCGTGACGATGCCCGCGCGCGCAGCGTCCATCTGCGTCATGGCGACTCCCTTCGTTGGCATTACCCGTTTCAGGTTCCAAGGGTCGAGGCGATACGGCGCCTCCTCTCAGCCTGCCCGGCGGCACGTAGCCGACTCCGCACGAGAGCGTCGAAACGGCGCACCGCGCGAAGCTCGCGCCGCGCGCAAGCTCCCCTGCAAACATGTCGCACATTATATGCCGCTCCTTGCAGGCGGGCCCGTCGTTTCGCGAAACGAATGGTATTACCGCGCGGAAGGCCCTTTGGCATAAAAAAGAGAAAGGGGCGTACCCCTTTCTCTTTATCGGCTCGCTCGCTAATGCAGAGGCCTGTCGGGTTTGTTTCGAGGAGACAAGCTCGGGTCGATGATCATGTTCGTGTACGGAGCTCCGCACCAACGGCAGGGGTTCGTGACTATCCGCTGGAGCGCGGCATCGTCGTAGGCGTAGAAAATGTTGCGGCATTTTTTGCAGTACACGCCATAGTAATCACGGTAGGTGTTCCAGCCACCCGACGCTTCGTCAAGCTGCTCATCGGGAATCTCGGGGCTCTCGGGGACGGCAGGCTCGAAATCGTTGCTGTTCAACTGCTTGTCAGTCATGCCAATCTCCTTTCATCGTGTTGCTCCCAATTGGATCGAGGACCATGCCCGGCATCGTCTGAGGCGTGGTCCGCGCACCTCGGTCAGCGCCTTGTTTAACGCTCTTCGCGGTAACCGGCTCGTTCCGCACGAATCCTCGCGTCGCACTCTCTGCAGAACCACGGCGGCTCGGACATCATGGACGTCTCGCACATGTAATCAGCGCCGCACTTGGAGCATTTGACGTGCCAGACCTGCGCCACAAGCCTTCCGCCCGACACCTGAGAGAGATCGTCGTTATGCAGGCGCTCGACGCCCTCGGACACGCGCTTGTTGTCTTCCATTGCTTCCTCCTTCGGCTGCCTGCGCCTCCCCTTGTCGAGGTGAGACGCTGTGCTGATGCCTTCATGATTCGCTCAACAACAGGAGGCAGGGTGCATCAAACGAACGAATGCAGGACTGAGGGAATGAATGCGGATCAGCGCAGCGGGTAGAAGATGTAGAGCGAGCCTTCCTCGACGCCAATGCGGACAGGCTCGCCTTGGAGTTCGTTGGAAAGGCCGAGCGACGTGCGGTTCGTGAGCTCCACGTCGTCCAGGGAATACTTCATGCCGGACTCGAGAACGCCTGTGACCCGGTCGTTGGCGGCGAAGACGGAGACGGTGCCCGCCTCCACGCCGTCGGGCAGCTCGAAGACGTCGGGCCCGGTCAGCACGCGCACGGCGAAATCGTCGCCGATGCCGGTGATGTAAGGGCCCTTCTCGGAAAACTTCGCGAACAGCTGCAAGTTCGCGACCGTGTGGTCAAGGCGCGCCGAGAGACCGCCGTAGACGTAGACCTCGTCGGCATGGCGCGCGAGCGCGCGCTCCAGCGCGAGCTCCATGTCGCTTTTGTCCTTCTCCTTCGGGAAGCGCGCGATGCGCGGGAAGCGCGGCACGTAGCCCAGGGAGTCGAAATCGCCCATGACCACATCGGGCTTCACGCCGATCGCCTCAAGGTGCGCGAACCCGCGGTCGACCGCGATCACGTAGTCGAAGCTGCGGCGCAGGAAATCATCGGCGTTGAAGTCGACGGCGCCCACCAGCGCGCACGTTTTCATGGTCGCTCCCCTCTCGTCGTGACATCCACGCCGCCCCGCGGACGACGCGCATTCCGGCAGGATACCATAGCGCGCTGCGCGGCAACGCGCCGCGGCGCTGCGCGCACGGTTCGGCGCGACTGCACGCCAGCGAACGGCGGTGTGCATGCGCGCACGCCAATCCGCCCCAGAACGTGCGAAAGCCCGGCTGTGCGGGCCGGGCTTTCGACAATGCGCGTGTTTCACCGGAATTGCGGTGTCACCAACGTTCGACGGGAAGCGCCCGCCCCGCCGTTGGCAGCGGGATGCGGAATGCTACTCCGCAGCGGTCTCCTCAGCAGGAGCCTCGGTGGCCTCGGCGGCCTCGGCCTCGACAGCCTCCTCAGCCGGAGCCTCAGCCTCGGCGGCAGCGGCCTCCTCGGCGGCCTTCGCAGCCTCGACCTCAGCCTTGGCAGCGTACTGAGCGGCGCGCTCGGCCTTCGCAGCGGCCTTCGCCTCGCGCTCGGCCTTGCGAGCAGCTTCCTTGGCGGCGGCGGCTTCCTTGGCAGCGGCCTTCTTGGCGGCCTCGCGAGCAGCGACGGTCTCGCGGGCGGCACCGAACTTGTCGGCGAAGCGCTGGACGCGTCCGCCGGTGTCGATCAGCTTCTGGGTGCCCGTGAAGAACGGATGGCAGGCATTGCAGATGTCAATGCGCAGCTCCGGCTTCGTGGAGCGGGTCTGGAACGTGTTGCCGCACGTGCAGCGCACGGTGCAGTCAACGTACTCCGGATGGATGCCTTTTTTCATGGTTGCTATCTCCTTCAGATAGTGCCTTGGTTTCCGACCAAGGCATAACACAAGCCTTTGCACTATACCACAGCACCTACGCTGCGGTATGGGAGTTTTTATGGAAGGACCGCTCCTACTTGAACTGCGACGGATGCTTCGAGAAGAAGTCGAAGCGCGGCGGCAGCTCGCGGACAAGGTGGCCGCCCTGCTCCAACTCAGCGGCGCCGCACAGCTCTTCCATGCTGTCGAAGTCGTAGTTCCAGCTGAAGAAGTCGCCGAATTCGAAATTAAGGTAGTCGCACACGCGCTCGGCGCCCGTCGGGACCACAGGGTGCATGAGCAGCGTCACGATGCGCAGCAGGTAGAAGCTGTCGAGCAGCACCTGGCGGCGCGCCTCGCGGGCGCCCTCCTCGTCGCCTTCGTGCTCCTTCTCCACCGCGCGGATGCCCTCGCTCCAGTACTTGTTCGCCCAGCGGATGAAGTCGTCCATGATCGACATGACGGTGTGCAGCTCCACGCGATGCATGGTCTGCTCGTAGTCGGACATGACGGCCAGCGCGCGCTCGCGCACGCCCTCCGAGACCGGGCCAATGGGCATGAGGCGGTCGAAGTTCTTCTGCGCCTCGTAGAAGCAGCTGCGCGCCAGGCGGTTGTAGACGTTGGTGAGCAGCGCGCCCTCTTTGAGCACCGGATCGGCCACGCGCGGGTCGTCGCGCTTGGACTCGTCGGGGTCGTACGGCTTCGGCTTAAAGCCCACGGATTTCTGGTCCAAGCCGAGCGCCAGGAAGTGCGCGCGCAGTTGCTCGGCGGTGTAGTGGTCCAGCAGCTCGTCCGCCGTCGGCGGCTTCACGGAGCCCGACGAGGACGCCTTCTTGTCGTGGAACAGGATATGGTGGTTCGCCACGAGCTTCGTTTGGCGCAACGGCGTGTCGGTCTGCTCCGGCTTCAAGATGTCCGTGCCCGAAAGCGCCTCGATGATGGCGGTCTGCGCCACACCGTAGAAGTACAGGTTGTCCTGGCCGATGAACTGGTAGACCTGGGCGTCCTCGGAGCACCAGAAATCGCGCCAGCTGCCGCGCGGCAGGCCCATCTTGTCGTTGACCGCCATGGTGAACGACATGGGCGCCCACAGGCTCTCAGGCCAGCACCACACCGTAAGGCCGGAAAGCCCTTCGATCTCGGGGACCTTCACGCCCCACTCGATGTTGCCGGAGATACGGAAGGGCACGAGCGCCTTGCCGGTGCGGAAGCGGATGCCCGCCTTCGAGAGCACCTCGCGCGCGAAATCGCGGTCTTCGATGGTCTTGAACTCCACCTCGAAGCTGGCCTTGCCCTTCTCGGCCTCGCGGAAGCTGTGGCGCGGCAGGTCGCCGGCGATGGCGCGGTAGTCTTCGTACGCCTCGTTCTTGATGTAGATGACCGGCGGGACGAGGAACTCCTTGATCGTGTTCGAGACGATGGGGCGCACGTCCGGGTCGGCGGCGAGCTCGTCGGCGTAGCCGCGCAAGAACTCGGAGAACGCCGGCAGGTCGAAGTACCAGTTTTCCACCGGACGCATCTCGGGCGTCGTGCCCGTGAGCGAGGACTTCGGCGCGATGAGGTCCTCGGGCGCGTACTGGTGGCCGAGGTCGCACTCGTCGGCGTAGGCGTGCTCGCTCTTGCAGCCCTGGACCGGGCAGCGGCCCACCACCTGGCGGCCGTTCAGGAACGTGCCCGCCTCGGGGTCGTAGAACTGCAGGGTCGCACGACGCTGCAGATGCCCGCTCTCGTAAAGGCGCTGGATGATGACCTCGCTGATGAGCTGGTGCACCTCGCCGCAGTAGCCGATGCCGCTGCCCTCGTAGATGTCGAGCGAGATGCCGTAGGAATCGAGCGTGGCCTTCTGCAGGTCATGGTTGCGCTGGACGTAGTCCGCGATGTCGCCTTCGAACTCCCCCGCCTCGACGAGCTTGCGGTAGCCCTCGTTGATGGGCGAGCCGAAGCAGTCGGTGCCGCTGATGAAGCGCACGTTCTCGGCGCCAATGCGGTCGCGCAGGAAGCGCGCGAAGCAGTCGGCGGGCACGAACACGCCGCCCACGTGCCCGAAGTGCAGCGGCTTGTTGCCGTAGGGCATGCCTGCGGTGACGATAGCCCGCTCGGGCCAGACGACGGGGTTATTTGACGATGCTGCCATCCGTATCAAGCTCCTTCAATGCTTCCAAGACGTCCGATTCATCGGACGAGTTCTCCCAACTCAAAAGGTCGTCGAGGGCCGAAGACTCCTCCTCGAGCGTGACGACGTCGTACGACTCGCCCGCGCCGCCAAGCTCCGCGGCCTTCGCGCACGCGTCCTCCAGGGTGCCTAGCTCGTCGGCCAGGCCGTTCTCCACCGCGTCGATGCCGGTGAACGTCAGGCCGGTGGCCAGCGCGCGCACGTCCTCGATGTCCATGCCGCGGCCTTCGGCAACCGTCTCGAGGAAAGTCTCGTTGATCTGGTCGACCGTGTGCTGGTAGCTCGCGCGCTCCTCGTCGGTGAGGGGGCGCGTTCCGTAGCTCGAGTCCTTGCTCTCGGCGGACGTGATGTTCTCGATGTCGATGCCGAGCTTCTCGTAGAGGCCGGACAAGTCCGTCACCTGCATGGCGGTGCCGATGGACCCGATGGCGGTGCTCTTCGCGGTGTAGATCCAGTCCGCCTGCGACGAGATCTCGTATGCCGCGCTGGCGTTCATGGACGCGCTCGAGACGACGACCGGCTTCGAGAAGTCCTTCACGTACGCAGCCATCTCCTCGCCCGCAGTTGCCGTGCCGCCGCCAGAATCGACGCGCAAGACGACCGCCTTGATGTCAGGGTCCTCCTCCGCCTCGTCGAGCAGAGCCTTCAACCCTTCGGGAGAGCACGCCGACCCGTCGTACTGGATGGTGCCGGACAGGTTGATGACCGCGATGGTGGGGCCGGTCGTGGCGACCGGCGACGAGCTTTCGAGCGACGTGCCGAGCGACGTGACGCCGCTGAACGCGTTCGAGCACGAGAACATGCCGAACATGAGCGCAATGAACAGCAAGATCACGGCCACGAGGGCGACGATCCACCCCCGGCGCGGCTGCTGCTGGGGCACGGCGTACGCGGCTCCGGGATAGCCGGCCACGGGCTGCTGCGGCTGCACCGGCGGTTGCTGCTGCGCCTGGTGAGCTTGCGATTGCGGCTGCTGCGGGGCCTGTTGCTGCGGGGCCTGCTGCGGCTGCTGTGGGGCTTGCGGTTGCGGCTGCTGTGGCTGCTGCCATGCGTGCTGTTGCCAATCGTCCTGCCGCACGGCGCCTCCTTTCGATCTTCGGCTCCTCTTCATGCGAGAGGACCGCGCCCATCGTGCGGGCGCGGCCCCCTATTATACGGTCTTGCACTGCGCGCGAGCCGGGCATTCGCCCATTCGCGCCGAAACTCCAGCAGGCTCTTTACAGCGCGAAGCCGTCTTCGCCGCGATGGCCGGCTTGCGCCTTCTTGGCCGTGCGCAGCAAGAACTCCTGGTTGGTCTCGGTCTGCTTGATGGACTTGATGAGCGTGTCCATGGCGCGCTCGGTGTTGTTCATGTTCGACAGGATGCGGCGGACCGCCCAGATGAGCGGCGCCTCCTGCGGGTCGAGCAGCAGGTCCTCTTTGCGCGTGCCCGACTGGATAGGGTCGATGGCCGGGAAGATGCGGCGGTCGGCCAGGTTGCGGTCGAGACGCAGCTCCATGTTGCCCGTGCCCTTGAACTCCTCGAAGATGACCTCGTCCATCTTCGACCCCGTGTCGATAAGCGCGGAGGCGAGGATGGTGAGGCTGCCGCCGTGCTCGATATTGCGCGCGGCGCCCAGGAAGCGCTTCGGCGGGTAGAGCGCGGTGGAGTCCACGCCGCCGGAGAGGATACGGCCGCTGGCGGGCTGCGCCAGGTTGTACGCGCGCGCCAGGCGCGTGATGCTGTCGAGCAGGATGACGACGTCCTCGCCGCACTCAACGAGGCGCTTTGCGCGCTCGACGACCATCTCGGCGACGGCGATGTGGTTCTCGCACGGCATGTCGAACGTGGAGGAGATGACCTCGCCCTTGATGGAGCGCTGCATGTCGGTGACCTCTTCGGGACGCTCGTCGACGAGCAGGCACATGAGGTGCACTTCCGGGTTGTTCGCCGTGATGGCGGCGGCGATGTCCTTCAGGATGGTGGTCTTACCGGCCTTCGGCGGAGAGACGATCAGGCCGCGCTGGCCTTTGCCGATGGGCGCCGTCAGGTCGATCACGCGAGCCGTGACCGTGTTCTTGCCATGCTCCATGAGCAAGCGCTGGTCCGGGTAGACCGGCGTGAGGTCGGCGAAGCGGGGACGGTGCCCCAGCTCTTCGAGCGGCGTGCCGTTGACCGTGAGCAGCGTCTGGACGGCGGCGAACTTCTCGTTGTCGCGCTTCGGGCGCAGCTGGCCGCGCAGGCAGTCTCCCTTGCGCAGGCCGTTGCGACGGATCATGGCGGCGCTCACGTACGCGTCGTGCTCGCTCGGAAGGTAGCCCTGCGTGCGCAGGAAGCCGTAACCGTCGGGCATGGTGTCGAGGATGCCCTCGACCTCGATGAAGCCTTCGGCCTGCATGCTGGCGGCGAACACCGCCTCGACGAGCTCGGCCTTCTTGAGGCCGGCGACGTCCAGCTCGAGCTCCGCCGCCTTCTCGCGCAGCTCCGCCACTTTGAGCGCGGCGAGCTCTTCGCGCGTGACGCTCGGACGGACCTCGCGGTTGCCGCCGCCCTGGTGCTGGCGGCGCTGACGGCGCTGGCCGTCGCGGTCGCGGCGGTCTTGGCGATCGTGCTGTTGGCCTTTGGCGCCCTTGCGCTCGCGCGGCGTGCGCTCGGGGCGCTGACGGCGCTTACGTCCCTCATCGGATTCGGCGTGCTGCTCGGCGGAG
>CASEJD010000176.1 GCA_949288145.1 uncultured Coriobacteriia bacterium
CAACGCCGAGCGCGCGCTGCGCGCGGTCGAAATCCCCGCCCGCTCGATCGTGGCGTCCCAGCCGCTCGGCGGCGACGTCCGCGACCGCGAGCGCAGCGGCGCCGCACTGCTGTACACCGCGCTGCGCCTGGCGGCGGACTCGAACGACGCGGTGGCATGGCGCGCCTGGTGTGGCTTCGGCAACTACCTGACTCACAGCAACTCGTTCATCAAGCTGCGCCAAGTCATGGAAGAGCAGGGGCTGACCCTGCCCGAGGCGCTTGCGTACGCCGAAGACCAGAGCACCATCGGCGCCGAGGTGGCGAAAATCCTGCCGCCGTACGAGTTCGGCCGCGAGATGATCGCCACCTGCGAAGGGCTGACGGGCTCGCAGCTGCTCGACAAGCTGGCAGCGTCTGTTGAAGCAACCGACGCTGAGAAGGCGGCCGTCGTGAGGCTGTGCGCCCCCGCCGAGGGCGAGACCGCCGCGCAGCTGGTCGACCGCGCCGAGGCCGAGCTGCTCGCTCCCACCTGCCCCGCCAGCACCGTGCGCGTGGTCGCGCCGGAGCTCGCCTGCGGCCTCACGCCGCGCCTGCTCGTGTTCTGCGGCTTCCTCAACGGCTTCGTGCCGTGCCGCGCGTACTTCGACGGCGCCGAGATGCCGCTCGACAAGCAGGAGAAAGAGCACGCTCGCCTCGTCCGCCAGCTCTACACCGTCCTGGCGAAGGCGCAGGAGCGCCTGGTGTGCACCCACTTCGAGAAAACCGACCTCGAAACGGCCGAGCGCATGAAGCTGAAGATTCACCGCATCCGCATGGAGAAGGGCGAGCGCATCGCCCTCATGGAGCAGTCCATCTTCGCCGACTACCTCATGCCGACGGCGTAAGGTCGCATAACAGCCAGAAAAGCCGAGGGAGCGCGCATGAGCGTGCTCCCTTCATTTTTGTAAACGATCGAAGTCCCTAAGAGCCTGCGCCCTCCCTAAGCGCCTTGCCGTTGCGAAGCCCCGTCGGGCGGGGTCGTTCCGCGCGCAGTTCCGCACGAGCCAAACGCGCCAGTGGCGCGTTTGCGCGAGCTCAGGACTGCTTGAACACGGAATGACCCCGCCCGACGGGAGCGAAGGCGGAAAGCGCGCTTACTTTTTCTCCATCAGGGCGATCGTGAAGTAGGTGCGTTCGTAGGGGCGGTAGAACGTCTCGACCTTGACGCAGGTGACGCCAGGCTTCTGCTGCAGGTCCGTCACGTCGCGCGGCAGGGAGCCGTCCTGACTCTGGCCGAGCACCACGAAGCGGCCTTCGTAGCCGTCGAGCGCCACTTCCCAGGTCTTCACGCTCGTAAGCGCCGGCGCGTACGAGCGGTACGACAGCGCCCAGTTGCCCGGCTGCCAGTCCATGTACGTCTGCGCCACGCTGGGGCGCAGGACCGCCATGACGCCCTGGATGCCGATGTCGGAGGACAGCACGAGCGGCGCGTCCACCGTCGGCGCGAAATCGGCGTTGCGCGCGTACGCCAGCGGCATGTCGGCGTCAGGCGCCGTCTGCAGGTTCTGCTGGGCGTTCGTGGCGCTGTCGGCGCCGCTGTAGCCGAATGACCCTTCGCCTGCCCAAGCGACCGCTTCGTCGAACGCCTCGAGGGGTGCGGCGTTCTCGTCGGAGTACGCATCGCCCACCACGAGCGCCTGGTTCATGGCGGACGCCACCAGCAGCGACGTGCACAGCAGCGCCACCACCACGGCGCCCACCTTGCCGCGCGCCGCGCGCGCGAGCAGCAACGACGCCCCCAGGAACATCAGCCCGATGGCGACGAACAGGTAGCGATAGTACAGCAGGAAGGAGTCCGCCACGCGCGACGCCACATCCGCCAGCACGAAGACCGCCAGATACGCGGCGAAGGCCAGGGTGCACGCAAGCACGCCGTCCTGGCGCGCCCACGCAGCAAGCCTCCCGCGCGCCGAGGGCTCTTCGGAGGGAACCGACCCCGCACGCCGCGCTGCCGCGCGCACGCTGCGCACGACGAGCACTGCCAGCACAACAAGCGCCAAGACCGCAAACGCGCGAACCGCCATGCCGGCGCCCCACTGGAACGCCGCGCCGTACGCGCCCTTGAGCGCGAACGACACGCCACTCGTGAGCAGCGGGTACGTCGCCAGCTCGATGAGCGTCGTCGGGAACGTGAAGTTCGCCCAGTACGTGTTCGACACCACCGAAAGCTGGCTTTCGAGCGCCAACAGCGCCGGCGCGTACAGCGCCACTTGCGCCACCGCCCCCAGCGCGAACACGCTGAGCGCACGGCCGCACGAGCGGCGCCGCGCGACAAGGTACGCGAACAGCAGCGCGTTCACCACGAACGCGGCAATCGCCCCGAAGTAATGCAGGTATGCGCTCGCCAGGCTGGCAGCGAAAAACGTCAGCCACCACCGGCGCGGCACGCCCGCCCAACAGCGCATGCGCGCTGCGCGCTCGCGGGCAAGGTTCGCGACCTCCCCGTCCGCCCGCTTCCGCAGGCATGAGAACGCGCGCCACGCGTACAGCGAGCAGACGGTCACACAGAAGACCGCCCATGAGTACATGCGAATCTGCACCGACATGTTCGCGATATAGGGCGTGAACAGCGCGAGGAACGAGAACAGCACGCCTACGCGTGCCCCGAAATCCCGCCGCACGTGCGTCAGACCGAGCACGCCGAGCAGCACGGCGCCCACCAGCGCGAACAAGCGGTATGCCAGAACGCCGTGCCCGAAGACGAGCGAGACGACATGGAGCCCCCAGTAGAACAACACCGGGTGCACGTCGCCCACGCCAATCTGCCAAATATCGGAGAACGAATGGTCGGCAATGCCGACCGAGTAACTTTCGTCGAACCATACGTTGCCGTGGAAGGCGCCCATGAGCAGGAACAGCGCGCCCGCCACGATAAGCCCCGCGTGAAACGGCGTGCCCTCGAAGAACGCGCGCAATGACGCGTTGCGGGCGCAGCGTGCCTGCGCCGACCCCGCCGGCGCGTCGGCGGACAAGGCTCCGTCGTTGCCTGCCGCCGCCCGAAGGCACGCTCCTTCGGCGGCTTCCCCACTAGCGAGCGATGCCACTGTCGCCCGCCCCCTTCGCCACCGCAGCGTCATGGCGCACGGCGCTCACCGTGTGCGCGTGCGCGGCGTCCACGACATAAGACGCTGCCTGGCGCCATTCGAACGCCGGCTCGCTCGCGTCGCCTTCGCCCTCGCGCGTCCGCTCAGCGACCCATGAGCGCGGTGCAGAGACCTCTGCCTTCAGCTCGCCTTCCGTTGCGCCCTGCGCCGTCACAGGCGCGTACGTGCGCTCGGAGCGCGCGATGTACAACGGTCGGTTTTTCGCCTCCATATAGGCGCGCGCGAGGTATTCGCCGAACACGCCGAGCACGATCATCTGAGCGCCGCCCATGAGCAGCACCACGTAGACCAACAGCTGCGATGTCGAGATGTCGCTGTTGAAGGCGATCTTGTCGTACACGTCGATGCCGAAGAACACGAGCGTCACGAGCGCCAGCACGACGCCGATGTACATGATGAGCTTGAGCGGCCACGTGGAGAACGACACCACGCCGTTCCATGCGTATGAGAACAAATCGCGCACCGCCCACTTGCTCTTCCCCGAGAGGCGCTCGTGGACGTCGTAGGTGATGACGTAGGTTTTGAACCCGATCCACCCGAACAGGCCCTTCGAGAACCGGCAATGCTCGCGCAACGACAGCAGCGCGTCCGCCACCGGACGGCGAAATACGCGGAAATCGCTCACGCCTTCCAGAAGCTGGGTATTGCACACGTCGTTGAACGCGCGGTAGAACACGCGCTTGCACGCGCGCAGCGGCAAGCTTTCACGGCGCTTTTCCTGAACAGCGGCCACGCAATCGTACTCGGGGCGCTCCATGAGGCAGCGGTACATGCGCAGCGCCACCGCGGGGTCTTGCTGCATGTCGGCGTCGATGAAGCCCACGATGTCGCCCATGGCATGCTCGAGGCCGGCGAACATTGCCGCTTCTTTGCCGAAGTTGCGCGAGAACTCGACGATGCGCACGGTTGCCCGACCGTTGCCGCGTTCGCGGTACGCTTCCACGGCGCGCTCGAGCGCGTCTGCTGTACCGTCGGTGCTGCCGTCGTTCACGAACACGAGCTCGTAGTTCATGTCGGCGGCGTCGAAGCATGCCGTCGCGGTCGCGAAGAACGCGGGCACGTTGCCCGCCTCGTTGTAGCACGGAACGATCAGAGAAAAATCCATGTCCGTCATCGCCTACCCTACAGTCCAACTCTGCGGAGCATAGCCTATCATGTGAGTGGAAATATGGCGGAAGCCGGAACGGAAATGCGCATTTTGTCACAAACGCATACCCCGTTCGTTGTACGAAACGACGAACGGGACCGGAGCCAACCAAGGAGCAGGCACATGGCCATCGTGTACCACGCCGACGACTACGGCATCACGCTCGCGCAAGCACGAGCGATTCTCGCGCTGTCCAGCGCGTGCGACGGCGCGGGCGCGCTGCAAAGCGTGAGCGCCTTCGCCAACAGCCCGGCGTTCGAGGACGCTGCGGCGCTGGCGATGCCCCACGTCTCCTCTGGCGCCCTGCGTGCCGGCGTGCACGTGAACCTGGTCGAGGGCCCCTGCCTGAGCGACCCCGCCACCGTGCCGACGCTCGTGAACGAACGCGGCATGTTCAAGCACGATTTCGTCGGGCTCTGGCGCGCCTCGCACGGACCGCAGGCAGACGCGTTCCGAGCGCAAGTCCGCCGCGAGTGCGCCGCGCAGATCGCTCGCTTCGTGGAGGCCTTCCCAGAAGAGCGGCTCCGCCTGCGCGCCGACAGCCACCAGCACCCGCACGCCATCCCTGCCGTCTTCGACGCGCTGCTCGACGCCGTGCGCGACTGCGGCTGCGCGCTCTCGCAGCTCCGCATGCCCGTCGAGGCGGTGGGGCCGCACGTGCGCCATGGCGGCATCGGCCGCCTGGCGTCGGCGAACCTGGCGAAGGACGCGCTGCTCTGGTGGCTTTCGCGCGAAAACTGGGCGAAGGTTCCGGCCGGCTGCGCCACGCCGGCGTTTTGCGGCGTCGTGCTCTCGAGCAGCATGGACCGCCTGGACGACGCGACGCTCGAGGCCCTTGCCGCCCGCGCCGCGCGGGAAGAACGCGATTTGGAGGTGCTCTTCCACCCTGTGAGCGTCCCAGTCGAGGAGTGCCTCGACCCGCAGAACGCCCCCTTCGCGCACGCCTGCGCCTCGCCCGGCCGCGATGCGGAAGCGAATTGGCTGCAGAGGCGCTAACCCGCACGGCGCCAAACGCGCTCGCACTCCTCATGAGACACACGCCTCTGCGGAGCGGGCAGTGCCATCTTGCGGCGGCATGCTCGCGCAAAATCTTCGTCAGGACGCATGTGCACGCCACATCGCGTGCCACAATCTTGCTACCATAACCATGCGCGCGAAAGCACGATGCGCGGCAGAGGGGAGGAGCCATGGCACGCGATCACGCCAATGCGAACGGAGCCTCGGCGGGCTCGGCATGGCAACCGGTCCAACCGACCTCGCGCGAAGAGCGCGTTCGGTACCGACAGCGCCAGTTTACGCCCATCATCGGCAGCGTCGTCGATGCGGGCGACGACTTCCGCACCTCTACGCGGCCCGGCTCGCCTGCAGCATCCACCCCTGCCCCGTCGCCCCAGACCGGCAAATCCCGACCGTGGGCGCCCTCCAGCGCGACGACGCAAGCAGAGGCAGCCCGCTCGCACGCCGCCTCGTCAAAGAAAGCGCGGGCGCAGGAGCTGCGACGTAAAGCAATCCGACGCGCGCAGCTCAAAGGAGGCGACGCGCGCGAAGGTGCCACCAGCCCGTCTGCCGGCACCGGACACGTGGTCGCTGCCGTCATCATGGGCGTGCTGGCCATCATCGCTGCCTCTTCGTCGTGGCTCGTCGGATTCGTCTTTGCAGTCATCGCGCTCATACAAGCAGGCAAGGCGAAAAAGCTCGGGTCGAGCGCTGTTCTCGGCCGTTCGCTTGGAATACTCGGCATCATCGTGGCGTCCCTCGCGCTCATCACGACCGCCTTCAACAGCATGGGCGGCCTGCTTGACAACGATTCGTACGCGCCAGACGGAGACACTTCTTCCGGCGTGGTCAGAATGCTCAGCACGACCCCGTCCGAAGCGCGCGTCGAAGAGCTGGCGCGCGCCCAATTCGACAAGCTGGTGAACCCCGACGAGGACACTATCCAGCGCGTCGCCGACGTGCTCGACGAGAGCATGTACGAATGGTACGGCTTCACCCATGCCGACCTAGGGCTGGACGCCACTGAAACGGCGCGCTGGGCGCTTGAGGGAGGCTCGTACTCCCTGAGCAGCGTGTTCGCGTTCGACGACGACAAGGAGGGCTCCGCCTACGCCGATGTGACCGTGCGCGACACGAGCGCCCTCGACAACACGCTGTGGGAAGCCGTGAGCTCCGTTGAATCCGACACGCTCGAAGAGCTGCGCAACAACCCGGCCGATCTCGAGATCGTCGCGTCCGCCTATCGCGACGCGCTGGAAAGCACGCCGGAGATGGACGACCGCTTCATCGACCTCCAGTTCACGCTGCAAGATGGCGAATGGGTGCTCGATGAGGAGTACTGGGACTACACGCTCGACGACCTCTACCACATGTAACGACACCGAGTGACGCGCCCTCCATGGGCGCGTATCGGTTTTCTGACAATATTCCCCGCCCGCTGCCGAGAGGGCGCACGCGCGCCACGAGCGCTGACGCTTTCGACGATAGGGGCACGGCTAGGCGGGCAGCGCACCGCCGTGCACGATAATAGGCGGAATCCGTGACGCTTTTGACGATAGGGACGCTCCCTCGGGGCTGGTTGGTCGCCCTTTGCGCGCGCCCTGTGCGCGCCCCGCGACAAAACCCCAGGTCACAGTTTGATGACGCGCATGCTGCCCCACTGACGCTGACGCTTTTTGCGATAAGGACAGGGCAGAGCGTCCCTATCGCAAAAAGCGTCAGCGAAACGGGCATTCTCCTTGCACGAAGCCTTTCGGGAGCGAAAGGGCCCCTCGGCAAGAGTGGTCCGCGCTTGCAAGGGCGGACAAGCCCTCTGGCTTGTTCGGTTCGGCCGGCTCCCGTGCGGACATGGGAGAGCCCCTCGGCGAGAGTGGCCCGCGCTTGCACGGGGTATTCGGGCAACGGACCACCCCCCCCGCGGGGCTCTTCTGTTTTCAGGTGGGGCCGGCCGCCGCCGAGGGAGGGGAAGCGGCG
>CASEJD010000177.1 GCA_949288145.1 uncultured Coriobacteriia bacterium
CGGTCGCATGGCGGTCGCGCGCCAGCAAGGCCGCGCCGAACGCGCCCATGTTGCCCGCGATGTCCGGGCGCACGGCGTTCACTTCGGAGAGCTGCTCGAAGGCGCGCAGCACGGCGTCGTTCAGGAACGTGCCGCCCTGGACGATGACCTTCTCGCCCACGTCGTGCGGGTCGCGGATCTTGATGACCTTGAACAGCGCGTTCTTGATGACCGAGATGGCCAGGCCTGCGGCGATGTCGCCCACCGTGGCGCCTTCCTTCTGGGCCTGCTTCACGCGCGAGTTCATAAAGACGGTGCAGCGGCTGCCCAGATCGACCGGTGCTTTCGCCTGGATGGCGGTCTGGGCGAACTCGGCCACGTCCAGGTTCAGGCCGCTCGCGAAGCTCTCGATGAAGCTGCCGCAGCCCGACGAGCAGGCCTCGTTCAGCATGATGTGGTCGATGACGCCGTCCTTCACGCGCAGGCACTTCATGTCCTGGCCGCCGATGTCGAGGATGAACTCCACGCCCGGCAGCATCTCCTGCGCGCCGCGCAGGTGCGCCACCGTCTCGATCTCGCCGGAGTCCACGCGCAGCGCCTCGAGCAGCAGGCCTTCGCCGTAGCCGGTGACCGTGGCGTGGCCGATGGTCACGAGCGGCTCGCCGGTCTCGGGGTCGCGCGGCAGGACGCCGTACATCTCGGCGACGGCCGCCTTCGCGCAGCCGAGCACGTCGCCCTTGTTGGACGCGTACGTGCTCCAGAGCAGCTCGCCCTCCTGCGAGATGAGCGCCGCCTTGAACGTGGTCGAGCCCGCGTCGATGCCCAGGTAGGCCGTGCCGCGGTACGTTGCCAAATCGCCGCGCTTCACGCGCTCCTGGTCGTGGCGCGCTTTGAACTCCTGATAGTCCTCGGCCGTGGCGAACAGCGGGTCGAGGCGCACGACCTCGGAGCCCTGCACGTCGCCCAGGTTGCGCAAGCGCTCCACCACGTCGGGCAGCGGCTCGGCCTTCGCGCGCTCGGAGGCGGCGCCGGCGATGGCGCAGCCGGCGGCCACGAACAGGTGCGCGTTCTCGGGCACGATGATGTGCTCTTCGTCCAGGTTGAGCGTCTCGTAGAAGCGCTCGCGTAGCTGCGGCAGGTACTGCAGCGGGCCGCCCAGGAACGCCACGTAGCCGCGGATGGGACGGCCGCACGCCAGACCGGAGATAGTCTGCGTGACGACGGACTGGAAGATGGACGCGGCGATGTCTTCCTTGCGCGCGCCCTCGTTCAGCAGCGGCTGGACGTCGGTCTTGGCGAAGACGCCGCAGCGGCTGGCGATGGGGTAGATGGTCTGGTGGCCCGCCGCCAGCTCGTTCAGGCCGCTGGCGTCGGTGTTGAGCAGGGCCGCCATCTGATCGATGAACGCGCCCGTGCCGCCGGCGCAGGTGCCGTTCATGCGCTGCTCGATGCCCTGGTCGAAGTAGATGATCTTCGCATCCTCGCCGCCCAGCTCGATGGCCACGTCGGTCTTCGGGATGAACGTCTCGACCGCCGTCTTGGAGGCGATGACCTCCTGCACGAACTCGATGCCGAGCCACTGGGCCAACAGCAGGCCGCCCGAGCCGGTGATGGCGATGGTCATGCGCTCGTTGCCGAACTCGCCCGCGGCCTCCTGCAACACCTCGAGGATGGTGGCGCGCACGTCGGCGTGATGGCGGCGGTAGACCGCCCACTTGATGTCGTGCGCCTCGTCGAGCACGGCCAGCTTCACGGTGGTCGAGCCGACGTCGATGCCGATGTGCAGCGGGTTCGCCCCGTTGGTGTTCGGCTGGTCAGTCATGGTGTCCTCCTGGTTATGTCCTCGCCGCGTGCGCGGCCTCTCGTCGTTTCGTGTTTGCGGCGCTTCGCGCGCCGTCGGGTTGCCTCGTTCATGCAGGCCGCCGTACCGAAGCATTCTGCCCGGTCCGTGGCGCCCGCCCGTTCGCGCTATAACACGATGGCGTCACCTGGCTTGATGAAGAGCAAGCGCACGGCGATGCGCGCCATCTCCTCTGAGCTTTCCCGCATGCCAGTCTCGACCCACCGCTCAATCACGCCTAGGTACGCGGACGCGAAGAACGCCGTATAGTATCCGACGAACGGCGTGGGGTCGTTGAGGTAGCGCTCGTGCAGCACCGCGTTGATGAGGTTCGTGCACACCGCGTCGCGCAAGCGCGGGCCGAAACGCACGTCACCGCCCGGCCCGAGCACCGCGTGCAAGAAGTCCCCTTGCTCGCGCAGGTAATCGAACAGGGCGATCAGCACGGGCATGGGCTGCTTGCGCACACGGCAGCGCATGACCTCCACAAGGCTCAAGCGCTCCATCTGCTCGCGATAGCGATCGAGGTCCGTCATGATCTCGTCCTCGAAGGCCTGCAGGCAGTCCTCTTTGTCGCGGAAATGGTTGTAGAAGGTGCCGCGGTTCAAGTCAGCCCGCGCGCACAGGTCGTTCACGGTGAAGCCGTCGAGCCCGCGCTCCTCCATGAGCCCGATGAACGCGTCGCGGAGCGCCTTGCGCGAGCGCGCAATCCGGCGGTCCCCCGCTCCCGCAACGGGCGTGTGCGCGCTGGCGCACGCTGTTTGCGTCATGTGCGACCTTCCTGCCGCAATCGTGCGAAGGCGGCATGCTGCCTCCCCTCGCACATTGAACACTGCGGCCAAAAATCAACATGGTGTTCAATAACGGCATTGTATCCATTGACGTGGCAAAACTCAACGTAACCCCTGTAAGGTTCGGGTAACGAACACATGACGTCGCACGATGCAGAGCGGCAAGGATGCGCTACCATCCTCCACACGGCACGCTCGCCGCACGGCAACCACGGAAGGGAGCGCACGTGACCACCATGCCGACGAAAGAGCGCGTGCTGCGCGCGTTGGAAGCGCGCGAGGGCGCGCACGTCTCGGGCGCCCAGCTGGCGCGCGAGCTGGACGTCACGCGCAACTCGGTCTGGAAGGCCGTGAACGCGCTGCGGAGCGAGGGCTACCGCATCGACGCCGCGACGAACCGCGGCTACGCCCTCTCGCGCGAAGACGACCTGCTCTCCGCTTCGGGCATCCGCCGCTTCCTGCCCGCCGGCACGCCGCTTGCCCTCACCGTGCGCAAGCGCCTGGACTCCACGAACGCCGAGGCGCTGCGGCGCGCCGTGGACGGCGCCGCCGAAGGCGCCGTCATCGTCGCAGAAGAGCAGACCGCCGGACGCGGCAGGCGCGGGCGCCCCTTCTTCTCGCCCGCCGGCACGGGCATCTACCTGAGCATCCTGCTGCGGCCCGAGCTGCCAGCCGAGCGCGCGCACCTGCTCACCTGCGCCGCCGCGGTGGCGGTGGCCGAGGCCATCGAAGCGTGCACGGGCGTGGACGCGTCCATCAAATGGGTGAACGACGTGTACTGCCGCGGGAAGAAGGTCGCCGGCATCCTGACGGAGGGCTCGTTCGACGTGGAGGGCGGCGTCCTCGAGCACGCCGTCGTGGGCATCGGCGTGAACGTGCGACCGCCGCGCGCCGGCTTCCCGGCGGAGATTTCCGAACGCGCGGGCTCGGTGCTGCCCGCAGACGACGCCCTGCACCACGCCTCGGCCGTGCGCTGCCGCCTGGTCGCCGAAATCCTCACGCGCCTCTGGTCGCTCTACCAAGGACTGCGGACGTCGAACGAAGACGAGGGCGCGCGGTTGCTCGCCGATATGCGAGAGCAGTACCGCAGCCGCTGCTTCCTGCTGGGCCAGGACGTCACGGTAACGCGCGGCAGCGAGCGCACCCTGGCGCGCGCCGTCGATTTGGACGAGGGCTTTCACTTGGTCGTCGAGCTGTCGGACGGCACGCGGCAGGCGCTCTCGTACGGCGAGGCGGCCTTTGCGCAAGCGTGACCGACGCGCGCGGCGCGCAATCCCGACCTCATCGCTCGCGTTCGCGGCCGCGCGCCCGTCCATGAGCCCCAGGTTTGCTATGCTATCGCGGACGCACGCGGGACACCTCCCGCAGCGCGGCGTTCGCCAGCGCGAGCGCGCCGCACGCCACGCACCATCATTCGAGAACGAAGGGGCATCATGCAGATCACGCCTGCTGAAATCGCCGAGACGCTCACCATGGTGAGCAAGCAGCACCTGGACATCCGCACCATCACGCTCGGGCTCAACCTGCGCGCCTGCACCCACGAGGACGTGGACGTCATGGCCCGCAAGGTCTACGACCGCCTGACCACCGCCGCCGAGAAGCTCGTGCCCACCGCCGAGCAGCTCGAGCGCGAATACGGCATCCCTATCGTGAACAAGCGCATCTCGGTCACGCCCATCGCCGAGATCTGCGCCGCCACGCAGACCGCCGACCTCTCCCCCATCGCCCGCGCGCTCGACGCCGCCGGCAAGGAAGTGGGCGTCGATTTCGTGGGCGGCTTCTCGGCGCTCGTGCACAAGGGCGCGTCGCGCGCCGACACGAACCTCATGGACTCCATCCCTGAGGCGCTCGCCACCACTGACAACGTGTGCTCGTCTGTCAACGTGGGCTCCACGCGCGCGGGCATCAACATGGACGCCGCATTCAAGATGGCCGGTATCGTGAAGAAGACCGCCGAGGCCACGGCTGACAGGCAGTGCATCGGCGCCGGCAAGCTCGTCGTGTTCTGCAACGCCGTAGAGGACAACCCTTTCATGGCGGGCGCCTTCCACGGCTCCGGCGAGGCTGATGCCGTGGTGAACGTGGGCGTGTCCGGTCCGGGCGTCGTGCGCGCGGTGCTCGCCGGCATGCCGAAGGACGCCGACCTCACGAGCGTGGCCGAGGCCATCAAGGCCACCGCGTTCAAGATCACCCGCGCCGGCGAGCTCATGGCGCGCGAGGCCAGCAAGCGTCTCGGCGTGCAGCAGGGCATCCTGGACCTGTCGCTTGCCCCCACGCCCGCCGAGGGCGACTCCGTGGCCGAGATCCTCGAGGCCATCGGCGTCGGCCAGTGCGGCGGCCCGGGCACCACGGCGGCGCTCGCCATGCTCAACGACGCCGTGAAGAAGGGCGGCGTCATGGCGTCGTCATCCGTCGGCGGCCTGTCCGGCGCGTTCATCCCCGTCTCCGAGGACGCCGGCATGATCCGCGCGGCCGAAGCGGGCGCGCTTTCCCTCGAGAAGCTCGAGGCCATGACCTGCGTGTGCTCGGTCGGCCTGGACATGATCGCCATCCCGGGCGACACGAGCGTCGAGGCCATCTTCGGCATCATCGCCGACGAGTGCGCCATCGGCATGATCAACAACAAGACCACCGCCGTGCGCGTCATCCCCGCCATCGGCAAGCAGGTGGGCGACCGCCTGGACTTCGGCGGCCTGCTGGGCTACGCGCCGGTCATGCCCGTGAACCAGCACGCCGGCACCGTGTTCGCCCATCGCGGCGGACGCATGCCCGCCCCGCTCAACTCGCTCAAGAACTAAGCCCACCATCGCGAGCAGCACAGCCACCCTCGAAGGGCGCGGGACTACCCGCGCCCTTCGTGTTTTGCGCGCCTCGGCGCAGACTGCGGGACGCCCTGCTACAATCGGGCGCATGGGAGCCGAGACCGACAACATGTACGCCGTTCCACTCGAAGAAGCGTGGGAGCTCTTCGGCGGGTTCTTGAGCGGGCCGCGCAGCGCCGCCGTCCTTGTGGCGTCCTGCGGCCCGCTGGCCGATGCCGCGCGGACGGCGCTCGACAGCTCGCTCGAGCGGCTCGGCTGGGGCGCGTGCACCTACCTTGCGTGGCCTGACGGCCTTGACGACCCGGCGGCGCTTTTCATGGCCATCGAAGGCCTCGACCCGTGCGTGCTCGTCATCGCCGATGCGCAGATGGCCTGCCTGTGCGAAGAGGCGTTCCACCAGAAGGCGCCCTTCCTGAAGGCGTTCCGCCTGAACTGCCGCGATTGCTGCGCGTTCGAATCCTTCGCCGGCATGCTGGACGCTTCGGACAACAAACAGCGCGCTTGGGCTGCGCTTAAGACGCTGCCACACCGCTCATAACGGAGCTCACCCGCGCAACGGGTGCGCCCGCTCGCACTGCCGCCTTCAAAACGCGCCTATCCGCCCCGTCCCTCCCGAACGGTCAGCCTCCCGTCCTACCGGCGCTGTGCCAGCTGCGCCAACTCCGCGAACGCGCCCGACACCACATCCGGGCGCTCGGCGCGCAGCACCGCCTCGGGGAACATGCCCCACGCTGCAGCGACGGTCAGGCACCCGGCAGCATTGCCCGCCTGCAGGTCAAAGGGGCTGTCGCCCACGTAGGCGCAGCGCGCCGGGTCCACGCCGAGCAAGCCGGCGGCGTGGACGATGGGCGCCGGGTCGGGCTTGTGCCCTTCGCAGTCGTCCGAGCCCACCACCACGTCGAACAGCGGCTCCAGCCCGAACACGCGCAGGCCGCGCATCGCTGGGTCGTGCCGCTTCGAGGTCACGATGCCCGTGGCCAAGCCCGCTGCGCGCAGCGCCCGCATCGTCTCCGCCACCGCTGGGAACGACTTGATGCGCTCGTCATGGACGATCGCGTTGTACGCGCGGTACACGCGGCACAGCTCGTCGCGCACCTCCAGACTGCTCGTGAAGTCCAGCATCTGCACGGCCAGCGGCTGCCCCACC
The DNA here is from genome assembly GCA_949288145.1 of uncultured Coriobacteriia bacterium. Classification (GTDB taxonomy): domain Bacteria; phylum Actinomycetota; class Coriobacteriia; order Coriobacteriales; family Eggerthellaceae; genus Aveggerthella. The sequence goes on from CASEJD010000177.1 coordinate 6,580, forward strand.
TTGCGCATGAGCACCTCGTCGGCGTAGTCCACGCCGAGCACTTCGCGCACGGCATGATGGAAGCTCTCGAGGATAAGGTCGTACGAGTCGACCACCGTTCCGTCGAAGTCGAACAACACCGCATCGAGCTCGCGCATGGGACATCTCCTGCCTGTTGAATCGTGGGCGCAGGAGGAATGGCCGCTCTCTTCAAGGACGGATTGAAGGCCCCCGCGCCCGAACCTGAACGTCATCGAGTATCATTGACCGACTGCAAACAACACGGTGCGACCGCCGAGCTGTGGGATGGACTCGGCGAACGGGGAAAGGAACGTCGCATGGCGGAGACGTCGGAGAAGACAGAGAAGAAAATCGGCCTCTTTGGCCTCATTGGCATGGTCATCAGCTCGTGCATCGGTTCGGGCGTCTACGCGCTGACCGGCCAGCTGGCGTCGGTGGCGTCGCCGGGCGCCATCATCGTCGCATGGGGCATCGCCGGCCTCGGGTTCTTGGCGCTCGCGCTTTCGCTCGCGAACCTCTCCGCGAAAAAGCCCGACCTCGACGGCATCTTCATGTACGCGAAGGACGGCTTCGGTCCCTTCTCCGGCTTCCTGTCCGGTTGGGGCTACTGGTTCTCCGCGTGGATGGGCTCGGTCGGCTTCGCTATCATGATGATGTCGACGGTGGGCTACTTCATCCCCGCGTTCCAGGCGGGCAACTCCATCCCCTGCATCGTCGCCGCGTCCATCTTCAACTGGGTGCTCACCATCCTGGTCATCCGCGGCGTCGAGAGCGCTGCGCTCCTGAACGCCGTCGTCATGGTGTGCAAGGTGCTCGCCATCGGCGTGTTCATCGCCTTCGCCCTCTTCCTGTTCAACACCGGCACGTTCACCGCCGACTTCTGGGGCACGTTGGCTGGCAACGCCACTGCCATCGTCTCGGGCGCGTCTGATCTGGGCAGCATCCCCGACCAAATCAAGGGCTGCATGATCATCATGATGTGGGTCTTCGTGGGCATCGAGGGCGCCACGGTCATGTCCGCGCGCGCCGAGAAGCGCTCCGACGTGGGCAAAGCCACGGTCATGGGCCTTGTGGCGCTCGTGGTCATCTACCTGGCGGCGTCCGTCCTGCCCTACGGATACATGAGCTACCACGAGATCGCCCTCATGGACTACCCCGTGGTCATCTACCTCTTCGACCTCATGGCGCCGGGCTGGGGCGGCACGTTCATCGCGCTCGCCATCATCCTGTCCATCGGCGGCGCGTGGCTTTCGTTCACGCTGCTGTCCGCTGAGACCACCTCGTGTATGTCTGACGCCGGCCTGCTCCCGAAGGAATGGGGCGAGCTCAACAAGCACGGCTCCCCGCAGATGAGCCTCATCGTCATCGCCGCGTGCATCCAGGCGTTCCTTATCATCTCGTTCTTCTCCGAAGACGCCTACAACCTGACCACCTCCATCGCCACGGCGGCCATCGTCATCTCCTGGGGCCTTGCTGCTGCCTACCAGGTGAAGATCGCCATCCTCTCGAAGGACGTCCCGTACGCCATCATCGGCGGCGTGGCGCTCATCTTCCTGCTGGCTTCGGTGTTCATGTCCGGCTGGCAGTACCTGCTCCTCTCGAGCATCGGCTTCGTACCCGGTTTCTACTTCTACTGGAAAGTGCGCCACGACGGCGGCTTCAAGCTGTGGAAGACCTCGAAGGTCGCTATCACCGTCGTGTGCATCGCCGCGGTCGTCTCCGCCGTGATGCTGGCAACGGGCGCGATCACGATCTAAGCGCGCGGCGTACACTGCTGAAGCGGGAGCTCTGGGAGGCGACGCGAATGCTTCCTTCTCCTGCCCAGGGCGCGCAATTGCCAACTACCAAGCGGAGGGCGTTTTCAGCGTCCTCCGCTTTTTCGTCTTGAAGCCCTCTGGCGCGTCGAGGGCGAACCTGCCCGAAACGGGTACAATAGGGCAATTCCAATTCAGCTCAGGGTCAGGCCTGCACAGGCGTTCTGCGCGCCAAGACTGCTGCCCTGCGCGTCGATGTGCGGCGTTCCCGCGCGGGAGGTGCAGATGAAGACGTTTCGTGGCAACACCTCATGGCTTGCGCTCGTGGGCGCCGGCTTCTTCTGGGGTTGGCTTGACTGCCTCGTCGCGCAGAACACGCTGTTCGAGCCGTTCAGCTCCCTCGAGTTCGTCCGCGAGGCGAACCTGCTCACGTACGGAGCGAGCATCCTGCCTGCGCTCATCGGCTTCCTGCTCCCCTTGCGCGTCGACCATCTGACGACCCGCTCTGCCACCGGTCCCATCATCGGCCTGATTGGCGCGCTAGGATGCGCCATCATCATGCTCGGCGGCGCTCTCGCATCCCCCGTCGTCCTGTTCGTTGGCTTCGTCACGTCGGGCATGGCGCTCGGTGGGCTGCTCGTGCTCTGGGGGCGCGTGTGCGTCTGCCAGGGCAGCACGCGTGCGTTCATGCACATTACGGGCGCGTACGCGTTAAGCCTGGGCGTCGTCCTGCTCGTGCTGTTCCTCCGCCCGTTGCCCGCTGCCGTCTTCCTGGCGCTCTGCCCGCTGGCGTCCGGCGTGCTGTTCTGGGTGCTCGCCGCCCGCTCCGAGCACGGCAAGGAGCTCGCCCTGGGTAGCGCGCACACCTACCTCGAACTGGGTGACGACGTGGCGCCCACGGCCGACGTGCGCTTCGAAGGCAAGCTCGTGGCCATCATCCTCTCGTTCTACTGCGTGCTCGGGTTCGCCAACTTCGTGAGCAACCCCTCGTCCATGAGCACGCTGGGCAGCCAAGTGTACGGCATGGCATGGGAGGTCGCCGGCGTGGTGCTGTTCCTGTGCGTGGTCTTGCGCGGATGGCGGGCGCGCAAAGTGAGCGTGTTCGGCGTCGTGATGCTCGTCATGGCTGCCGTCACCGCGTTCCTGCCGTTCTCCACGAATGCCGTCCACGTGTCCTCGAGCTCGTTCATGTCGGCGGGCTGCGTCGCCTTCGACATCATCTGCTGGTCGCTCGTGGCGCTCTTGCACCACTTCACCTCGCGCCCGTACGTGCAGACGGTGAGCATCGTGGCGCTCTGCCAGCAGGCCGGCACGCTGCTGGGCTACGCGGCAGGCGTGGCGTTCCCGCAAGCGGGGACCGACCTGGCGCTGTTCGCCCCCATCATGGCCGTCCTGTGCGCCGGGCTTGCGGTAGGCATCGTCTACACGCGCCGCAGCAACATGAAGCTGCTCGCCACGCTGTTCTCAGACGAGAGCATCGAGGATCTGCCAGCTGTGCTGTCGCAGCCTTCGGCGCTCTCCGCGCCCCCTGCGCCCACGGAGCTCTACGCGCCCACCGAGCGGTCCGGGCGCCCTGCTTCGCCAGACGCTGCCGTGGTCACTGCGCCATCCGCGCCCTCCGCACCAGGCGAGTCCACCACTTCGGGTGAGATTGCCACCGCGGACGCGTCCGCTGGCTCGGCGCCCATCCCCTCTTCGCGCGCTGACGTCATCGATCGCCTTGCCGACGAGTACCGCCTCACGCGCCGCGAGCGCGAGGTCTTCGCGCACCTGTCCGAAGGCCGCAGCGCGCCCTACATCGCCGAGCTGCACCAGGTCTCCGAGAACACGGTCCGCTCTCACATCAAGCACATTTACACGAAGCTCGACGTCCACAGCCGCCAAGAGCTGCTCACATTCGTCCAAGACGCCGAGTAATCATCCGCTTGCAAATCATCCTGCCCCGCCTGCACGGCCACTGCACCCGCACGCGCCCGCATCGCGCTACCACCACCCGCGCGCATGCCCGCCGCGCGCGGTACCTTTCGCGCGCACCCTATCCTGATACAAATCCTCGTCGTTTTCGCGAGATAAACCCCGCTGATATCTCGCGAAAACGACGAGGATTTGTCATGAGATGCGCCACCGCGCCAAAACCCACGCGACACCTCGCCCACGCCGCCGCGCACTTCAAACTCCAGACCATCCTCACCAACTCCCTTGCAGACGTTCATATCTGTTTCACAATTCCTGCACAACCGGCACTTCTTTTCTCACCCATTTCTGATGAATTCCCTGTTCAAACGCCTCACCAGGTGAAGACGGCCTCTGCCCTCCCGTGCGATAACAACCTCGTCACTGCCGCCGGCATCGAAACCCGGCGGGGCGCAAGGCCTGCGAGCCACGGGTGGAAACCACGGCGACGCGGGCATGGTTTCAGTCCGCATCGCGCGGACGCGTACGTGGAAAGGAAGGGTTGCTGCATGACTGGCGTGAACGTCAAGAGCGAGATCAAGCCGCTCAAAAAAGTTCTGCTTCACCGTCCGGGCAAAGAGCTCCTGAACCTCACCCCGAACACGCTCGAAGAGCTGCTGTTCGACGACATCCCGTTCCTGAAGGTCGCTCAAGCCGAGCATGACGCCTTCGCGCAGGCGCTGCGCAACGAGGGCGTCGAGGTCTTCTACCTCGAGGACCTCACGGCCGAGGTGCTCGCCGCCGACCCGGCGCTGCGCGAGCAGTTCCTCAAACAGTGGATCGAAGAGGCCGGCATCCGCACCGAGCGCTACCAGAAGATCATCTTCGACTACATGCAGGAGAACTACCCCGACGCCAAGGACTTCGTCCTGAAGACCATGGAGGGCATCAACCTGCAGGAGCTGCACACCGACAAGTCCAACTCGCTGGTGGACCTGGTGAGCGAGGCCTCCAAGATGGTCGTCGCGCCCATGCCGAACCTCTACTTCACCCGCGACCCGTTCGCGATGATCGGCAACGGCGTCTCCATCAACCGCATGTACTCCGTCACGCGCAACCGCGAGACCATCTACGGCGAGTACATCTTCGGCAACCATCCCATGCTGAAAGGCACGCCGCAGTACTACAGCCGCTACAGCGCCTTCCACATCGAGGGCGGCGACATCCTCAACATCAACGAGCACGTGCTGGCCATCGGCATCTCCCAGCGCACCGAGCCGGACGCCATCGACGAGATCGCGCACAACATCTTCAACGACGAGACGAGTCCGATCGACACCATCCTGGCGTTCAACATCCCGAACTCCCGCGCGTTCATGCACCTCGACACCGTGTTCACCCAGATTGACGTTGACAAGTTCACCGTCCACCCGGGCATCATGGGCCCGCTGGAGGTCTTCGAGATCACGCCGGAGGGCGAGGGCATCAAGGTCCGCGCCATGACCGAGCCGCTCGAGAAGATTCTCGAGAAGTACCTGGGCTGCCCCGTCGAGCTCATCCCCTGTGGCGGCGGTGACCGCATCGCCGCGGAGCGCGAGCAGTGGAACGACGGCTCCAACACCCTGTGCATCGCCCCGGGCACCGTGGTGGTCTACGAGCGCAACGACGTCACGAACGAGGTGCTCGAGACCAAGGGCCTGCGCCTGGTCCAGATCCCGTCCGCGGAGCTCTCCCGCGGCCGTGGCGGCCCACGCTGCATGTCCATGCCGATCTGGCGCGAGGACTAATCCCTCACTTGCTGCTCCCCGCGCCCGCCTCGTCTTGGCACACGCCACTCTCCAGGGGACGAGGCGGGCGCGGTTCATGCGGACCCTCGTTTCGCACGCGTGCAAACGCTCGTTGAAACGCACAGTTCGTACGAACGCTTTACGTGCGCTTTACGCCGCCCCAGTACGCTCCTTCCGGCTCTCAACAGCCGGATTCGGCCGCCGCAGCGCGAGGCGGGAGCGCTCGGGATGGTCGCATCGCTCAGCACCTCCCACCGCGCCCGATTCACGCCACGGCGGCTCTCACTACCAGGCGCTTCGCGCCGCACTCTCAAGGAGGAGGACATTATGGATTCCAAGCAGAAAGGTCTGGGCCTTTTCTCGCTCATCGGCATGGTCGTCAGCGCCTGCATCGGCTCTGGCGTCTTCGCCACCACCGGCCAACTGGCACAGGTGGCCGCCCCTGGCCCGGCGCTCATCGCCTGGGTCATCGTCGGCATCGGCTTTCTGGCCCTGTCGTTCGCGCTCAACAACCTGGTCTCCAAGCGCCCTGACCTGAAGGGCATCTTCGAGTACGCCTCCGAAGGCTTCGGCCCGCTGGCAGGCTTCATCTCCGGTTGGGGCTACTGGCTGTCCGCATGGCTGGGCAACATCGCGTTCGCCACGATGATGATGTCCTCCATCGGCTACTTCATCCCGGACTTCCTGCCGGGCAACACCCTGCCGTGTATCATCGTCGCCTCCATCGTGCTGTGGCTCCTGACGCTGCTCGTCATCCGCGGCGTCGAGAGCGCGTCGTTCCTGAACGCCATCGTCATGCTGTGCAAGGTCGCCTCGCTCAGCCTCTTCATCGTGTTCACGCTGTTCCTGTTCAGCTTCGACGTCTTCACCGCCGACTTCTGGGGCACCCTGTACAACAACATGGTCGCCATGGGCGAGGCCACGGCCACGAGCGGCCTGGGCGGCATCGGCAACCAGGTCATCAACTGCATGATCATCATGATGTGGTGCTTCATCGGCATCGAGGGTGCCGCGGTCATGTCCTCCCGCGCCAACAAGAAGTCTGACGTGGGCAAGGCCACCGTCATCGGCATGGTCGTCCTGCTGCTCATCTACATCTGCGCGTCCGTCCTGCCCTACGGCTACATGCCCTACACCGAGGTCGCCGCGCTCGACTACCCTGCCATGCTCTACATCTTCAACCAGATGGCTCCGGGCTGGGGCGGCGCCTTCATGAGCGTCGCCATCATCCTCGCCGTCGCCGGCGCATGGCTGGCCTTCATCATCCTGCCCGCTGAGACCACCTCCGAGATGGCCGAACACAAGCTCCTCCCCGCCTCCTGGGGCAAGCTGAACGCCAAGGGCTCCCCGCAGTTCAGCCTCCTGCTCGTGGGCGCCTGCACCCAGGCCTTCCTGATCGTGCTCTACTTCTCCGAGGACGCCTACAACTTCGCGTTCTCCATGTGCACCGTCGCTATCGTCATCACCTGGACGCTGGCCGCCGCCTTCCAGGCGAAGTTCTCCGCGAAGAACGGCGACAAGCTCCAGATGGTCATCGGCATCGTGGCCGTGGTCTTCCAGGTGGTCGCCACGCTGTTCAACGGCTGGTCGTTCCTCCTTCTCACTTGCGTGGGCTACATCCCCGGCTTCTTCGTCTACATGGCGGCGCGCAAGAGCCAGAACCTCGCCATCGGCAAGGGCGAGAAGGCGGCCATGGTGGTCATCAGCGCCCTCGGCGTCCTGGCGCTCGTCCTGGTGGGCATGGGCGTCATCACTATCTAGCTCCTGACCGCGTGGCGCCCCGCCCCGGCGCCACGCCCCTGCAAGCTACCAGTGCCCCGGCAGCTTGTGACTCCGGTCCCGTCCTTGCCCGGATGGGACCGACCGCGGACGAACGTCCGCCCCGCACACCTCGCCGAGCCGCCCCTCCGACGGCTCGGCGCACACGACTCTTACAAGCGAAACCCCGTGCATATCGCGCGGGGTTTTCTTTTGCGCTCGTTCGCCCCGCCCGATCCCCCCACTGGTCCTGCCCCGGCGAGCGAACACCGCGAGCGCGCACAAAAAAGGCTCCCGGACGAATCCGGGAGCCTTGCATGCTTCTATGTCGACGGCCTGCGAAACGCGGGTTTAGAACAGCTGCGAGACGAACTCGCTCACGCGCTTGCCCGGGCGGCCGTACTCGCGGGCGAACTTGCGCGCCTCAGCGAGCGACTGCAGGCTCACCGAGACCTTCTCGCCCGTGCGGCGGCGCTTCACCTCGACGGTACCCTCCGCCAAGCCGCGCTTGCCCACGACAACCTGCAGCGGCCAGCCGATGAGGTCCGCGTCGGCGAACTTCACGCCCGCTCGCTCCTTGCGGTCGTCGATGACCACCTCGAAACCGGCATCCGTCAGCTCCTCGGCGATCTTCTCGGCCACCGGCTGAACTTCCTCGTCGCCCACGGTCAGCGGGATGACGCACACGTGCGCCGGCGCCACGGCGGGCGGCCAGCACATGCCGTGCTCGTCGTTGAACTGCTCGACGATGGCGGCCATGCTGCGCGAGATGCCCACGCCGTAGCAGCCCATGAAGAACGGCTGCTCGGTGCCGTCCTCGGCCATGTAGTTCGCGTTCATCTGCTCGGAGTACTTCGTGCCGAGCTTGAAGATCTGCGCGACCTCGATGCCGCGCGCGCCGGAGAGCGGCTTGCCGCAGTGCGGGCAGGCATCGCCCACGTGCACGGTGCAGATGTCGCCCCAGGCGTCCACCTGGAAGTCCTCGCCAAGCTTCGCGCCCACGTAGTGGTAGCCGTCGTCGTTGGCGCCCACGACCCAGCGCTCCACGGAGCGCAGCGACTCGTCGGCGGCGACGCGCACGCCCTCGGGCAGGCCGACCGGGCCCATAGAACCCTTCACCAAGCCGGACTTCTCCATGTCCTCGTCGGTCAGCGGCTGGAAGCCGGGCACCACGCGGCCGGCCTTGCACTCGTTGACCTCGTAGTTGCCGGGCACGAACAGCACCCAGACGTTGCCCTCGGCATCCTTGCCGGAGAACGCCTTTGCCGTAGCGGCCTCCTCGCAGCCCAGGAACTCGGCCAGCTCGGCGATGGTGTGCACGCCGGGCGTGGCGACCTTCTCCATCTTCTCGGCCGGGAACGCCTGCGCCTGCGGGCTGCACTCGCCCACCTCGACGTCGGCGGCATAGCCGCACTCGCAGTACACGAGCTCGGCCTCGCCAGTCTCTGCCAGCGCCATGAACTCTTCCGTGCCGTGGCCGCCGATCTGGCCCGGGTCGGCCTCGACGATGCGGTAGTTCATGCCCATGCGCTCGAACATGCGGCAGTAGGCGGCGCGCATGTCGTCATAGGTCTCGTCGACGCTCTCGGCGTTCGCGTTGAAGCTGTACGCGTCCTTCATCATGAACTCGCGGCTGCGAAGCAGGCCGAAGCGCGGGCGAATCTCGTCACGGAACTTGATCTGGATCTGGTAGAGGTTCTTCGGCAGGTCCTTGTAGCTGCGCAGCTCGTTCTTCACGAGGTCGGTGATGATCTCCTCGTGCGTGGGGCTCAGGCAGAACTCGTTGTCGTGGCGGTCGGTCACGCGCAGAAGCTCAGGGCCGTAGTCGTTCCAACGACCGGACTCCTTCCACAGCTCGGCGCGCTGGAGGAACGGCATGAGGACTTCCTGGGCGCCGGTGACGTCCATCTCCTCGCGCACGATGTTCTCGACCTTGTGCAGCACGCGCAGGCCCAGCGGCAAGAACGAGTACAGGCCGCCCGCCTCCTTGCGGATCATGCCCGCGCGGACCAGCAGCTTCGCGCTCGTGATGTCGGCGTCGCTCGGGTCCTCCTTGAGCGTGGGCGCGTAGATATTCGTCATCCGAAGGACGTTCGGATTCACGGTCTTGTTCATTCGTGTGTCCTTTGTTGTTCGAACTTTTCGATTTCTTCCAGCAAGGCATCCACGATAGCGCTCTCGTCCACCTTGCGCAAGATTTCACCGTGGGCGAACAGGACGCCCGATCCCGCGCCGCACGCGACGCCCAAGTCGGCGTCGGCGGCCTCTCCCGGACCGTTCACGACGCAGCCCATGACCGCCACCTTAAGCGGCGCCGCGACGTTCGCCAGGCGCTCCTCCACCTGCTTCGCCATGCCGATGAGGTCCACCTGACAGCGACCGCATGTGGGGCAGCTGATGATCTCGGGGCCGCGACGACGCAGATCGAGCGCGCCGAGCAGCGTCCAGCACGCGCGCATCTCCTGCACCGGGTCGTCCGTGAGCGAGATGCGCATGGTGTCGCCGATGCCCTCTTCGAGCAGGATGCCCAGGCCGCTTGCGGACTTGATGACGCCCTGGAAGAGCGTGCCCGCCTCCGTCACGCCAATGTGCAGCGGCACCTGCGGAATCTCCTGGGACAGCAGCCGGTAGGTGCGCACGGTAGTCATGACATCGTGCGCCTTCGCGGAGACCACCAGGTCCTGAAAGCCGCACGATTCGCAGAAACGCACGTACTCCACGGCGGACGCCGCCAGCTTCTCCGGCAGCGTCAGGTCGGTGCGGGCCGCCAGCTTGTCGTCGAGCGAGCCGGCGTTCACGCCGATGCGCACCGGGATGCCCGCAGCGCGCGCGGCGTCGAGCACCGGGCGGGTCTTGTCGAGCCCGCCGATGTTGCCGGGGTTGATGCGCAGCTTCGCCGCGCCGCGGCGCGCCGCCTCGATGGCGATTTCGGCCGAGAAGTGGATGTCGGCAACCACGGGCAGCGGCGAGCGCGCGCAGACCTCTTGGAAGGCGTCGAGGCACTTCTTGCTCGGGATGGCCATGCGCACGATCTCGCAGCCCGCGTCCGCCAGGCGGCGAATCTGCTCGAGGTTCGCCTCGACGTCCTGCGCGTCGGCATTGAGCATGGACTGCACCGCGCACGGGGCCCCCCCGCCCACGGGCACCGAGCCCACCATGACGCGGCGGGTCAACTCATTCGGTCTCATGACGATCCTTTCTCGCGCACGCCCAGCCTTCCGCGCCGCACGACGCCGCCGGCGTCTTCGGCGCGCGGGCCGAGCCTACCAGTTTCCGAAGACGAAGCGCTGGACGTCCTGGTTCACCATGACCAGGAAGAAGCAGATGAACAGCGCCATGCCGGCCATGCTGATGTAGTTGAGCGTCCTGAGGGAGATCTCCTTGCGACGGATGCGCTGGATCACCTCGACCAGGAACCGCCCGCCATCGAGCGGCGGAATGGGCAGCAGGTTCATGACGCCCAGGCTCACCGAGATCATGGCCGTGAAGTACAGCAGGTAGATCAAGCCCGCGTCCAAATACGATTTCGAGATGACGGCCATGCCCACCACGGACACGGAGCTTTCCACCACCTGCGACGCCGTGGCGGGGTTGAACAGCTGCGCCACCGAGACGATGACCGCGCCGATGTAGGAGAACCCGGCCACGATGGCCTCGATAGGCCCGATGGACATGTGAGTGATCTCGCCCGTCTGCGTGTTCTGCACGTCCACGCCGATGACGGAGAAGATGAGCACGAACGCCAGCACGGCGAACAGCAGGTTCACGAGCGGGCCCGCCACCAAGATGAGCGAGCGCTTCCAGAACGGCAGGCTGCGGTACTGCTGGCGCCGTTCGCTTTCGTAGAACGCGTGCGGGTCGTCCAACGGGTCGGGCGCGCCCTCCGCACGCACGCCTTTGATCTCGGGCGTGCGGTAGACGTTGTGCTTGTCCTTGCGGTGCGGCGGCGTGAGCGTGCCCCATTCGGACAGCTCGTCGAGCGCGGCGTACGCCTCGTCGTCGGAGATGCCCAGGTGCTCGGCAAGGTCCTCCAGATAGACGGTGCCCCGCTCGTACGCGAAGGCCATGGCCCGCTCCAGGTAGGGGCTCTCCTCGCCCGGCTCCATACCGCACACGCGAGCATAGCCGCCCAGGGGCACCGCGGTCACGCCGAACTTCGTGCCGTGCCACGTGAAGCCCACACGCGGGCCGGGCAGGCCGATCATGAACTCGGTCACGCGCACGCCGAACGCGCGCGCGGTCAGGTAATGCCCACCCTCGTGGATGAACACGAGCACGGAAAGCACCACCACCAGACACAGAATCATGACGATAACGTCCATGGGCACCTTTCAGGGTCGTTGGCCAAAGGAAGCGTGCGCGCCGTGTGCCGTGCACGCTTCGTGCCTCGCACGGCGAAGGCTTCAAGTCGATCGAAGCGTGCCGGGCGCGGCGTACGCTTCGTGCCGCACGCGCCGCGAACTTCGGAGCGCTCACGCTATTGTACGCGCACGGGGGAACGCGATGCCGCGCTCCCCCGATGTTCCATGCGATTGATGACTGCTCGTCACCGAGATTCCACGAGATGATGCCCTAGGCGCTCGAGCTCGCCAGCGCGCGCTTACCTGCGCGCTGCGATGACGCGGCGCGCCTCGGCGCGCGCCCACGCGTCCACGGCCTCAAGCTGCTCGAGGCCCTCGACACGCTGCACGCCCGCGCGCTCGTGCGCGTCCATGACCGCTTCGACCGTCTCGGCAATGCCCAGGTACGGACACTCTTCGGCCAGGAACGCCGCCACGGCAACCTCGTTCGCCGCGTTCATGGCGCACGGCAGCGTGCCGCCCACCGTGCCCGCATGGCGCGCGAGCGGCAGGCAGCGGAACGTCTCCTCGTCGGGCGCCGCGAACTCGAGCGTGCCGAGCTTCGTGAAGTCGAGCGGCTCGACCGGCGCGTCCCAGCGCAGCGGGTAGCTGAGCGCGTACTGGATGGGGATGCGCATGTCGGTGGTGCCCAGGTGCGCCTTCACGCTGCCGTCCGAGAACTCCACCATGGAGTGGATGGCGCTCTGCGGCTGGACGACGACGCTGATCTTGTCGTAGGGCATGGCGAACAGGTGGTGCGCCTCGATGACCTCGAGGCCCTTGTTCATGAGCGTGGACGAGTCGATGGTGATCTTCGCGCCCATGTTCCACGTGGGGTGCGCGAGCGCCTGTGCGGGCGTGATGTCGCGCAGCTCGTCGCGCGTGCGACCGCGGAAGGGGCCGCCGGACGCGGTCACCCACAAACGGCTCACCTCGCGCTCGCTCTCGCCGATGAGGCACTGGTAGATAGCGCCGTGCTCGGAGTCGATGGGCATGAGGGCACCGGCAGGACCGTGCGCGGGCGCCACGCCAGCAGCGCGGCGCTGCTCGTCCACCTGCGCCGAAAGCGGCATGATGAGGTCACCGCCCACCACGAGGGACTCCTTGTTCGCCAGCGCGAGCACCTTGCCCGCACGCAGCGTCTCGTAGCTCGCGCGCAGGCCGGCTGCGCCCACAAGGGCGTTCACCACCACGTCCGCCTCCTCCAGGCGGCAGAGCGCCGTGACGGCCTCCGGGCCGAAACCAAGGGTGGCGTCGGGGAAGGCAGCATTGCGCACGGCAGCGCCGGCCGCACCGCAGCCCGCGCCGGCGTCCTGGAGCCACTCCCCCGCCGTCAGGTTCGCATAGCGAGCGTCCTCGGCAAGGCGGGCGTCGCCCACGGCGACATGGCGCACGCCGAATTCGCATGCCTGCCGCAGCATCTCGTCCACGCGGGTGTTCACGGCCAAGCCCACCACCTGCAGCTCGTCAGGATGGCGCCGCACGACGTCGAGCGTCTGCACGCCGATAGAGCCCGTCGAGCCTAGGACCACGATCTTCCTCATACCAGACCTCCTTGTCGTCACCGGACATCCTGCCCGACACCGCGTCAGACTTCCGCGTTGCAGCCAGATTGCCCCGGCACAACGCCTCCATGATAGGACATGCGCCCACGTTGAGATATTTGGCCCCTAAAACACACGCTTTTGTGCGTAATTCCGTGGTTTTCGGGGGCCAAATTTCCCAACGTGGCAGGCATACGTCAACCGGCTTGAAATCGAGATAGCGCGCCCATGCCGTCGCGCGCTCAGGCGGAGTTAGAACAGGTACGGCACGGAGCCAGAGCCCACGAGCAGGATGGCGCTCGTGGCAGAGACCAGGAACAGCGAGTCGCACCGGTCGAGCAGGCCTCCGTGACCGGGCATGATGGTGCCCGAGTCCTTGAAGCCGGAATTGCGCTTGATGCGGCTTTCCGCCAGGTCGCCCAGCACGCCAGACAGGCCGCAGACCAGGCCGAACAACAGCGCGAACGGCAGCGGCATGTGCACGCCGGGGATAAACGTCATGATGGCCCACATGAGCATGGAGCCCGCCAAACCGGCGATCAGGCCCTCCCAGCTCTTCTTCGGCGAAGTGCGCGGCGCAAGCTTGTGCTTGCCGAAACGGCTGCCCACCAGGTACGCGAACGAGTCGTTCGCCCACACGCTCAGCTGCACGAGCAAGGCGAGCAGACCACCCCAGATGCCGGGCAGCGACATGCGCACCATGAGCAGGCCCGTGAGCAAGAGGCCGCAGTACGCAGCGCCGAAGAAGCTCACGCCCACGTCGGAGACGCGCGCCCGCATCCAGAAGACGTACCAGATGAGCAAGGCCATAAGGAAGCCCACCGTGAGCACGAGCGCGCCGTTCATGCCGGCGAAGTAGTAGCTCACCGGGTAGAGCGCCGCCGCGATCACGCCGAGCAGCTCGTTGGGCAGCTTGGCGTCGGAACGGAGCATGTAGTAGAACTCGTTGGCGGAGATACCGGCCAGGATGGCCACCATGAGCATGGTCGTTACGTCGCCCGCGAGCGTGAGGACGACCGACGCCGCCACGTAGACGAAACCGGTGCGGAAGCGCACCTGGATATTCGAAGGGTTGCGCAAGCGCTGGGGCGTCTTGTCGAGCACGACGTCCTTCACCGAGCGGTGCGACCGCTCGTGCTCGCGCTCTGTGCGCGCTGCGCGCTTGGAACGCTCGTCGTCCTCAAGCGTGACCGGCGCGTCGAACAACGGCGCCGGCGGGACGGAGTTCTCCCCCTCGTGCTCGCGCGAATGCTGACGAGCGCGCGCTTCGCGCGACGTCCGCGCACGGCGATCGGCGCC
>CASEJD010000178.1 GCA_949288145.1 uncultured Coriobacteriia bacterium
CGGGCTGTACGACCGCGCGCGGCTGGCGAGCGACATCGCCGCGTTGGCAAGGGGGGCGTCATGATCAACGCGTTCTCCTTCGGCAGCTACCTTCCGGGCGACAGCCCGCTGCACCGCATGGACCCGCGCGCCAAGCTCGTGCTGGGCTGCGCGTTCATCATCATCGCGCTCGTGGCGCAGGACTTCGCCGCGCTTGCCGTGTGCGCCGTCTTCGCGCTCGCGTTCTTCCTCATCGCGCGCTTGCCGGTGGGCAAGGCGCTGCGCTCCATCGGCCCGCTCGCGCTCATCGCGGTGGTTGCCGCCGTGCTGAACCTGTTCGTGGTGCAGGGCGGCGCCGTGCTGTTCGAGTGGGGGTTCGTCCGCGTGAGCGAGGCGGGCGTGCACCAGTGCCTGTTCGTGGCCGCGCGCGTGCTGATCATGATGTTCGCCATGACGCTCGTCACCATGACCACGCCCACGCTCGATATCTCCGAGGCGACGGAAAGCCTCATGCGCCCGCTTGCGCGCTTTGGCTTCCCGGCGCACGAGATCGCCATGATCATGGGCATCGCGCTGCGCTTCCTGCCGCAGTTCGCGCAGGAGTTCGCCATCATCTACCAGGCGCAGGTGAGCCGCGGGGCGAAGCTGGCGGAAGGCCCTCGCCGTGGCGCGCTGCGCATGCTCTCGAGCCTGATGGTGCCGTTGTTCACGAGCGCGTTCCGTCATGCCGAGACGCTCTCGCTCGCCATGGACGCGCGCTGCTACCACGGCAGCACGGACCGCACGCGCCTGCGCCCGCTGCGCTACACCCCGCGCGACGCGGTGGCGTGCGCTGTCATGGCGCTCATGCTGGCATGCGTGCTGGCTGTGAACGTGTTGGTATAGAAAGGAACACCCTATGGCATCCGCATTCCCCGACCAGACCTTGCCGCCCACGCCCGATGCAAGCGAGGGCGTGAAGCAGGCGCTCGCGTACCTCACGAACGTCCCCGCATGGTACCTGGCCACGAGCGTCGACGGGCAGCCGCACGTGCGCCCGTTCAGCTTCGCTGCCGAACAGGACGGTAAGATTTGGTTCTGTACCGCGAAGACGAAGGACGTGTGGGAAGAGCTCGTGCAGAACCCGAAGTTCGAGGCGACCGCCTGGTGGCCCGGCCACGGCTGGCTCATCCTGCGCGGCGTCGCCGGGTTCGAGGACCGGGCGCGCCCCGAGATGCGCGAGATGGGCTACCGTCACCTCACCACCCTGGGCGAGGCGTACGACGGGCCAGACGATGCGCGCCTCGTGTTCTTCTCCGTGGAGGAGCCGAAGGCCTGGATTTGCGGCCACGGCGAAGGCGACTGGAGCCCCATCGAGCTCTAAACGCGCGGTTGACCGCTGGACTCATTTTAGATTGAACTCTGAGATTGCCGTTCGCCCCATTATCATATTCGGTCGCCGATATGTACGGCATTCGATACCGCGCTCTCGCCGTGGAGGGGAGGACGGCGCGGCCGAGTACGGTTTCAAGAAAGGACGGGCGCATGAGCCTCATCTCCGAGTTCAAAGACTTCATCAACCGCGGCAACGTGATGGACATGGCAGTCGGTGTTATCATCGGTGGCGCGTTCACCTCTATCGTGACGTCGCTCACCAACGACATCATCAACCCGCTCATCAAGCTGGTCACCGGCGGCGGCACCGAGGTCGCGGGCCTGACCATCCCGGTCCCGGGCACCGAGAACGGCATCGACTTCAGCGCGTTCATCAGCGCCGTCATCAACTTCCTCATCGTCGCGGTGGTCGTCTTCGTCATCGTGAAGGCGTTCAACCAGGCGCAGAGCCTGGGCTCCGGCCTGGCGAAGGGCCTGACCAGCAAGATCATCGGCAAGGACGGCGAAGAGGTCGAGGTCGAGATGGTTCCGCCCACCTGTCCGTTCTGCCTCGAGGAGCTCAAGGAAGGCGCCACGCGCTGCCCGCATTGCGCCGGCGAGCTGCCCGCTCCGGCTGCCCCGACGCCGAAGGCGTAACATCGTTCCACAGAGCGAATCTCGCGAGCCCGGCCCCGCGCCGGGCTCTTTTTTGTGAAAAAGGGACAGGCACTTTTTCACACTTCGCGTGTGCGCTGTCATCGTCCGGTGGAATGAGAAAAAGGGTCAGGTACTTTTTCACATTTCTCATGCGCGCTGTTGTCGCCCGACGCTACTCGATGAGCTTCGAAGCCTCCGCGTGGTGGACGAACCATGCCATGAACCGCGCGAGCGGCCTGCGCAGGACGAGCCCGATGACGGCGGCCGGAATCAGGAACAGGAGCAGCATCCCAATGGCATGCCCGTAGTCGTTGCCATAGGTTCCCATCATGGCGGCGCGCAGGGCGTTCACGACGTGAGTGGCGGGCAGGTAAGGGCTCACGGCCTGCACGAAGCCGGGCATGATCTGGAGCGGGTACGACCCGCCGCAGCCGGTGACCTGCACCACCAGCAACAGCACGGCGATCGCTTTGCCCAGGTTGGCGAACGCCGCCACGAGCGCGTACACGAGGAACGCGAACACGAGGCCTGCAATCCACAGGCACGCCATGTACAGCAGGGGATGGACCGCCTGCACCTGCAGGAACAGCAGGCTGCCCAGCCCCATGACGGTCGACTGGCACAGCGACAGCACCGCAACCACGCCGAAATGGCCAAGGAACAGCTGGGAGGGGCGGGGGTTCGCAAGGCGTTCCGTCGTCCGCGGCGAAGGCTGCGGGCGCACCGCCACCAAGATGAGCAGCGAGCCGATGAACAGCGCAAGCGTCGTGTAGAGCGGCGCCATAGCGGAGCCGAAGTTCTGCACGGGGTACACGGCCGTCCGCTCGATGCCCACGGGCGCGGCAAGCGCGTTGGAGAGCGTGTGCACGTCGGAAGCGAGGATGTCGCGCAGCTGGGACGTGTCGCCCGCCGCCAGCGCGCCGTCGATGCGGTCTGAAAGCCCTTGCAGCTCGCTCGCCGCATTACGCAGGCTCATGCCAGCGGCAGCGGTGCGGTCGTGGGTCTCGCCGAGCACGCTGCCCACCGAGCCGACCGATCCGGCAAGGTCGCTTCCAGCATCGTCGAGCGCTTGGGCGCCGCTTGTGACGCTGTCGGAGAGCGCGGCGGCGTCGCTCGCAAGCTGCTCCAGCGTGGGTTTCGCGTCCTGCTCGAAGCTCGCGCGTGCGCCCTCGATGGCCTGGCGGGCTGCCTCGGCGTGCGCCTTCGCGCTCTCTCGTGCGGCGTCGACGTTCGCCACGCCGGCATCCAGGCTGTCAGCCGCCGCGTTCAGGTCGTCGCGCACGTCCTCGAGCAGCTCTGCTGCCGCGGTGCCCATGGCGATGGCGCCGTCCAGGGACGGCAGTGCCTCGGGAAGCGCCGCCTGCACGGCCTGGAGGC
>CASEJD010000179.1 GCA_949288145.1 uncultured Coriobacteriia bacterium
AGGCTGCTCTGCTGCAGAGGCGGCTGCCGCAGATGCCTCGCGCTTTGCTTCCGCGCGTGCCTCACGACGCTCCTGCACGCTCGTGCGCGCTTCGTGCACCAAACGGCCTGCCGCGTCGATGCCTTCGGAAACGAACGAAGCGGCTGGGTTCTCCCCTTCGATCGCGCCCGCCTTCTTTTCGCCGAGCGCAATGGACTCGTCCGAAGCGCGACGGGATTTGAACGCGCCGCGCACGCGGTCGGTCACGGTGTTCACGACCGCAATCGGGGCGTTCGTCGCCGCTTCCACGGCGTTCACCGCAGAGCTTGCCGTGTCCGTGATCTCGCCGACGTTCTCCAGAATCTGGTCAAGGCGCATGATTTCCAAGTTCGCCGCGTCCACGGTAAGCGAGACGCGCTCCACCAGCGGATCGACCCGGTCGACCGCTGGCTTGATCGTAGCGGTCATTTCCTTGAGGTCTTCTGCGACCGGCTCAAGCGAGGCGGTAATGCGCTGGGCGCTGGAGAGCGTGGGCTCGACCTGCTTATGCACCTCCTCGACCGTCGCGCGCGTCTTGCGCACGGTGACTGCCAGCTCTACGACAAGCCAGATCAACCCTATCAGGGCAATGATGAGCACGACTGTAAGGATAGTGCCGAAACCGTCCATGGTGACCTCCTCTGTTCGAAGGCTACTTTACCACACCGCGCCTGCCGGAAAGCTACAGGGACGCATCCGGCGCCCCTGTACCGGATGCAGGAGCGGCAGGTCCGCGCCTACCGCGGTCGCGTGCCGTCGCCTCGACGCGATATGCCTCCCAGCCGCGTTCGCTCGGACGATAGAAGCAACCGCGCTCCAGGCCTTCGGGCAGGTAGCGCTGCTCCACCCAGCCGCCTGGGTAATCATGCGGGTACTTGTACTCGCCGTACGATTCGGAGCCAGGACGATGGCGGTCGCGCAGGTAGTCCGGCACTTTTCGCGCCGGGCCCTGGCGCACCTCGGCGAGGGCGGCGTCGATGCCCGCCTCGGCGGCGTTGCTCTTCGGCGCGAGCGCCAGGTACGTGGCGGCCTGCGCCAGGTTGATGCGGCATTCGGGATAGCCGATGACCTCGGCGGCGCGGAAGGCTGCCTCCGCCACCAGAAGCGCCTGCGGGTCGGCGTTGCCCACGTCCTCGGACGCGGCGATGAGCATGCGCCGCGCGATGAACTTCGGGTCCTCCCCGCCTTCGATCATGCGGGCGAGCCAGTACAGCGCGGCGTCCGGGTCCGAACCGCGCATGGACTTGATGAACGCGGAGATGACGTCGTAGTGCATGTCCTTGTTCTTGTCGTACGGGCGGCCCACGCGCGGTGATGCAAGCTCCACCGCCTCGGCTGTGATGAGGGCTGGTGCGTCCTTCGTGCCGGCGTCCACCAACTGCGCGGCGAGCTCGAGCGTGTTGAGCGACGAGCGGCCGTCTCCCCCGGCGATGCGCACGATGGCAGCGCGCGCCTCGGGCGCAAGCGCGTACCGCCCGCCCAGGCCGCGCTCCGCGGAAAGCGCGCGGTCGAGCAGAAGTTCTACGTCGGCGTCGGTGAGCGACGAGAGCTCCACGACGCGCGAGCGCGAGATGAGCGCCGAGTTCACTTCGAAGTACGGGTTCTCCGTGGTGGCGCCCACGAGCACGACGACGCGGTCCTCCACGGCGTGCAACAGCGCGTCCTGCTGGCTGCGGTTGAAGCGGTGGATCTCGTCGACGAACAGGATGGTGCGCGCGCCCGAGAGCATGAGGCGCTTTTCCGCCGCGTCGATCTCACGCCGCAAGTCCGCCACGGTGCCGCCCACGGCGGATACCTCCACGAACGTGGCGCGCGTGGTCTCGGCGATGACATGGGCAAGCGACGTTTTTCCCGTGCCCGCCGGGCCGTACAGGATGACGGAGCTCAGCGCATCGCGCTCGATGGCGACGCGCAGCCAGCTGCCCTCTCCCACGGCGGCCTGCTGCCCCACCACCTCATCGAGCGTGCGCGGGCGCATGCGCACGGCCAACGGCGCGTTCTTGAGCTTCGCTTCGTTCTCGATCTCTGTGAACAAGTTTTCCATGCTGCACACTCTACCATATTCGTACGCATGTTCTATAGCCGGATGGTCTCGGGCGGTCGTGTGAGCGAGCGCGCGCCGACGCGCCGCGCGTCCACCGAGCAGCACGGGACGCCTGCTTTGCATATCCTGAGCAAAACGCTTGTCAAGGCTTTTCTTTGCCGGCGGCGGTCCTATACTCGAATCAAGTCCTGCTTCCGTTAGCCGTTCTTTGCGATGGACCGATGCATTCTAACAGGGAGCTCAAGATAGCGCGTGGAATGGAGATTCGTGCCCGTTGGCACGAAAGCCAGGAAGCGGGCTGCGAGCACCCACCTTACGAGGTGGGTTCATCCTGGGCGCGGGGGCAGGGCTCTTTCTGTTTTCCCGCCGTTCTACGAACGGCGGGGCGGCGGACGCTGCGGCGCGCCCTATTCCGCTTCCTCGTGCTGTTTGACGAGGGTCGGGGCGCTCGGGAACTTCAGAACGAAAGTCGTGCCCTTCCCCATCTCGCTCTCCACCGTGATCATGCCGCCATGGAACTGCACGGCATGCTTGACGATGGCCAAGCCCAGGCCCGTGCCGCCCGTGGCCTTCGAGCGACTTTTCTCCAGGCGGAAGAAGCGCTCGAAGATCTTCTCCTTGTACTCGTCGGGCACGCCAGGGCCGGTGTCGGCGACGGTCATGTCCACGCCGTGCGCGCCGCCGTGGACGGTCACCGTGACGGTGCCGCCCGGATGGTTGTAGCGGATGCCGTTCTCCACCAGGTTGTAGACCATCTCCTCGGCAAGGGTGCCCGCGCCCATGATGAACGCCTGCTCGCCCTCCACCTTGATGGTCACGTCGTTCTTCTCGGCGAAGCTGTCCAGACGGCCGGCCACGATGTAGGCCAGCCCGTGCAGGTCGATGCGCTCCATGCGCTCGCCGTTCATGCCCACCTCGTCCAGGCGGGAGATGGTGAGCACGTCGTTGATGAGCGAGCGCATGGCCTGCGCTTCCTCGTAGATGAGCGCCGAGAACTTCTGGCGGTCCGCCGGCTGCACCATGTCGTTCATCATGAGCTCGGCGTAGCCGGAGATCACCTGCAGCGGCGTCTTCATCTCGTGGCTCACGTTGGCCGAGAAGTCGCGGCGCAGGTTCTCGGCGCGCGCGAGCTCGATGTTCTGCTGCTTGAGCTGCTTCTGCTGCGCGTCGATGCGCTCGAGCAAGGGGTTCATCTCGGCGTAGATCTCGTTCTTGAGCGGTTCGCGGAAGTTCAGCGCGTCGACCGGCTTCATAATGCGCTTCGTGAGCGCGCGGCACACCACGTACGCGAGCGCCACCACGACGACGAGCAGCGCCACGCCCGGCAGGACGAACCACGTGCCGAACGAGAACAGCGAGTCGCGCTCTTCGGAGAGGCGCACGACCGAGCCGTCCGAAAGGCTCACGGCCGCGTAAATGGTGTCGCTCTGCAGCGTTTCCGAGTAGCGCGAGACCACGGCTTCTCCCGTGGCCTGGGCGTCTTGCACCTCGGGACGGTTCGCATGGTTGTCGAGCGCACTGGCGTCGGCCTCGGTGTCGGCGATGACCGTGCCGTCGGCGCCGATGTAGGTGAAGCGGACCGAGCCTTCAAGCTGCGACCGCGCCACGACCTCCGGATCGCTCGACGCCTCGAGCTGGATGGCAGCCTCCTCCGCCTCGTTGGCCAGGTTCTCTTCGGCCTGGTGCTCGAACAAAACGAAGAACGTCGTAGCCGCCACGCCCAGGATCACGAGCACGATGGCGAGCGAGAACGCGAGCACCGTGCGGAAGATGGTGCCCGAGAGGGTCTTCCCGTTGACCGGGGTGCTCATGCGTCCGCCTGCGGCACTTTGATGCTGTAGCCCACGCCGCGCACCGTCGTGATGCACGAGTCAGCGCCTTCGCAGGCGTTGGAGAGCTTCTGGCGCAGCGTCTGCACGTGCACGTCGACGGTGCGGGTGCCGCCGGCGTAGGTAACGCCCCACACGTCCTCGAGCAGCTGGTCGCGCGAGAGCACCTGGCCCTCGTGGCGCATGAGCGCCTTCAGCAGGTCGAACTCCTTGAGCGTCAGCGTGACGGGCACGCCGCCCGCCGTGACCGAGTGGGCCGAAACCGACAGCGAGATGACGCCGCAGGTGATGGTGTCCTGCAGGCAGGCCGCCGGCTTGCCCGCGCGGCGCAAGAGCGCGTTCACGCGGCTGACGAGCTCCATCATGCCGAAGGGCTTCGCCAGGTAGTCGTCGGCGCCAGCGTCAAGGCCGCAGACGGTGTCGTACTCGGTGCCCTTCGCCGTGAGCATCATGATGGGCACGTGCTTCGTGGCCGGGTCGGCGCGCAGCTGGCGCAGGATCTCCAGGCCGTCCACTTCGGGCAGCATGATGTCCAGCAGCACGAGCTCGGGCGTCTGGCGGCGCACGGCGGCGTAGAAGTCCGCCGCGTTCTCGAAGCCGCACGCTTCGAAGCCGCCCTGCTTGAGCGCGTAAATCGTCAAATCGCGGATGTTAGTGTCGTCTTCGACGTAATAGATCACGTTTGTCGCCCTTCGCTACTCAACGTTTCAGCCGATATCCCACGCCGCGCACGGTCTCGAGCAGATCGGCGCGCTCCCCCAGCTTCTGCCGCAGCGTCAGCACGTGCGCGTCGACCGTGCGGCTGCCGCCGCTGAAGTCCCAGCCCCACACCTGCGCGAGCAGCTCCTCGCGCGAGAAGGCGGTGCCGGGGCTTTGCATGAGGAACGCCAGCAGGTCGAATTCGCGCGCCGTGAGGGAGAGCGGCTCGCCGTCGCAAGACACCTCGCGCTTCTCGAGCGAGAGCGAGAGCGGGCCGACGACGATGCCGTGCTCCGCTGGCTCGGCACCCCAGTCCGTCGCGCGGCGCAGAAGCGCGCGCACGCGGCTGACCATCTCCATCATGCCGTAGGGTTTCGTGAGGTATTCGTCGGCTCCGCTGTCGAGCGCGGTCACGATATCGAGCTCGGAGCTTTTGGCCGTGACCATCATGACGGGAACGCGCGAGAGTCCGGGAGTCTGTCGGATGCGCTTCAAGATCTCGAGCCCGTCGGCGCCAGGCAGCATGATGTCGAGGACGACGACGTCCGGCCGGCGTCGCGCGCACGCAGCGCGCAGTGCCTCGCCGTCAGGCAGGCCTTCGACCTCGATGCCCGCGTGCGAAAGCGCGTACACAGCGAGATCGCGAACGTTCTTGTCGTCCTCGACGTAATAGATCAAGCGCGCCTACTCCCCGGTCGGTTCGGCTCCTTTTTTGGAGTGCGCCACAGAGTATACCTCATGCTCGCCCGTGGCACGGAAGACCGCCCAGTCAGCCAGGCGCTGGGCGTCGTCGCCCATGCGCTCGAAGTACTTCGCCACCATGAACAGCTCGGGCATGAACTCGATCTCGGCGTCGTCGGCGGCAGAGCGGATGAGCCCCACCACGATGGCCTCTGCCTGGTGGTAGAGGCGGTCCACCTCGTCGTCCAGGGCGTAGACCTCGTTCGCGCGCTCTTCGCTGGAGGAGCGGAAGGCGTCGAAGGCGGTCTCGACCATGACGGCGCAGCGCTCGGAGAGCTCGGCGAAGACGCAGCGCAGCTCCGCGGTCTCCTCGGCCGGGATGCCCTGGGAGAGGTATGCCACGTCGCGCGTCATGGAGTCAATGTGCGCGATGTCGGACACCGCGCGGAACGCGCCGGAGACGAAGCGCAGGTCGTCCGCCACGAGCGGCTGCTGGAGCAGCATGATGTCCAGGCAGGCGCGCTCGATCTCGGCGCGCAGGCGGCGTTCCACCGAGGCCCCTGCGAGCACCGCTTCGGCGGTCTCGGCAGCGCCCTCCTCGCCGGAGAGCGACGCGCCGGCAGCGCGCAC
>CASEJD010000180.1 GCA_949288145.1 uncultured Coriobacteriia bacterium
CGCGCTCCTGCGTCCTGCGCAGGGCGCCGGCCATGTCGAGGGTGCGCAGGTACTCCGCCACGAGGTCGGTGCGGTCCTCCTCGGTGAGCGCCACGCCGCTCACGTGCGTCTGGGCGCCGATGGTCTCGAGCCCGGCCGCGACGTCGGCCACGGCGGACTCGACGCCCTGCCAGACCTTCGCCTCCTTGGTGCCGTAGTTGTCGCCCTTCCAGTCGGCGCCGTAGCGCTCGCGCAGGCGCTCGAGCGGAACCTGCGCGGCCATGTCGGGGTACTCGTCGCGGTATCGCGCGTCGACGCGGGCCCAGCGCTCGGCCACGACCTGCCGCTCCCAGCGCTCGATCTCGCCCTTGTACTGGACGTCCTCCTCGATGAGGTCGGCGAGGATGCCTCCCACCTCGGAGTTGAAGCGGCTGAGCGTGTCGCGGAGCTGCGCGGTCATGCGCCTCTTGTCGCCGTCGACCTCGGCGATGAGGGCGCGCAGGGCCTTGCGCTGGGCCTTGGCGTCGCGGTACTTCTCGGGCGTGTCCACGTCGAAGGCGTGGAAGCTGTCGCGGCGCGCCGCGACCTTCTCGCGCTGCTCGGCAAGCCAGCGGTCCGCCTCCGTCAGCGCCGCCGGGGCCTCGATGACCTCCGGCTCGACGTCGATGACCTTCTCGTCTGCCATGTCCGCCCCCTAGTCGATGCCGAGGGCGTTGCGAAGCTCGCGGCGCAGGGCGTCCAGTTCCGTGGGCGCGAGCTCCTCGACGCGCTCCTCGTAGGCGTCGGACACGGCGTCGGGGTCGCAGGCGTCGAGCACCGCCTCGCACAGCGCGATCATGTTCAGCGCCGACGAGGCGAGGTTGGACTCGAGCTCGTCGCGCCTCTTCTCGAGAACGCTCTTCTTGAGTGAGCCCTCGATCTCCTTGATGGTCAGGTTGTTGCACATGACGCGCGCCGCAAGGGAGACCGCGTTCCCGAGCTCGCAGACACCGTCTCCGCTGAACTTGTTCTTCTCGAAGTACTTGTTCATGTCTTTCTCCTTAGTCGGTTGCCATCAGGCAGAACTCGGCGAGCGTCATCTGGACCCAGAAGGCGTCCCCGCCGCCCTCCATGCCCTCGGCGAGCATCAGCTCGGGCACGAGCATCGCGAGGTCGCGCAGCGTGATGTGGACGGTAGAGAGGCGCGTCGGGAGCCTCCTGCCGTCCGGGAACGCCGCGGACGGCGCGGAGTACCCGGCGCACACGAGGATCCCGATGTCGGCCCCGGCAGCGTCGCGCTCGCGGAGCGTCTCGGCGCGGTGCTCCTCAATGCGGGAGTCCCGGACGGCCTTGCACTCGGCGATGCACTCGAAGCCGTGCACGTCGATGCCGAAGATGTCGCCCATGTCGTTGACGCCGTGGAGCGCGCGGCGCTCGATGCCCGGTTGCCCGAGGGCCACGGACATGAAGCGGCAGACGTGCGTCTCGTAGTCGGTGCCCTGACGCTTGGACTTGGTGCTCACGAGATAACCTCCCCTTCCAGCCCGTGGGCGTGCAGCGCCGCGCGGGCCACCTCCTCGGCCATGTCTCGGTCGTGTGTGCGCACGAAGACCGCGAGCGTCTCGCCCGCGAGCATCGGTATCTCCGGGGTGCCGGACAGTCGCACGCAGACGCGCACGGTGTCGACCCTCGCCGGGCGCGCCGAGCGCGGGATGGTGACCTTCTCGTTGCCGGGGATCTTGGCCAGCTCTGCCAGCTCCTCCGGCGTGACGGCGGACTTGCGCATGAGGTCCATGCCTACCACCTCACCGACGCGAGGAGGCCGGCTGCGAGGAAGATCGCGAGCGCGACGACGGGGTGCTCCTCGAGCCACTCGCCCGCTCGCCGCGCGGCCGGGTGCTCCCCGGCCAGGAACTCGAGGATCATGCCGCCTCCTCCCTCACGGCCTCCG
>CASEJD010000181.1 GCA_949288145.1 uncultured Coriobacteriia bacterium
CCGTCCAGCGCGGCGAACGACGCCTCTTCGATGAGCTTCGAGAGTACGAAGGTGGCACTCACGACCGACGAGATACCGAGCTTCTTGAAGACCGCCACGTTGCGCGGATTGTACGCCGTGCACACCTGGCGCTCGATGCCGAAATAGAACTGCGCCATCTGGCAGATGACCAGGTTGTCGGCGTCGCTGTCCGACAGCGCGATCATGAGGTCGAACCCCTCGATGTCGGCGTCATCGAGCACGTAGCGCTTCGTGGCGTCGCCACAGACGATCGGAACGTCATGGCGCGCGGCAAGGTGCTCGCACCACGCGCGGTCGTTGTTGACGATCACCACATCGTTGCCGCCCGCTACGAGCGACTCGACCAAAAAGTCCGTGCGGGAACGCCCGCCCGCGATCACAACGCGCATGCTCGCCCTCCTTACGACTCGCGCTTCCAGCCGAACCCGCGGACGGAGCGCCCGCCGGTCCACCCGCCGCGGGATTCCGACATCGCGCGCGGCGTGCGCTGGTCCAGCGGCAGGTTCGCGATCCGGCAGAACGCGCCCAGGCACAGCGCGTGCGGGCAGATGGGCTCGACCGTGCTGTCCTCGAGCATGGCGACCAAATCCCCGTCGTCGATGCGCGCGTACACGTGCTCGACGCCGTAGACCTCGCTCGCCACGCGTGCGATGAAGTAGTTGACGGAGTCGCGCGTCGTGCACGCGACGAAGTAGGACGCGGCGCCAATCTCGCACGCCTCGAGCGTCGAGACGTCGGCGCCGTCACCTGCGAGCGTCTCGCCCCCGAAGCTCGCCGGAAGCCCGTTGAACGCCGCGGCGTTCGTGTCGATCACCGTGACCGCACACCCGAGCGACGAGAGCTTGTCCGCGACGGCAAGCCCGAACTCGCCGCACCCGACGACGAGCGCGCGCTTGGTCTTGACGATGCCCATGGCCCCTTCCCCCTTCGACAGCCTTGCCGAGCATGTCGGCTTTGCGCCGAGTATAGGAGCGCACGCATAAAGACGGTATTAATTCGAACGCCCGCCCGGAACGACGTCCGGACGGGCGTTGAGAACGCGAGCAGGCGATGCTCCGTGGGCGGCGCAGCACACGTCATGACTGTGATATGATGTTTGCATGCATAATGCATGCAGTATTCCTGCGAAAGGAGGGGTCATGCCAGCTTTGCAAGTGAGAGAGTTCCCCGAAGATCTGTATGAGGCCTTGCGCGTGTGCGCGAACAACGAAGACCGCAGCATCTCCCAGCAGACCGTCCATATCCTGCGCGACTATTTGCGCGCGTACCGAGCGGGCGGCGGGCAGGTCGCATGGGCAGCCGTTCCGACGGCGCAGCCGGCTCCCCCGGCAAGCTACGGCACTGATGAACGCGAGCACCGCGCCCGAAAGCGCGCTTTAGCGTTCGAGCGGATTGATGCCCTTCCCCCCTTCGACGTCCCCGAGGGGTTCCCCGAGCCGGCAGAGCTCGTCCGCTCCGCCCGCGAAGAGCGCGACGGGGCAGCCCTGGCATTGTGGGGTGACGCGCAATGATCGTCCTTGATTGCAGCGCCGCCGTAGAAATCGTGCGCGGGACAGAGCGCGGTGCGGCGTTTCGAGCCTTGATGCTCGACGGAGAGCCCGTCATGACGTCGGACCTCTTCCGCGTCGAGGTCCGCAACGCGTTCTGGAAGTACGTCCACGCCGGGCTCCTCACAGGCCACGACGCAGAAAAATACGTCGACGAGGCTCTCGCGCTCGTCGACGTATTCGTGCCGCTTTGCGAGAACGCTGACGAAGCGTTCGCGGAAGCCGTACGCCAAGATCATTCGGTGTACGACCTGTTCTACCTGACCCTTGCGCGCCGCAGCAACGGCACGCTGTTCTCTGCGGACCGCAAGCTCAACGCACTCTGCGAGGGCATGCGGCTCAACTGCATTGCGGAAACCGAGCTGTAGCCCGGAGTCCTGTTAGAACGTACCGTAGTAAGAGAACGACGTCGGGTCCGCGCTGTAGGCGCCCGCGCCCACCGCCGCGACGAGGGTGCCGATGAAGCCCATGACAGCAATGGAGATGAGGATGCCAATCACGAAGGTGCAGGCGAAGCCCACGACCGACCACTTGATGGCGGAGTTGCGGATTTCCGGATGCTTGTCGGCGTTGATGAGCCACGCGACCAGGATGCCGAGCAGGTTGCCCAGGAAACCGAGCGCGAAGTAGCCGAACTTCATGCCGCCTGTGAGCTGCGGAACCAGCTGCTGCATGGGCGCGAACGGCTGCGGCGCCGGCTGCGCGTAGGGCGGCACGGGCGCGGACTGGGCGTTCGCGAACTCTTGCGCGCCGGGCATGGCAGCGCCTGCGGGCTGGCCAGCC